>NZ_CP102589.1:3528660-3839527 GCF_032818155.1 Niallia taxi
TCTTAAGTAAAAAACCTTCAGCAGAAGTTTCTGCTGAAGGTTTTTTTGCAACGAGGTGATAGCTAAACCTTTAATCAATCAATTATATTTCTGCCCAGCCATAAACAAGCTCATTTACCACTTTATCGGCAATTGTGTCTTCCAGTATGCCTATCTTCTTACCTCCAAGTGCTTCATAAAACTGGTATGCTTTATTGCCTTCCAGTACTAAAATAACCATACTCGTCAGACCAATTTCACGTAAATGATGCTTTACTGCTTCTGTCAGTTTCCTTCCGATACCCTGCCCCTGATATTTCTCAAGTATGTAGATAGCATATAATTCTCCATCATACCCTGCAAATTCACCACTTCTTTCCTTCCCTCCACAAGCAAAGCCAACAATTTTTCCTTTTGTATTTTCAGCAACATACACATTGCCATTCGGTATATTTACCTTCCACATTTGCTCCCTTTCCTCGTAAGATAATTGGTCCAAAAAGGAATCAGGAATAAGATTTTTATATGTCGTTCTCCAAGCATCTACGTGCACTCTAGATATCCCGCTCGTATCTTCTATGATTGCCTTTCTTATCTTCATTTCGTCCTCCTTCATGCTTGTAAGTCCCAATAGGAGCAGTGTTAAAAACTTATATGAGTAACATGCTACTTTCATTTTCCCTTTTCCCTATTATTTCCTCTTTTTTAAAAAAGTCACTGCTTACCACTTAATAAAAATAAATAAAAAAGTAAATTTAATAAGATTCAAATGTTACTAAGTTAACAAAACTGTTTATTATTTAAATATAAATCTCAATATATTTACAGTAATTAATCTTTATGTTATTTTTATAAAGATAATACATATTTAATTTAACTATTTGTATTGAAAGAAGGGATCTCCATGCAACTAGGAATCGACAATTCCTCATTAGTTGTTTATGAAGCACTTGCCAGCGAAGTTCGCATCAAAATCATTCAGCTCCTCAGCAAAAATAAAATGAATATAAAAGAAATTGCCGAAGAATTGGAAATCAGCAGTGCTATTGTAACAAAGCATATAAAAAAACTTGAAGTTGCAGGCTTGATTAAGACAGAAAGAGTACCAGGAAAATCAGGATTACAAAAAATATCGATACTTAAAGTTGATCATATTGAGATAAATTTTCCGAAAAAGATATTTCACTCATTTGCTGCATATGAAACTGCGGTACCAATTGGACATTATACCGATTATGATTTAAAGCCGACTTGTGGACTAGCAACAGAGAAGGAGTTTATCGGCAGAGTTGACGAGCCCCGTTATTTTATGGATCCAAAAAGAATGGATGCTGAAATTCTTTGGTTTACACAAGGATTTGTACAATATAATATTGCCAACTTCCTGAAAAAAGACGAGAAATTACAGCAATTTGAAATAAGCTTGGAAATTTGTTCAGAGTTTCCATTTGCCAATGATGTATGGCCATCAGATATTACCTTTTCTTTAAACGGAATTGAGTTGGGAACATGGAGAAGCCCTGGGGATTTTGCTGATACAAGAGGTAAATTCACACCTGATTGGTGGCCGCATAACATCAATCAATACGGCCTGCTTAAAACAATTCGAATAACGAATCATGGCACCTATATTGATGGTGACCCAATGTCTCAAATAACAGTAGATGATCTTGATACTAATACAGACAGATGGACACTTCGAATTGAGGTAAAAGAAGACGCTGAGCATGTTGGTGGCGCCACTATATTCGGAAAAAAATTCGGCAATCATGATCAAGATATTAATTTCAAACTATATTATTTATAATAATGAAAGAAACCGCCTTTTTAGGCGGTTTCTTTCATTAGCTGACCAGCTTAACTAGCATATGAGCAAGCTTGTGCTGTTCCTCTTCGTTTCCTGCTTTCCAAAGCTCCTGCAGCAGTTTTTCCTCTCTGTTGCGCGGCTCTTCTTTCGCAGCCAGAAAATCTCCTACTTTTTGTGCAGCTTTTGCAATTTGCTCTTGATCTAATCCTAGTTTGTCTGCTTTTTCTACCTTGTCTGCCAGATATTGTTTAAATCCGTCAAAGCTTGATAAAATTTCTTCCTTCTTTTCACTATCCATGTTTTGAAGCTTATCATTTACTTTTGATTCTAATTTGTTTTCCATTATGACTCACTCCTTTTTTTAGTGTTAGTGTATATATTCCCAAAGTAATCCTGTTAAAACTATTAAATTACCATTGGAATATATTACTATTCCTCATGAAATCAGTAAGTCCAATGTGCTGGTTGAATTAATGCTGGCGGTATTTTAGTATCTTTATCACCTTTAGCAGCATTCAACTGGACTTGAGTCAAAAATATGCTGTTTCGTAAATCAGCTCCCCTTATATCTGCATCTCTTAAATCTGCTCCGATAAAATCAACGTATCGCATATCTGCATTTCTTAAATCTGCTGCAATCAGCCATGCTCCCCTGAAGCTTTCTCCTCGTAAGTCCAGATTGCGTAAATTTGCCCCGATTAAGTCACTGCCTTTCTTCTTCCTTCCTTTTGAACGCTCGCCTTTTTCCGCTATGATTTTCTGCCGCAACAGCTCACTTGTCTTCACAAGGAGCGCATTGACGATAACCCTTGTTTCAGGAATATTTATTTCCATTAATTCCTGAGGTTTTAATTCAGTTAATCTGCTTGTCTTTTGAAATATCGTCTCTAGTTCTTGTCTTATCTCTTTTGTAGCATGAAGCTGCAGTGCTTCCTCTAAATAATAGAGCATCTCATGAAGCTGCTGCATGATAGGAAAAACCTTAAACATATCCTTTGCCACTGCTTCCTTTCCTTGCCAGCTTACTCCTTTAAAGGTGAACTGCGACACCTTTTGGCCTGCGCCAAAGCATTCGAACACTGTACAGCCCTTAAAGCCTTTTGTGCGAAGCTTGTCATGTATGCCACAGCGGTAATCGCCCCGTAGATTCCTACACGGCTTCCCACCCTCCTTATCTTCAGCGAATTCGGATGATTTACCAAACGGCAACGCAACACAGCATAAGCCAAAACAATTTTCACAATCCGGCTGCCACCATCTATTATCATTTTCTGTTGCTTGAATTTCTTTGATCATTTCTTCACTTCCTATTTAGCTTTTTTCCAAGCATTAGTCCCCAAGCTTAATTTCATACTCCATGCTTTTAGCCGTGTCAGCAGCAGCATTTACGCCATAAAGCCTTGTCAATATATGAAAGGACATATCAATGCCCGCAGATATTCCAGCAGAGGTGATAATCCTGCCTTCATCAACGAATTTTACTCCACGTTTTACTGACACAAGCGGAAACTCCGCCTCGAGCCTATCGACATCCATCCAATGTGTTGTTGCAGCTTTGCTGTCAAGTAAGCCCGCCTTTGCCAGCAGCAATGCACCTGTGCAGACAGAGGCAATTAGTTCAGTGTGTGCAGCTTGCTCTTTTATCCATTTAATTACATTCTGATTGCTTAATTCTGTTGTTTCCGCTCCATATCCGCCTGGCACGATGACAATATCCAAGTAAGGATGATCCACAAAGCTATAGTCTGGCTTAACTGTTAATCCATTTCTGGCACTTATCTGCTTCCCTGTCTCTGAAACAGTCACTACATGGCAGAAATGATTAGCACGCTCTTCAGGTGGCGCAGCTAAGGAAAAAACTTCATAAGGGCCTGCGAAATCAAGAACTTCTACTTCATTAAATAACAGTATCCCAACTGTTTTTTTCACCATGGCAATCATTCCTCCTTTCCTAAACCTATAATAATTCACCAAATTACTGTTATTTCCTTCCTTTATAAGCAGGTTTTTCTAATACAAAATCCCTTCCTCTAAGAAAGGAAGGGAAATCAATTCTATACATGTCTTCGTTCAATAAGTCGTATGCCAACACCAAGCATCACTGTCCCCATCAGCATTAAGATACCAACAGGAAACAACAGCTCCATTGGTGCCGCTCCTTCAATAATCCCCCGCTTTAACAGCTCCATTCCATATGTGACAGGAACAAATTTTGCGAGCAGGAGCAAAAAGTCTGATTTAACAATTTCCATCGGCCAGTATGCTCCGCCAAGCATCGCAAAACTAACTGCAACTAAAGGAATAAATGCATTGAATTGGCTCACTGTTTTGACAAGCCCTGTTAATAAAATTGTAAGTGCCACAATTGCATATAAATAAGGAATAACAACTCCGAACACTACTGCAAAATTGCCATGGAAGTCCACCCCTGTACCGAATCTGAAAATAAGGAAAATAAGCATAATCTGCATATATCCTAAGAAAAAGCTAAAGAAAAGGTGTCCAAGATACAGCTGTGTCTTGCTTGTTGATGATAGGATAAAACGGTCCCAGATGCCATTTTGTTTATCCCGGAGAATTTCTACAACAGTATTTGCCACGGTATATATGCTGAAGAATAAGGTGAAACCAAACAACGCCTGCAGAGATTGGTCATAGCTGCTTTGTTGCTGCGATTTAGCGAATGTTATCGGCAGTAGTGGTTCTTTCTCAATAGCCTCCACCTTTGTCTCTGCTTCCTTTTTATCCTGTGCATTGTTGATAATTTGTTGTTTTTTAAAGCGGTTTTGATAATATTTTTCTAAATAGCGATTTACTGCGAGAGTGGTCTCTGTATCTGCCGCTCGATAAACAGTATAAGAATCGTCTGCAAGGTCTGCACCAAGATCTGATTTTCCATCTTCAATTTGCTGCAACACTGCTTTTTCTGCTATTAGTTTAAACTGAAAGCTGTCACTTTTATTTAGCTCCTGCACGATTGCCTCTGCATTACTAGTGTTCTTTGCAAAGACTGGTATTTCTACCTTTGTGAAGGAACTGGATCCAAGTAAAAAAGCAAAGACTGCACAAATTATAGTTGTTATCAAAAATGCCCCTGGCTTACGCAAAAACCTTCTGAATTTCCCCCAAAGTATGCCGTTCATATAATCGCACCTCTTTTCCTCATTAATAACGCAAATGCACCCAGCAGCAAGGCACCGCTAAAGAGGAGTATGGCTTCAATCTGTCCTGTTATATCTAAAATATTATAGCCTTGGTAAACCTTGATATAGGCAGTGATTGTAGCACCAACTGGTGAATACTCGCCAAGCTTTTCCATAAATCCCCCAATTGCACTGAGATCAAAATAGCTGCCGCCAATAAAGGCTAAGATTGGAATCAATAAATTAGTAAACAGGGTTGGCACACTTCTTGAATCTGTTCGAAAAGCTAAGGCTGCCGCAAACACTGCAAAGCTTGCTGCCAAAATATTTAACAGGATTGTTACTAAAAAATATTGGATAAAGCTTGAGAACACAACTCCATATATAACAGCAGACAATCCAAATAATAAATGTAATTGTATAAAGGATAGGAAAAAGGCAGATACAAATATGCCAAGGAAAAATGTATATGGAGATACATTTGCCAACAGAATACGCTGGTACATATAATCCTCTTTTTGTTGAAAGGCAAAGCCGGCAACAGTTGAAGCTACATAAAACACAAACATCGCACACATGCCTATTGCATAATAGGCAAAGGCATCAACCTCTTTTTTCTTTGTGATACTTTCCATGCTGCCGAAAACCGGTTCATTTCCCTGCGATTCCTGTGAAAGATCAATATTTAAGTCTGCAGCCGTTTTTGCATAAGAAAGCTCCTGCTGGTAGCTTTCTAAAATGTCTTTTAAAACAGTTGCCGAAAGTGACGTGCTGTCCTCCTCTTTAAAGCTCCATGCTGCTGACATCTCTTTGCCATCAAGCAATTTGTGATAAAATTGCTCTGTAAATCCGGATGGAATGGTTAATATTCCGCTGTACTCACCTTTTTTTGCTTCTTTATCTGTGATAGTGACTGTCACAATCTTTTTTAGTTCTTTATTTTCTTGCAGTTCATTTATAAAAGCAGCAACAGGATCTATGGAAGAAACAGTCGCAATCTTTAGCTGTTTTTCTTCAAGACTTAACGAAGAACCATTTATTTCTGATATTTTTTCTTGCTGGGCTTTCACAGAATCATCCTTTAGCAGCACTAACAGTTTTGCCTGCAAGCTGCTAGAATCCTCCCCGCCATCCATAATAGCTCCAAGCGCACTTCCTAGTATTGTTATTAATATAAAAGGCATCAGCAGGAGGACGACCAGCTCTCGAGGCCTTCTCCATATCATGAGAATTTCCTTTTTCACCATATGAAAGAACATTGTCTCTCCTCCTAATCTCGAAGCTTTCGCCCTGTCAGATGCAAAAATACATCCTCTAGGCTTGGTGTTTCGATATTTACTGCTAGCACATTCACCTGATGCTCCTCTGCAAGGCGGAAAATATCCTTCAGAAGCTGGACTTCCCTTGGAATAATCAACGTGATAGTTGTTTGATTTATAGAAAGATGCTGTACATTCGGTAAGTCTCTTAATCTTTCAACAAAAGGATGCTTTATCATTTCAATATGAATGTTAATCGCTGTCTCTGCCGAAAGAATATTTTTTATTTCCTCTTTTGACCCTGAAGCGATAACTTCACCATGATCCATGATATAGATTCTTTTACATAAGAACTCGACTTCTTCCATATAATGGCTTGTATAGAGAACAGTAATATTTTGTTCCTCGTTCAACCGTTTCACTGTCTCTAATATATGATTTCTTGATTGTGGATCAATACCGACTGTCGGCTCATCCATAATGATAATTTCGGGTGAGTGAATAAGGGCAACACCTATATTCAACCGTCTTTTCATCCCTCCAGAAAATGTCTTAACAAGATCCTTCTGTCTATCCTTTAAACCAATAATATCCAACACTTCATCGACTCTCGTTTGTAATAATTTAGTGGGAATCCGGTGCATCTTACCGAAAAAAACTAAATTCTCTCTTGCAGTAAGCTCCATATAAAGGGCTATTTCTTGCGGAACTACGCCAAGTATTTTGCGCAGCTTCTCAGGTGTTCTCAGAATGCTTTCATTATGCAGCCTAACATCGCCGCTGCTTGGCTTTAGCAGGGAAGATATCATGGAAATAGTCGTTGATTTACCTGCGCCATTCGGACCAAGCAGACCAACTGTCTCTCCCTTTTCTAAATAAAGATTGACCGAATTGACTACCTTTGTTTGTTTAAACTGTTTGGATAAATCAATTACTTCTAGCATCGTCATCATCCTTTCTAATGACAGCATAATATTTTTACAAGTTTTTTCCTATACCTAAAGGTCATTAATTGCGGTAGTTATTGAGTGACTTAAGTCACTTTTTCTTAAGCACAAAAAAACGCCTCCACCTTTAGATAGAGACGTTTTACCATTAATACTTAAATCAGCCTTGTTTTTGCATTTCCTTTGTTGGTCCAAGTACACCTGGCACTGGTAAGCCAGCCTGGCGCAAAAGAACTGTCATTTGTCCTCTGTGATGGACTTGATGCTGAATTAGTGTTCCAAGTACAGATCCTTTTGTCATTGGTCTACCGAACGTGTCGACTGTTTCAAGCAGCACTTCATCTGTTAAGGATTTCGCAGCTTCCGCAATATCTGCAGCAATTGTTTTATATGCTTGGACAATTTCAGCTGCAGTGATAGTTTCTGCTGTTTTATCTGTAGCTGGTTTTACCTGAATACCTGCAACGCCAGCAAAAAAGGCAGGACTTGTAGATAAATGCCAGCCTAACCAGCCAAGCGTGCTGTGGCCTTCAACAATTGCCTGACCAAGTTTCTCATCTGTAAGTGCTTCTAAAACTTGCAATGTTCCATGTGCAGACGCATTCCAGTCTGCAATAAAATCTTCTGATTTTCTGTACATGTAAAACCCTCATTTCATCTTTTTTCTAAACACACTAAATCATCATAACATTTTTAAGGTAGATAGACCAAAACCAGTTATATAAGGTCATTCTTTACTGCAAAGATGGCCAATTGTGTTCGATCTCGCAAATCAAGCTTTTGCAGGATTTGTGTAAGCTGATTCTTGACTGTTCCGACAGATAAAAACAGCTCGCCTGCTATCTCTTTATTCGTTTTGCCAAGTCCAACGTGCTGAACAATTTCGATTTCTCTGTCAGTCAGGATATCGATTAGGTCTGTTTGCTTTACAGGCTTGTTTTCCTTCAGCAGCTTTGGCATGACCTTTGCGGCAACATCATCATGTATGCTCATGCCCCCAGCAAGACAGCTTTTAATGCTGTTAATAAGAGACACGCCGTCAGCACTTTTCAGCAAAAATCCATTTGCACCTTCTCGGAAGGCTTTAATGGCATACTCTTCATCATTAAATGTAGTCAAAATTAATATTTTAATAGAAGGGTACTCTGCCCTTATTCGTTTTGTTGCTTCAAGTCCATCCATAACAGGCATGCGGACATCCATCAAAATAAGGTCTACGTGATGTGATTTGACAAGCTCTAGTACTACCTTGCCGTCCGCTGCTTCTGCTACTACTTTTATTTCCTTATCTTGTTCAATTATCATTTTCAAGCCATTTCTGACAATTGCCTGATCTTCTGCAATCAACACATTAATCATTTACTCCGCTCCTCTGCAGGTAAGCTGCCTGTCAAAATAAACTGCTTGTCATGCTGCAGAATTGACAGCTTTCCGCCTTCTTCCTCAAGTCTTTTCGCCATATTTTCAAGGCCGAATCCTTTATGTACCGGATGTTTATGATGGTAAGTATTTTTTATTTCAAAGGTAAGATACCCAATTGGAGATACGCCAATATTTAAGAAAACCTCTCGATTGCTTCCATATTTCATGGCATTCGTCAGCCCTTCCTGAATTGTCCGGTAAAGGACTGCGTTTTTCCTGTTACTGAGCTGAAGGCGCAGAACACCTTGTCTAGCCGTAAAATGAACATGAATGGTATTTTCACTTTCAAGCTTTTTTATTAGATGAACAAGTGCAGACATCCCTTGTAGGTCTTCTGCCTGAAGCAGACGGACAGCTCTTCTTGTTTCCTCCAAACATTCTGCAGCAAGTTCTTTAATAATTGGATAGGAGCCGTTCTGAAGCTCTGGACGCAGCAGCTCGACCTGCATGATAAGGGCCGTTAGCTTATGTCCTACAGCATCATGCATCTCCCTTGCTATCATGCTTCTTTCTTCTGCTCTCGCCGTCTTTTCGTTATGAAATGCTCTCCGCTTTTGCACCCTATAGTCATTCAGCAAGGAATCATATGTCTCTCTAATATGCTTATATTCTTTATTTACCTCACTAAGTCGATAGATCACTAACCCTAAAAAGACATTTATAACAATAACAAGCAGAATTGGCAGCCCAAAAAGCACAGAGGCTGATAAAATATTTAAGCAATTCAGCACAATCAAAGCTACTGTACTCGCTCTCCCCTTTACCTCCTGCATCATTTCTAGCAAATAGAAAAAAGACAGTATGTAAAGATAGAAAGGAATTGTTTCCTCCCATAAAAAAATTAAGCCTTGCGTCAGGCCAAGAAGAAGGATATAAATATAGACCTTTTGGCTAATTATGGGCAGAAGGAAATATAAAATAAGCATAAGTGTGCAGGTAAACAAGTAAATAAAAAAAACACTGCTGTCCTTATATGCGGTTATAAGTGCCCCTGACCACATGGAGAATAATAAAGCTAGCTTTATATAATATGATTGCATGGGGTCTCTCTCTCCCATTCCATTAATCTATTGCTAATTTACCAGATATTTCTTTTGGTGGTCAATACTAAAACAACAGAAGAAGGCTCTGCTTTTTTCAAAGCAGAGCTTCCCAAATCATAATGCAACATACCCAATATACATGACGAGCACAAGAGCAATTGCTAACTGTCCCCAGAGGATTCTTACTCTTCTCCCCTTTTCCAGCCTGACTAATATCATTTCAATCATGCTGATAACCCAAATTCCGACGAGTGCCTTCAGCATATACATGGCAGTAAATGTCTCTACACGCAACAGCATCATTACGCCAGAAAAAATAATGAACAGATACAAGAGCCTTGTTATCATATGTATTATTTTCTTGAATGTTACTTGTCCCGTTGTTCTTAAAAGTAAAACAGCAATGAAAAGAACTAATGTGAGCATCCATGAAATGAAGTGGATTTGGCCAAACATCTGCCCACCTCCTTATTAAATAGGATGCACGTTTCTCTCCATTTATAGTAGAGTTTTCGTTAATCTTTTCCAACAGTGTTATGCAACACCCCAATTCCCTCCACTTCTATTTCTATTACATCACCATCACGCAAAAATCTTGCCGGCTTAAAGCCCTTGCCTACTCCAGCAGGTGTTCCTGTCGCAATTAAATCCCCTGGTTCAAGTGTCATACCTGCCGATAAGACGCTAATTACTTCTTCAATAGGAAAAATAAAATGCTTTGTATTGGAGCTTTGTCTAACTTCTCCATTTACTTTAGTCGAGATGTCCAGATTATTTGGATTAGGAATAGCCGATTTCTCGACAATCACTGGTCCAAGCGGTCCACTTCCGTCCAAGCTTTTTCCGATAAAAAACTGCTTATGTCTTGCTTGCAAATCCCTTGCAGTAATATCATTCAAAATGGTATAGCCAAACACATACTCTAATGCCTTATCCTGCGGAATTGCTTTGCCCTTTTTGCCGATAACAACACAAAGCTCTCCCTCATAATCGAGCTGCTCTGTTACATCACTATGTAAAGGTATTGTTTCCTTTGGTCCGATTACAGTTGTCGGTGCCTTCGTAAACACCATGACATGCTCTGGTATATCATCTTTACTGCCCATCTCTATTGCATGCTCTTCATAATTTTTCCCCACACAAAAAATATTTTTTGCAGGCTTTGGAATTGGGGCAATAAGCTGTGCCTCCTCCAGTTTAACAAAACAGTCGCTATTTTCTTTTGCCCATAGAGCTACCTCCTTTGCACCTTCAACAAAATCACTGCCCATTTCAATACATTGAATCATGTCATCTGGAAATGGCCGTCTTCCAGATTTCTTTTCCTCTGCATCATTGAGTGGCAAAATACTGTTATTCTCCTCATTTAATACTGCAATAACTTGTTTAGCATTAAGTAAAGCTGTCGCAAATTTCATGTAATCCCGTCCTTATCCTAGATATATAGTTTAATATTTATTCAATTATAAACTTTCAGACAATAGTATTCAAACCTCACTCACAGGCTTTGTCCTAAAATGTATGAAGATGAATTTGTCATAGGCCAACCTTCCAGCTGAATAGGTTAAAAGGAGATGGCTCTATATTTGCTGGGCGAATGTATCACACTCCGCAGAAACACCACATAGAATGTAAAGAATCTTATGTAAAGGATGTTGATTATGCCAGCTATTGTAGGAGTCGCACAAGTGATATCCATCGGGAGCAGCTCGATCTTTAATATTGGCGATGTTTATAAGATAATGCCGATTTCTAACGCAAAAACATTTTCTGGTTCTGGTTCATTCAACACAGGTGACGGATTAAATATCACGAATTATCGAAGTGCCACAAACACAACAGATAATGATGGCATTGATCAAGGCAATTTCTTGAATGCATAAATTTTTTCTGACATTGGAAAAGGTGATAATAATGAATTATTTCATTCAACAATCAATAACGATACACACAATTAAAATTGGCGGTATTACAAACTCATCTGTTTTTCAAATTGGCAGTTCCGGTATTATTAAACCGAATTCTTATCTTTATAATACTGGCGGATTCACTGAATCAGCACCGAGCGCCACAGAAGAATCAGCTTCGTTTACTGGTGTAAATGTGGCAGACGATAGTGTTGTTATGTCACCCTCTGTTCCATTGACAGGACCTTAAGATAACTAAGGAGGTACGAATGATGTCCCAACAATTTTACCATTATGGCGATCAGTTACAATCTTATCTGCAGTACTTAGAAAAAAGAATCGTATCCTTGGAGAAAGCTGTCACCGAACTGACAAAAGAAGTAACTGAACTTAAGAACAGACCTTCTGTTCGAGTAGATCGTATTGAATACAGCTTTGATCAGCTTAAAGTGGAAACATTGGATGGGACACTCAACATCGGCTTGAATCCGGCAGATTTGCAGAAGATTGAAGAGTTAGCCATTAATCCAGGAAATTCTGTTCAGCCTGGCGGACCCTTTTATCCACCGCAAATAGATCCTAAGCAAATGATGACAAGATCGATGGAGTTGGAGGAAACTCTCCTTACTTATATTCAAATGGAGCTTCCAGAAGTGATTATGAGAAAACAAGCAGAACTGGGTATGGAGGAGGACGAAGCTTACATTGCTTTCATTCAAGAGGATGTGACGAAGCAGCTTCCTACAAGAATACAATATTATTTGCAGCAACGGCCAGCTTCTGGAAATGAAGAGGATACAAATCAGCAAAATGAAGCAGTGATTTCTGCATTGAAGCAGGAAATAGAAAATGGTGTGCAGATTTTCTTAAGCAATATTCCGGATAATGTTAAGGGGAGGAACAAGGAATGAACTTTCAAGTATACAATCGCGAGCTTGCAGTGGGAGATATTAAAATTATCGGTGTATCAAGCTCCTCTGTATGCATTGTCGGCGACGTACAGACTATACAGCTTGCATCCACATTTGACACACCTGCAGAATCACTGATTATTGGCCCATTTGTGCCGCTAATCCCGAAAGGCTGACAGTATGCTGCAAAGAACTTCTGTTGTTGACAATGTGCGTCTCAACGTTGCTTCCTTTTCATCTACAGTTGAATTCGGAGACATATCCTATTATCAGGCGTTTTCAAGGGCACTTGCCGTACAGAGGGAGCGAAAGACTTTCTTTGGCAATGAAGGACCTTTTGATTATCCCATTTTCTCCGAACCAATTCCTATTCCGCCAATTACAGAAAATATCAATATCATGTACCATCAAACAAAGCCAATTATTAAAGTGAAAAATCTTGATATTACTGCCGTTTCAGCATCATCCTTGCTGCAGGTTGGCAGCACCCGTCACATTTATGCTGAAACGAGGATTAAGCATATAAGACAGCTCGAAAAACATTCTGAAGAATTAATGAACCAGACCATCATTCCCCTCGAGGAGATACATTCATCACCGGGAACTTCAATCATTAACGGAAGTCAATAAACCGGGTTGCCAAACAGCTTTATTACATTTAAAGGAGGGGTTTTTTTGCCTGCCATCGTAGGTCCAGTACAGATTGTTAACGTTGGAGAGGGAATCGTACAATTTGGCGATTCATTGTTCATATCCCCAAAGGGAAATTCGAAAGTTTCTTTAGGCTCAGGTGCATCAAACACAGGTGCATTTATCATTACTAATAACGGGTTAAGTGCAACTAATTATGTAGATACTAGTCTGATTGACCAGCCGACCTCAGCCAATAATTAGCAGACAGAAGATGAAGAAACATCATTTCCTCCCTCTTCTGTCTTTCGATTTTTTCACCTTCTGCAATTTTGTAGAAGGCTGTTTTTTTATCCATGCCAAATACTTAGCTATTTGCGGATCATCTTGCAGCAGTGCGACATTATTCAGCCTTACAGCCAACTCTTCATTTGTATATAAGGCATGAATTTGCTTATGGCATGGGATACATAAATCTGCTGTTCCTAAGTAAGCCCCGCCCATTTCCCTTGGTGTCAGATGATGCGCTGTTGTCTCCACATCCTCTCTTAAGCATAATTCACATGTGCCAATTTTTTTCTTTACCTTTGTCATTATTGCTTCCTTTCTTAAGAGAAGTGCATGTATATCTTTTTCCCATTTCTACTGGAATTCATGATAAATATAACAAATTGGCTGAAAGAAAAGAAGCTGTCCAAAAGCGGACAGCTCCTAAATTGCAGTTTACATCTGCAAGATATTTGCACCATCAAAGAAATACAAATACTTCTCATCGATCGGTTTTTTAAGAATTTTTTCAAGTGAATCTGCATACAGGTCAATTTGCACACGGTAGCGAGATTCCAAAACTGGTTTAGCTTCCTGATAACCATCTTTAAATCGGTCTTGAATGGCATCCGTTTTATAATCAAGAAGCACGGTCCCTTTTTCATCTTCAAAATATACGTCGATAATTCCTTGGACAAGAATTGGCTCATCCTCACCTTGCCAATCCGTATAAACAGAGCTTGCTGGGTAGGCGATATTAAATGGTATCTCACGGACAAGCTTTTTGGCATTACGCATACGCTGCCCAAGCTCCGTCTTAAAGAAGGACACAATTTGCCCAGCCTCAATTGCCTCTGCCTGTTCTTCTGTTAAAAGCTCTTTTGCTACCATTTCGTCCACTAGCAGTATAACATTCTCCTCAGATATATCCTCATCCAAGCGAACATGCTGCATAACCATATGCATAGCTGTTCCTTTTTCAGCAGGACTCAGCTTTTTCTCCTGCATAAACTTCGGCCTGTTCCAAATTGTTTTTCTCCGTGTTTGAACTAGCTCTTTTCCGCTTTGCTCATCCAGTCTTTCACTTTGTCTTTTCAGCTCTGACACTGATTGCTTAGAACGATAGATTGTACCTTCAGGGAAGGCATACTTCCAATTAAGCGTGCGCTGGATTTGTTCCTGATATTCAGAGGAAACTTCTATTTTTCTTCCGTTTGTAACCTTTTCCAGCCAGCCTTCTTCTTCCTCTAAGTCTTCAGCAGTAAAAGCCAGCAGCTCTTCCTTAGGCAAAATACGTATTTCCCACGATGATGGATGGACAGAAACTTCTCCTTTATCCAACCAGCTTTCCAAATGAATACCTGCTGCATCTTTATGTCTTACAAGGGCTGGTCCGATCCAATCCAAATAAGAGCGTGCAGAAGCCCTGTCGAATTCATTAAGAAGCCAATTGGAGTGGCCTGCCGCCTGTGCCCATTTCAGCTTGGACTTCTCAATATCTTTGACAGAACCGACTAGCACCAATTTCTCTTTAGCCCTTGTCAATGCCACATAAAGTACCCGCATTTCCTCTGCTAGAAGCTCCATTCTCTTTTTCTTCACAAATGCTATTTGTGGTAAAGAAGGATAAGATATACGCTTTTTGGCATGAATGTACTTCGTTGCAAAGCCAAGATCCTTATCAAGCAAAAACGGCTTGCGGAGATCCATCGTATTAAATTCTCTTCCAATACCTGCAAGGAAAACAAATGGAAACTCAAGCCCTTTACTGCTGTGGATTGTCATAATCCGCACAACATCTTCTTGCTCTGTCAATGCCCTTGCAGCTCCAAGGTCATTTCCTCTGTCTCTCATTCTTTCGATAAAACGCAAGAAGCGGAACAGCCCGCGGAAAGAGGTGGATTCATATTGACGAGCACGATCGAACAAGGCTCTTAAATTAGCCTGTCGCTGATTTCCACCAGGCAAACCGCCAACAAAATCATAAAAATGAGTGTCTCTGTACAGTCTCCATACTAAATCTGACAAAGCTCCTCGCCTTGCTTCTGTACGCCATTCATGGAGCATACTAAAGAATGGTGCAATTCTTTCATACACCTCCTCTGTATTTGCTGTCCTTGCTCCCATAAAAGCTTTAACAGCATCATAAAATGCTCCTTGCTTTTGGGCAATTCGGATTTTACTCAGCTCTTCTTCCGTCAAGCCGACAATTGGTGAACGAAGCACTGCTGCTAACGGAATATCCTGATATGGATTGTCAATTACCTTCAGCAATGACATCATAATATTCACTTCGGTTGACTCAAAATAGCCTGTTGTCAAATTAGCATATGTTGGGATATTAAACTGCTTCAATTCCTCCATAATAGCAGGTGCCCATGTCATGGAACGCAAAAGAATGACCATATCCTTGTACATCACAGGTCGGTAAGATTTCGTTTTTGCGTCATACACCTCCTGCTTTTGGTCGAACAGCTCCTTCATTTTTTGGGCAATCACGCGCGCTTCCAACTGAGACTGTTCCAATTCAAGTGCATCAAACTCGCTGTCTTCTCCTTCTGCCTCGTCACTTGATACAGAAGTATTCTGATTGACAAGTGCCAGTTCAATTGGATAGGTGGTCTCCTCTGGGTATGAAGCTCCCTTTGCCAGTTCTGCATCCTTGTCATATTCAATTTCCCCGACTTTAACACCCATTATCTGTTTGAATAAATAGTTTGTACCGTCCAAAACTTCTCTTCTACTGCGAAAGTTCCTTGCAAGGTCAATCTTATTACCAGAATCCTCGTCTTCCTGGAAGCGATTATATTTAGCCAGAAACAAGTTCGGTTCTGCAAGGCGGAATCGATAAATGGACTGCTTCACATCGCCAACCATAAACAGATTGCCATCTGATTCGCTGTCTGCTGTCACAAGCTGGAGAATAGATTCCTGCACCATATTGACGTCCTGATATTCATCGATTAGTACTTCTTTAAACTGCTTGCGGTAATATAAGGCTGCAACAGAAGGCTCTAATTCCGTTGTTTCTGTATTACGTAATATTTCCAAGCAATAATGCTCAAGGTCAGCAAAATCAACTAAGCCCTTTTCCGATTTCATTTTCTGGAACCGCTCAGAGAAGGCTGCAACAAGCCTTGTCAATGTTTCCACATGGACCTTCATTTCTCGCATATCCTTGATAAAGCCTTCAGGCAGTCTGCCAAATAATTCGCTTTGCATTTCCTGCAGTATTTTCTTGGCTCTTTCTCTTATCTTCTGAGCTTCTTCTATTAAAGCAGGGTCGTACTCGTCTCCCTTGCAAGCCTTGGCTCTAGAAAATTTCAATCCTTGCATTGCTTCATATAATGTTTTCCATGAGTCGTTTTTCGCTTGTTGAATAATGTCCAAAAGGCTTAAATCATCAAGGAAATTACTTGCCCTTGGCGCAGGCCCGCCCGGTCGCTTCGTTAATTCCAAACCATACTCCAAAAGCTGTCTGACACCATCCAATTGAAGCTCTATACTTACAAGTAACTCTTTAGCAAATGGAAGCTCTTCTATTGCCGCCGACTCTTCTATGTCATACATTTGTGCCAATGACCCTAAATAAGCAGATGGAGACGGATTTGCCCGCGAAAAGTCATACACTTCCTGAATGATTTTTTGCAGAGCATCATCACTTCTGTCATTTGTGAAAGCATCAACCAAATCGAAGAAAGCGAGATTCTCATCTTTGCCGTACTCTTCTTCAAACAGGTCTTCCACACATTCATCCCGCATTAATTGTGCTTCTGTTTCATCTGCTATTCGGAAGCCTGGGTCAAGATCAATCATGTAATAATATTTACGAATAACCTCTAGACAAAAGGAATGGATTGTTGATATATGCGCTTTATTTAATAGTGCCAACTGTTTCTTCAGATGCTGAGATTTCGGATTAGCATTGATTTCCTTTTCCAGCACATCTCCTATTCGATGCTTCATCTCTGCAGCCGATGCATTTGTAAATGTAACGACAAGCAGTTCATCAACATTAATTGGGTTGTCTGAAACAATTTTGCGAATCATTCTTTCTACAAGGACTGCTGTTTTTCCTGAACCGGCAGCTGCCGCTACTAAAATATCGCTGCCGCTCAGCATGATCGCTTTCCATTGGTCATCTGTCCACGTGGCATCCACTGGTTTCTCTGGAATATCAATTATTTTCATTTGCATTTGCCTCCTTTCTAATTAATTCAAGTGCTTCTTCCTTCGAGAAGGTTTGCAGTTTTCGATATTGGTTTGATTCAAGCCCCTCATCAAACTGGCAAACAGACTTAAATGAACAAAAAGTACATGGCGACTTTTCCTTCAGCTGGTATGGAGCAATCTCCACATTCCCGCCGATAATTTTGTTACCTGTTTCCACATATTTATGACGAACAAATTTTTGCAGAGATGAAAAGTCCTCCCTGCTGGCAACCTTAGAGCGCTTCGTCAATGTGCCGTCTGTTTTAACACCTGCTGGCACAATTGGCGAGTCTCCTTTTTCGAGACTGCCGTCCATCAGCTTAATAACATCCTCTTTACCGAGCATCAAGCCATTCATCTTAAATTTTTTGAACAGCTCCTCCTCGATTTCATCAAGAGTCAATACTTTTTTAGTACTCAAGACTGGATTATGAACATGGAAGTACAATACTCCAGCAGGATTTGCCTCCTTCTCTACAAGGATGCTGCTGTTTGAAATGATAAGATCCAGGTATGTCAGCATCTGTAAAGACAGACCATAATATACTTCGTTCATGTTCAGCTCATGTGCGCTCGATTTATAATCAATGACACGCAAATATACTTCATTATTGAGCTCCGCTTTATCCACACGGTCAATTCTTCCCACTAGCTCCATTTTCGTGCCGTTTCTTAGTGAAAAGCCCATTGGCGGCAGCTTTCCTTTTGGTCCAAACTCCAGCTCTAGATCAATAGGAGCAAACCCGCTGTATTTCGCATGCTCACTTAAGATAAAGGATGCTCGGCTGATAATCTGTTCAAGCTTTCTTTTAATATAATGGTGCCTGTTCGTGCTTAGCAGTATTTCATTCTGCAATTTCGGTGCCAGCATTTCAACTGCATCCTTTGCAAGCATCTCACACTGCTCTCTTGTCAGGTCAGACCACATCATGTTTTCATGCAAAACTGTTTCGGCAATGTATTTTAAGGCAGCATGAAATAAATCTCCAATTGCAGGAGCCTCCAGCCTATATACTTGTCTTTCCTTCAGCTTTAGTCCATGTGTGGCGAAATGAGAGAACGGACATGACTGAAACAATTCCATTCTTGAAACACTAGCTGTAATGCTTTCCCCATAGAGCATTGTGCTCGTTTCATCTGCTAATGAGCTCGTTCTGTTTTGATATGTCAGGCTTGAGAATACCTTTTTAGCAGCTGCCCTCCATTGGTCGTTGTCTATATAGGCATTGTAAACATCCCACCAAAAATCATAAATTGGATAATGTCTTTTCTTTAGCTGCAGCTGACCATTTAAATAGGACAAGCTTGTTTTTAAGTCAACCGCATAGCCTAGCTGACCTAACTCAGATAATTCCTTCGGATCTGCCATAAAGTAAAGCGTCTTTGCTTCAGGAACAAGATCACGCATCCGTTTTACATATAAGGATGGAAGTAATGACTTGCCTTCGTCATTTGCCAGCGGATATGTTAAATATAGTCGTTCTGAGGCAGCAGTGAACGCCTTGTATGCAAGAAACTCTTCATCAAGCAATCTCGTTTTGCTTGTCGGTGCAAGCTTCATGCCTGCTTCAACAAGACTCTCTCTGTCACTGTCTGCAAATATCCCGTCATCTGTAAACTTAGCAGGAAATACACCTTCATTCAGACCGATTACAAATGCTGCTTTTATCCTGCCAAGACGGGAGTTTTCTAAATCAGCAATTAACACCTGGTCAATTGCCGGTGGAACTAAGGAAAACTTTAAGGTATCAAGTCCTGCATCCAAAATGGTCGCAAATTGCTTTCTTGCCATTTCCTCTTCGCCAAGAATTTCCACAAATTGATCAAGCAAATCTACAATACTATTCCATGCCTGGTCATGCTCGCCTGCTTTAACAAGCTCCCCCTTCTCTTCCAGCTCGACCTTCCATAAATCCATTTTCTCCGGAACCTCAAGCTCTTCTAAATAAAGATATAATGCTTCACACTTCGCTCTTCCTGTCTTGGCCCTCTTTAGCCTGTTTGCCAGCCGCATTATTGGCGCAGCCAAGGAGAGACGAAGTTCATTCAGCTCCTGCTCCATCTGCTTTTCACTGTCTGTCTGAACGCCTTGATCCCATTCAAGCCCTTGGAATCTCCTGTATTTCCAGCGCTCTTTTCTTGTCCACTTATCTCCTTTTATGCCGTATGCCAAGCAATAGTTTTCCAGCTTATCTACCTTTTCTCTTATATTGCTCTTACGCATATGCAATGGAAACAGCAGCTCTGTCTTAACCGCCCTAAACACAGGCTCATACCGCCAGTTTGTTTCAATAATTTCCAATGTAGAGCGAATTAACTCAACAAGGGGATGAAAATGCATCGTTCTTTTCTGGTCAATAAAAAAAGGAATTTCATAATCTGCAAAAATAGTTTCTATGATATTTTGATATTCACCCGTATTACGGGATAAAAGGCTGATGTCACGATAGCGGTAGCCCTGCTGTCGAATAAGCTTCTTGATTTCCCGAGCAACACCCTCAATTTCTGCTCGTGGATTGACACTTTCAGCAAAACGCACAGCAGAATCTCCTGAATAAGGAACTGCCGGTCTGCTGTCAAAATGCGCTTCAATATGTTTAAGGGATTCGTGCATATCCCTGTGTATCTCACCAAAAATCTCCTCTTCCACTTCAACGCCCAATTGTCTTGCAAATGAGTAAATGGTTGCGTAGGTTTCCTTTGACATTCTGAAGAGATCTAACTCATTTGCAAAACTGTTTCTTTCAGGCTCGTCCACTGTAAAGGTAATGGTTACATTCTTGCATGTCTGAATAAGCTGCTGAAGGATTAAATACTCCTGTGGCGTAAAGCTATAAAAGCCATCAATAAAGACCTCTGCCTTTTTTAAATATTCCGAGCTGCTGACCTTCTCTGCAAGCAAGCGGAAATAATCTTCTCCATCAATATATTTTCCAAGCATGTTTTCCTCAAAGCTTTGGTAAATAATCTCTAAATCATGCAGTTTGTCCAAAAGAGCTCTATCTGTATTTCCTGCTTCAGCAATACCCTGTTGTCTGCCACCGAGTTCCTCTGGTGTCACACAATATCTCCTGAATTCTGTAACCAGCTGTTCCACTTGGCCAATAAAACCATTCTTATCTGCCACCTTTTTGAATAATGACAGTTCCTCTTTCTTTTCTTCAATAATGCTGCGAATGAGCATGCTGATACCGACACTGTTTATATGCTGTCTGGAGATGCCTCCTGTTTCCTGCAATACTCTCCATGCAAGTCTTGTAAAACTGTACACTTGGGCACGGAACATGCCGCCAAGTCCTTCACTTCCTGCTAAGTTTTGATCTGACATAAATGTCATCTGATCTGGTACTAAATAGATAATAGGATTACCTTCTGGATCTGCAAACAGCTTTTCCCGAATAGAATCTATACAAAAGGCAGTCTTGCCGCTGCCTGATCGTCCAGCTAATAATCTAACAGACATAATTGCCTCCTCGAACACTTAATTTCTCTTTTTATAATATCATAGAAACAAATGTTTGCCCTACTAAAGAATACTCCTAGCACTTGCCAATATTTTCACTGAACCCTCTCTTTAATCAAAAAAAAATAGGCGCTCAAATGAGCACCTATTCTTAAAAATTAAACTGAATATCACGGAGCGGCCAGTACCGTAAGCTGACTTTTCCGACTACCTGATCAATGTTAATAAATCCAAAATGTCTGCTGTCCCAGCTGCCTAAACGATTATCTCCAAGAACAAACAGCTTTCCTTGTGGCACTGTTTCTTCTCCTGTGATTTCTTCAAGAGTAAAGTCGCCTGTCAGCTTTCCAGCACTCACTTGACTTCGGTAAGCATCCAAAAAATTCTCTTCATATTTTTCCCCATTAATATAAAGATGATCATCCTTATATTCCACCTTATCCCCTGGAATACCTATCACCCTTTTAACATAGTCCTCTTTATCATTCGCATGGAAAACGATCACATCAAAATGATGGAAATCACTGACTTTATAACCGATTTTATTGACAACTAGTTTATCCCCATCCTGCAAGGTAGGCATCATCGATTCGCCTTCCACCACGTAATTAGAGAAGAAGAATGCTCGAATAATGACAAAGATGACAATTCCGATAGCAAATGCTTTCAACCACTCTATGCCCTCTCTTTTTATTGCTTCTTTCAAATGCTATCTCCTCCATGCCTTGTATAAACATTAATTCCCTTGTTCTCTTTCTTTTTCTGCAGTAACATTCATTCTGGCCTCGACCCTTTTTCCTACAAACCATAACACAAAAATCGCAATGGCAACAGGAATTGTACGAATCGGCTGTGTAATCATTGCCTGTAGATCATAACCAATAAAGCTGATAGTAATGATCATCACAAGTTTACCGGCAACAATGGCGAGAAAGTACTGCTTCACCTTTATCCGCGAAAGTCCTGCTACAATATTCACTAATGCTGAAGGGGTGAATGGAAAGCACAGCAGGATAAATAAAGGTCCAAATCCATGCCTCTCTATCCATATCATTAGCTTTTGCACTTTCTTATGATTGCGAATAAAGCTTAAAAGCCTCTTTTGGCCATACTTTCTGACAAGCAAGAAGACAAGCAGTGCCCCTCCGCAAGTGCCTATCCAGGAAAACAGAAAGCCAAGCCAGAAACCAAAGGCATTCACATTTGCCAAAATGAACAGAAAAAGTGGCAAGAAGGGAACAAAAGATTCCAGCAATGGCAGTAAAATGCCTGGCAATGGACCAAATGCCCGATAGCTTTCTAATAATTGCATAATATTTTCTAGTGTAAACCATTCTTTTAATGTAGCTATATCCATAACGAAAACTCCTTGGCATATCATTTCAAGCAGGTTTATTTCTGTGGACGACTTATTGCGTTCTTGTTAGTGGGCTTTTATACCAGTTATTAGAGTTTATGCCTAAAGTCTCTCATTTATTTTGATAAAAAATCCTGGATTTCAGCCCTATTTGTTTCTATATCTACACCGAGAACGGCAGCCCCATTGACCCTCAGATCCTGATATGTACCGTCTACCGGTATTCTCAATGTTTCTACCTCTTGGTTTTTATGGCGAATTAAATCAGATCCTACATAAATTATATCCTTTGTATTCATACTCGTATTGATATAAGGCATCATGACGCCCGCCAATTTAGGCAGTTTTGCGACAGTCTGTACACCCGAAATTTGAGAGGCGAGTGCCTCGAGTGCCTTTTGCTGTCTTTGGACTCTTCCAAAGTCAGAGATAGCGTCATGTCTAAAACGCACATATCCGAGAAGCTGCTTCCCGTTCAGCTTTTGCAACCCTGGCTCCAATGTAACCCCAATGTTTTTAGACATTTTCTTCTCCACATCTATCTCAACACCATCTGGAAATGCCTCATCAATAAGTGCCTCAAACCCTTGGAAATTAACAATGGCATAGTATTGGAGATCAACATCAAAGTTTTCCTTAATAGTTTGTCTCAACAGCTCTGGTCCACCTCTTGTAAAAGCGGTGTTTATTCTGTCTTTTCCATATCCCGGTATATCAACATACATATCCCTCATTAAGGAGATTAGCTTATAGGTGCCTTTTTCTGGATGAAACTGGGCTACCATGATGGTATCTGTACGTGATTGCTTGTCTCCTTCTCTGGCGTCACTACCTAGGAGCAGGACATTTGTGCCGCCATACTGATCCTTTTCCCCGTTAAACTCATATTCAACCTTTTCGATTGCACCATTCTCCAGTGCCTTATTCTTCCCTGCGTTATACTGAACAAATATGTATACAGCCGCAAATATTACTAACAAGACAAGAAACAAAAAAAAGACTCGGCCTTTTCGTAACTTTCTTTTTTTCTTCCTTGTTTGTCTATATTCTGATCTCTCCATCCCTTATTGTTTCCTTTCTTTCTTCATTCTTATATCTATTTAACGTTAAATTATCAACAAAAGTTTCTTCTTCAAATTGTTGCCTTTAAAAGTAATAAATAACCCTTTTCATTAACAGTCAGAAATTTTTCTGTGTTTTTAGGTATTATCTATTATCTTATCAGATAAATAGATATGCAAACATTTAATTTCCATATTTTTTATTTACATTTCAGTAATATTAAAATAATATACGACTATTTACCATACATACATGCCTTCATAAACATAAATAAAAAACGCCTGCCGACAATGGCAAGCGTTAATATCAGATAAACACCTTTGAAGATGCTTGTTTCACTTAAGGCAGGGGATATTGATTTCCGCTTCAGGCTTTCCTCAGCCGGGGGCGAACTACTTAGCCACTACTGCGCTAAACCGTCTGCTAGGTACTTACTTCTCACCATTCCTGTAACAGTCTCACCGTGCAGCGAAGATCCATTTCCCTTTTATACAATAGCTATTTTCTATTTTCTATTTTCTTTTCTTATAAGTACTCAATAAACCAGTTATTAATATAATCCAAGCGGGATATGCGCAATGTTGGTTTGCCGCTTCTGGACAGCTCGTGGTTGGATTCTGGGAAACGGACAAATTCCGTTGTCTTTTTCTGCTTTTTCAGTGCTATAAACAGCTGTTCTGCCTGCTCAATTGGGCAGCGGAAATCCTTTTCTCCATGCAAGATTAACAATGGTGTTTCAATATTATTCGCATATGCTAGCGGAGAATGCTTCCATAGTGTTTCTATATCATTTAGATCAGCTTTGATTTGCCATTCAGAGAAATAATAGCCAATATCACTTACCCCGTAGAAGCTGATCCAGTTAGAAATAGAACGCTGTGTGACAGCGGCTTTAAAGCGGTTTGTATGGCCGACAATCCAGTTTGTCATGAATCCACCATAGCTGCCTCCTGTTACTCCCAGGCGTGTTTCATCAATAAAATCAAAGTTTTCTAAGGCGAAATCAACGGCATCCATGATATCTTCATAATCCTTTCCACCATAATCGCCTCTGACCGCATCAACAAAGTGCTGACCATATCCGTGACTTCCCCGTGGATTAATGAACAACACAGCATAACCATTTGCTGTAAGTGTTTGAAACTCATGGAAATACGAGTTAGCATACATCGCATGTGGACCACCATGGATTTCAAGTACAAGCGGATATTTTTCTCCTTCTTTAAAATCAGCAGGCTTCATTAGCCAGCCATGAAGATCCCAGCCATCTCTGGATGTCAGTTCAATTGGCTCTGCAGCAGCAAAGATATGCGTTTTTGCAAACTCTTTATTAACATCTGTCAGCTTTTCTACCCCACCTGTTTCCAGGTTCAGACTGTAAAGATCACCTGGTTCTGTTGGCGTGCTGATTGCTACTATCGCCTGCTTCAAGCTTCCGCCTGTGGAAAGTCCGTACACATGCTGATTATCTATCAAGCTTGGATAAATTTCGCCATCTTCATTGCCAAAGTAAACGATCGTATTGCCGTGATCTGATGCAAGGAAAACAAAGCTTCTGTTGTCTTCACCCCAGAGGATTCCTGGTGTCACAGTTCCCTGCTGAAAATCGCCAATTGCAAAATCGCCGACATTTACGTCCCAGCCTTCCGTTAAACAGCGAAGTGCCTCAGTTTGCAAATCATAAGTGTATATTTTGGACAATGTTGCATTTTCATATTCGCGGCCGCCGCCGATAATTCCGATTTTTTTGCTATCAGGCGACCATGTTACTCTTCCGTACTGGCCATTTCCTGCCGTTATCTTTTTCCATTCTTTTGTTTCTAATATGTACAGATATACGTCTGTAGCAAAGCTGAAATCCTTGTCCTCACTATCGTCTGCAGTAATAGCAAGATATTTTCCATCAGGAGACCAGCTTTGCAAATGATAGTCATTTTCTCCTGAAGTAATTTCCTCAAGCTCGCCTGTTTCTTTATTGATGACAGCAACATGGCTGTAGCTTCCATCCCAAAAGCCAGCACTGTCTGACTTATACTTCATTTTATCAAATGCTAAAGCAACTGGTTTTTTTTCTGTCTTTTCTTTCCCTTCTTTATCTTGCAGGCTTTCGTCTTTTCCAATGCTTGTTTGAAATGCTAATTTCGTTCCATCTGCTGACCAAACAGGGTTTGATGCACCATTGCGCACAAAAGTAAGCTGTTTTGCTTCCCCTCCATTTTTGTTTAACACAAAAATTTGGTTTTTGCCGCTGCGATTAGATAAAAAAGCAATTTCCTCTCCATTCGGCGACCATCTTGGTGATGTATTGCGGTATTCTCCAAATGTCCACTGCAGTGTTTGACCGCTTTCCTCTAAGCTTTTATAAAAAATATTGGAATAATAAGCATCCTTCTCTTCAGAAATTCCTGTTTCCACATACAAGAATCCTTTTTTATCTGGGCTCACTTGTGGATCTACAATTGATTTTAATCTGTATAAATCATCTGATGTTATCTTTTCCCATTTTCCCATATACACTCTTCCTCCCTTTATTAGCTACTTATTATTTCGCCATCAGAAATAAATTCCCTTCAAGACAAAATGCATTTAATTTAATTTTTGTAGAAAAATAAGCAAAGCCATAAAAATTTTAAACCAGCTTGAAAGGACTATGCAAATATTGTACTATTTGAATAGAACATTTGTTCTTATCACGATTACAAGGAGAAGATTAATTATGACACGCATTCCGGAGAAGGATAGATATATCATGGAGCAAGCCATTTATCTGCCCATGCTGTTAACCGTTCTAAACCGCGATCTCCTTACAATCAAAAAGAGCAATTTCAAGCTAAAGCAGCCTTACATTGATCTTGTAGAGCTAACAATGAAAACAATACATACGGAGCTGCGAAAAACTAAGGAATATATGCAAAAGCATAAGATGAAGGTAGAAGAGGTAAAAAGAGATGAAGCCTTTACAATGTATTTATTCTTATATAATGGCTATGAAGAGTATCATAATTATTTCAACCCAAGACTTCGCAACAGAGTACAGGAGCTTTTAGAATACTATCTATATAGACGGCATACTGGCTAAAAGAGCTTGTCCTATTGATTTTAAAGCGGCTTTTCGCTGTCTTCCTGGTTATGGCGTATTTTTGTCTGCAACAAATTTGTTCTTAATATTTGGTTGTTAAAAGTATGAAAGGAAACGTTAATGGATATTCTCCGATTATTACGGAATATGACAGTTGTTTTTCCTCCTCCCTCTATTATTCTGTCCGAAATATGATGAAGAAAGAACCACATGCAGGCATGGTTTGTAGGAGAGTGAGTGGGAAATGCGTAAATCGTGCTCTTGGAATCAATTGAAATTGGCAGCTTATGCTTATAGTTCATGAGCACTCTCGTTCCTTTTCGTTTCCCTTCATATGTGCACCCGAAATACTCACAGCTTCGCTTAATAATTTTGCTTGGTGGCAATTTGCACATATAAACGTTAGCTCCTTCATATATTTTAGAATAAACATCACCATTCTTTTGTAATTCAGGCAGGATTGCTAGCGTATGATAATTTACTTCATATAAATCAAGATTATTCTTTTCTTCAGACATTTTTATAACTCCTTTCTTTAAGCTGGATTGCTAAATGCATAGAGTATTCTCATGATAGCATGCGTTTTTTCAGATTTGTAAACAGATTGAAAATTGTCTTAAATAATTCAAAATTCCGCTCCATTTTCTAAATTTTTAAATAATATCATTGATATTTTCATTTTTCTGCCATATAATATTAAAAAGGCATCAGGGGTGAGTCGAATGAATGAAAAGTCGTACACTGAGTTAACTAAGTTAAGTGCTATGAAGAAACAAAAAGCGCAAGAGACTTATGTGAAAGAACTTTACATTGACATGCTGCTTGTTGAAATCCAATGGAATCTAGAAAAAGCAAATTTAATGACTCAAATTGATCACGCTATAGACGAAAGAAATGAAGCTGAATTTATTCGGCTGAGCAAACAATATACACAATTATGTAAGCGCTTCGATAACTAATCCTGTTGAAGGCGTCTATGGGAACCTCCCATAGACGCCTTCTTTTTTTGAGGAAAAGGGCTAAGCTCCTACTTGAGCTTAGCCCTTTTCCTCCTTTTAATTTTCACTGTTTTTCAGCAGAATGCTTTTTTCCTCAAGTACAGATATTCTTTCAAGCATAGTGGGATGACTATAGCGGAACACTTTCACGAGAAATGGTGGATTTACCTCACTGAGCCCTGTTTTAGCAAGTTTTTGGAAGGTAGTAATCCCAGCTTCTGGATCACTCGTCAATTGGACCGCATAATTATCTGCCCGTTTCTCCTCATATCTCGAAACAATATTAGTTAGCGGATTTACTGCAAACAGCAGCATCGAGATTAACAGCAGGATTAATGGAAATGATTGATAATCCTCAACTCTTGAAATTTTAAGGGCATCCCCCCACTTACTTACTAAAACATTCATCAGCTTATAAATAAAATACAATCCGAAAAATGACAGCACAAGCGAAAGAGCAATTCCAAAGTAAATATGTTTTTCAACATAGTGCGCCATTTCATGAGCCATAACAAATAATATTTCATTATCCTTCAGCTCTTTCGTGGTTGTGTCCCAAAGGACGATTCTTGAATTGGAGCCTATTCCTGTTACATAGGCATTTAAAGCATTTGTCTTATCTGACATATTTACCTCAAACACATGTTCAGCGGGTATGTTTGATTCTTTTGCCAATGCAAGAATTTTCTCCTCTAGCTGCTTATCACTCAAGGCAGTAAAGTTGTTATACAGCGGGTCAATGATAACGGGCTGAATAAATGTCAAAAACAAAGTGAACGGAACAGAAAGCAGCCATGCGTACAGCCACCAACGCTTTTTACTCTTGTTCATCAGCCAATACAGGACGATAAAAATCACAAACATAATTACATAGTTCACCCAGAAATCAATCAATTCATCCTTCATCCATGAAGGAAAGCTCTGTGTAGAAATATGATAATCCGTTGATACCTTATGACCGATATAGCT
Organism: Niallia taxi; assembly: GCF_032818155.1. Lineage (NCBI taxonomy): Bacteria > Bacillati > Bacillota > Bacilli > Caryophanales > Bacillaceae > Niallia > Niallia taxi. The sequence goes on from NZ_CP102589.1 coordinate 3,557,116, forward strand.
TAATGGAAAAGTTGCTATATACGCCATAAGATTAAGCCAAAAGAGATAAATCGCCTTTTGGATGATTTTATATTTACCTGAATCCTCGCCCCATTTTCGAAATGCTTTTGAAAAACCAAACAGCAGGATAAACAAATAGATTAACCATTCCAAAGGAGTCGATATAAAAAACATAAAGTTTTTTAGTTTAGAATATTCATCATTTAAAGCAAGCTCTCTGTTGTTCAAAAAAGTAGCTGGATCTGCAGCCGTTCCTTGAAATTCGAAGGGGAGCTTCGAGTCCGCAAAATAAAACAAGTACCAATAAAAAAACAAGCCGTACACGATGAATAATAATACTGAATAAAAACCTAGTTTCCTTGCCATTATGCCCCTCCTTGCCTTGTACAACCTTATTACTATTAATAAGACTAATAGGCGACATTTAGAACAAGAAGTTTTTGCAGCATCATTAAAAAAAGTACTGGGAAGTGGCCCCAGTACTTTTTTTGCCATTTAATATATTAAGTGGATAAAATCTTCCTTCGTTATATTACCAAAATAATGCTTAATCGATGTTTCCTCAAGCGCCTTTTCTAGTTCACTTCTGTCATATCGCAAGCCAGTCAGTTTATTCTCGATGTCGGAAACATCACCAACCCCAAAGAAGTCACCGTATATTTTGCAGTTTTTGATAATACCTTTTGCCACATCAAAACGAACGTCAACTTGTCCAACAGGGAAGCGATGGGAATGCTGAAGATTAAATCTTGGTGATTTACCATAGTTCCAATCCCAGTTTTGATAACGTTCTTTAGAAATGGCATGGATGTTTTCCCAATCCTGCTCTGTCAAAACATACTCCTGAATGTTTTCTTCTCCCTCAAACAAGTAGTTCAAGATTAGGCTCTTGAATTCTTCAATACTAATTTGCACCTTTAAAAATTCAGAAATATTGGCAACCCTGCTTCTAACAGACTTTATCCCTTTAGATTCAATTTTATCTTTTCTAACCTTTAATGCAGACACAATATGGTCCATTTCAGAATCAAACAAAAGGGTGCCATGGCTGAACATTCTTCCTTTTGTGGAGAATTGAGCATTACCCGAAATCTTTCTGCCTTCTGCCAATAAGTCATTACGGCCGCTTAATTCTGCATTCACACCCATGCTTTGCAATGCCTTAACAACAGGCTCTGTGAATTTACGGAAGTTATGAAAACTGTCACCGTCGTCCTTTGTTATGAAGCTGAAGTTCAAATTGCCTTTATCATGATATACTGCACCGCCGCCAGACAATCTTCTAACTACGTGAATACCGTTTGATTCGACATAATCTGTGTTAATTTCCTCAATTGTGTTCTGGTTTTTGCCGATGATGATAGATGGTTCATTTATATAAAACAATAGGTATGTCTCATTGATATCTAGATTTTTAAGCGCATATTCTTCGATAGCCAAGTTGATGCGCGGATCTGTGATGCCTTTATTATCAATAAAAAGCATATGTACACCCCTCTTTTCATTCTTCTAATTAAAATATATCATAACTTCTAATAAAAGAATATTTAGTCCTTATATACTATAACTAAAATTCGTCGAATTAGCACTTTTTTTGTCCCTTTTTTTGTTATTAAAATCAGTAAATTTGTAGATTTTAGTATATTTCAAAGGGTATGGTCGGGCTTTTCACCCGACCATACCCTTTATTCTGCCGCCGCTTCTGTAAACTGGCGTCTATAAGCAAATGTGAAATAGATAATTGTTCCTGTAATAAAGAAGATTGGATACAATGCTAGAATCCCTGCATTATGCCACATAAACGTAAAGTCTCCCGTTGAAATGACAGATCTCAACCCTGCAACAGAATAAGACATTGGCAGGAGCGCATGAACATGCTGCATGAAATCAGGGATTAACTCCAATGGGAATGTTCCGCCACTTGTTGTCAACTGGAATATCAACAGAATAACAACGATAAAACGGCCGGGATTCCCAAGAATTGTAACAAAGAACTGAATGATCGAAAAGAATACGAGACTCGCAATGATTGTAAACAGAATAAACAATGGAATGCTTTGCACTTCCATACCCAACACAACAATCAGTACAAATGATGCAACTAATGCCTGTAGAATTCCGACTCCTGCGAGAATAACTGATTTACTCAAAAACCAGCGCAGACCGTTTTTCGGCACTCCTTCTGGTTCATTAAAAGAGAATACAATAGAGAGCATTAATGCACCGACAAACAGTCCTAAAGAAATGAAATAAGGCGCTAAGCCAGTTCCATAGTTCGGCACTTCTGATACTTTCTCATCTGAAACAGTAATTGGTGCTGCCATCATATCATACGTTTTGTCATCAGAATGGATGGAGCTGGCATCATTAGCACCATCTGCAAGCTTTTCTGACAGTTCCTTGCTGCCATCTGATAATGATGACGTTCCATCAGCAAGATCCTTCGATCCAGCTTCCAGCTTACTTGTTCCGTCTGATAATGCTGCTGAACCTGTGGACAATTGATTCATACCTGATAACAGTGAATTCATCCCTGTTACAAGCTCGTTTGAACCACTTGCAGCTTTAGCAAATTCTGTTTCATATTTACTCATACCTGCAATAAACTGCTCTTGCCCTGCAACCTGCTTCTTAGAGCCTGCCTCCAATTTAGCACTGCCATCTGCAAGCTGTTGAGCTCCTGTTTGAAGTTGCTTAGAGCCTGCACTTAAATCTGTTAAGCCAGCAGATAAGCTTTGGCCACCTTGAGCCAATTGATCTGCCCCCTGTTGCAGTGCCTGTGTGTTTGTAGCAATATTGCCACTGCCATCCACCAGACTTTGAAGTGCTGCCTCTAATTCCTGCTTCTTATCTTCAGGCAGTCCTTCAAGCATAGGAAGGATGGAATTAACTGTTTCTTGAACTTGCTTAACACCCGCATTCAGCTGTGATGCTCCATCAGCCAAGGCTTTGGAATTGCTGCTCCATTCTTGAAGCCCTGATGTCAGTGTAGCAGAACCAGCTTGTAATTTATCTGTTCCGTTTATCAATGCAGGGATGCTGCCCTCAAGCTTTTCCGCCCCTTCTTTTGCAGAGGTGATGCCAGCTAATATGGATGAATCTCCCTCTTTCAGCTGTGATGCAGCACTGGAAAGATCCTTCTGACCATCTTGGAGCTGCCCTAATCCGCTTGAAAGACTTTCTGCACCTGTTAGTACCTCTTTCGCACCAGAATTAGCAGCATTCACTCCATCTGTAAATTCAATTGATTTACCAGCAAGTGTTTTCAAGTTTTTGTAAACTTCTTGTGAGCCTTTATTAACCTTGTCTGTTCCATCACTAAGATCCTTTGCCCCAGTACTTGCATCTTCAAGTCCTAATGCCATTTCACTTATATTTTCAAACACAGACTTCGCATATGTTTCTGTTACTTCCTTACCTACACCCTCTTTAATTTTTTCAACGGCAGAATTGCCAATTTGAGAAGAGATAAAGTTAAACCCAGGATTAGAAACATATTTTAAATCCAATTTTTTTGGATTGTCATCAAGCAAGGTTGTCGCGTTTTCGGAGAAATCCTTTGGAATCTCAATCAGCATATAATATTTTTGATTTTCTAAATCCCTGTAGCCTGCCTTCTTATCTACAAATTGGAAGTCAAACTCCTTGCTCTCTTTCAGATTGTCGACTAAGTCTTTGCCGACTTCCAACTTTTCACCATTCATTTCTGCACCACTGTCCTCATTCACGACAGCAACAGGCAGCTTTTCCAAGTGTCCATATGGGTCCCAAAACGCCCAAAGGTAAATTCCTGCATATAATATCGGGATAAATATGATTGCCAGGATGGAAATGAGCTTCATCCTATTTTTAAATATGGACGCAAGCTCTGCTTTCAATAAATTTTGTTTCATAATATCCACTCCGTTTTACTGACCATTTTGTTCATATGGTCATTTTTATTCCTAAAAAAGAGGACTATCTTATAGACAATCCCTCTAATAAGGATCTTTCAACCGTTAAGGCTATTTCCTCTGCTTGAAGAGGAGTATGATTCTTCTCCCAATCAAAAATCAATGAAATATACAGCTTAAAGATAATAAATGAAGTCAATTCAGGATCACATTGCTTTATTTCTCCTTTATTCATTGCTTCCTGCACATGCCCCTTCATATAATTGAGTATAGCATTCTCCAGTCGGTTTATAACTTCCTTCACTTCCAATGTTCCCATTTCCTTTTGCTCTTCAAACAGCTTTATTGTAAGCTGATGCTCTTTTCTGTATTCTAGCATCCTCATAATGGTGCGGTGCACATTGTCCATAAAGGTTGAATTAGGATCAAAGGAGGCATCTGCCTCTATCTTCATCTCCATAATGAGCCCTGTTATAATCTCATCAAAAAGCTGCTCCTTATTCTTAAAGAACGTATATATTGTTCCCTTCCCAACATTTGCTATCTTAGCTACCTGATCCATCGTCGTCGCTTTGTAACCAAACATGGAAAAGGATTTTGCCGCAGCCTCCAAAATAAGCTTCTTCCGATCCACAGCCAACACTCTTCACCTCTTATCATAGGCTTTTAAAATAAGCAGATTATTAGTATTTCATCTTCCAGCTAATCAAAAATGACCAAATGAGGAATTTGGTCATAAAGTTCAAATATGAATATAACATATGCACAAAACTAGTGCAATAGAAAGCAGCCAACGTTTTTATCAAACGCAGCTGCTCCAAAAACTAACTTATTTAGAATGAACGGACAAGCTGTCCAATACCACTGTTGCCAGTGCATCAATAAATTCAGGCTGCGCGTTCGGCATTTCTGGTCTGTAGTAAGCTGCACCAACCTCTTTAGTGACAACAAGACATTCATAGTCATTGTCAAAAAGTACCTCTAGATGGTCTGCCACGAAACCGACAGGAGTATAGACGAATGCTTTATATCCATGCTTTTCATGAAGCTCTCTTGTCAGGTCCTGAACATCTGGTCCAAGCCATGGATCTGGCGTGTTACCAGCACTTTGCCAGCCGATGTAGTAATTAGATACACCTGCGGCATTTGCAATTAAGTCAGCTGTTTCTTTCAATTGATCCGGATATGGATCGCCATATTGAAGGATTTTTTCTGGCAAGCTGTGTGCTGAAACGATTAAAGCTGAGTTGTTTCTCTCTTCTTCTGGCATATTGCGGAAAGCTTCTTGCACCTTTTTAGACCAATACGCAATAAATTTCGGCTCATTATACCAGCTTTCAATACTATGAATGGTTAAACCGCCAAGCTCTTCTGCAGCTTGTTTCGCTCTGCCGTTGTATGATTTAATGCTGAATGTGGAGAAATGCGGTGCCAACACAATGCTGACCGCCTCTGTAATTCCGTCAGCATGCATACTTTTAACTGCATCCTCAACAAATGGCTCAATATGCTTTAAACCAATATACATTTTAAATTCAATATCCTCTTGAATAGAATTTAAGTGTGCTTCAAGACTTTCTGCTTGCTGTTGCGTAATTTTTGCAAGAGGAGAAATCCCTCCGATAGCTTCATAACGGCTTCGCAAATCCTCCAGCATTTCATCTGTTGGTCTTCTGCCATGTCTAATATGTGTGTAGTACCTTTCAATATCCTCTTCTTTATATGGAGTTCCGTAGGCCATAACCAATAGCCCCATCTTTTTTCTAGTCATTCCTCTTCACTCTTTTCTATATAATATTATCGTCTATTATTTATTGCTTCAGCAGAATATTCATGGATAAAGCTTGTTAATCTTTTCAGAACAGCAGGATCTACCTCTGGGAATACGCCATGGCCAAGATTGAAAATGAATCCGTCTTGTTTGATGCCCTGGTCCAATATTTCCTTCGCTCTAGCCTCAATTACATTCCATGGTGCCAAAAGTATCGCAGGATCTAGATTGCCTTGTATTGCTTTCGTAATCCCTTTTTCTCTTGCTTCCTTAATGGATAGTCTCCAATCGAGACCAACTACATCTAACGGCAGGTCATTCCACTCAAGAGCAAGATGGCTTGCTCCGACCCCATGCATAATAAGCGGCGTGTTTTCTTTTTTCAATTCTGTAAAAATCTTATTCATTACAGGCTTAATGAAGTGTCGGTAATCGTCCACATTCAATGCACCGACCCATGAATCAAAAATTTGAATCGCGCTTGCACCTGCATTTATTTGGGATTTCGCATATGTAATAACCATGCTTCCCAGCTTGTCCATCAATAAAGACCATGCCTCAGGCTGTGAATACATAAATGCTTTTGTTTTATGATAGTTTTTTGAAGGGCCTCCTTCAATCATATAGCTGGCAAGTGTAAATGGCGCTCCTGAAAATCCAATCAACGGCACATCCAGCTGCTCTTCGGTTAATAACTTAATCGTATCAAGTACATAGGCAATATCTTGTTCAGGATTTAACACACCAAGCTTCGAAACATCCTCCAATGTTTTAATTGGATTATCAATGACAGGACCAATGCCTGACTTAATTTCAACATCAACCCCAATTGCAGGAAGTGGTGTCATAATATCCTTGTATAGTACTGCTGCGTCAACATTGTATTGATCTACAGGCAGCTTTGTTACGTATGCACAAAGTTCTGGTTGATGGGTAATTTCAAAAAGAGAATACTTTTCTTTTATCGCTCTGTATTCTGGTTGAGAACGTCCAGCTTGACGCATATACCAGACAGGAACAAAATCAGTTTTTTCTCCTTTTGCCGCCTTAATAAATGTATCTTTCATTTCCTTACTCATTCTTAATATGTCCACCTTTCTATTGCTTATGTTTCCATTGTAATATATAAATCATAAATTCAAAAACAAATTAACTATAATCATTATTAAATTATAATATTTATAAATAAAAATGCAATAAAAAAGAATGCCCTTATAACAGACACTCCGTATTTCCTTTTTAAATAACAGTTCATTGGGTGTATAAACTAAATATATAACTTTTTCACTATCGTTGTATACAAAACCTACTGATTTGTCACAAAATAGACTAATTTAACTCTTTTTTTATTCCCATTTTCTAACTATAACAAACAAGAAAGAAAATCGCTGTGTATATATCCTTATCAGTTAGCCATTATAAAAAAGTATTATTGCATCAATACAATTTTAACGCTATAAAGGGGACCTAAAAAATGAGAATTGCAGCACATGAAGCAAATGCACTGAATGAATTGACATTAAGCTGTGTCAATAGCATCACCAACATGGGATATATGATTCATCATGTCCAAGACCCAGAGTTCAAATCCATTCTGCAAAGACACTTCCCTCTACACATAAGAGATTATAATATGAAGGTTGAATTTTTGAACAAAAGAGAAGGTGCAACAACTGAGCTTCCATTACTTAAAGAAGAAGCAAAGCTCAATCAATTCACAGAAATGGTCGCACCTCAAGCACCTCCTGTTCAGCCAAGAACAGTTGTTGAAAATATGAATGACAGGGAAATGGCTACTGCCTACTTACTGACATTAAAGCGTGCCGGCAGGGAATACGCCTGGAATGCGATGGAGATGGCTAATCCAGAAATCCGCTCTTTTTGCCAAACTGCATTCATGATGAGCTGTTCTCATGCATATGACATGTGGCAATATATGGTTAAAAAAGGCTATTATGTATTAGAGCCAGCAGATGAAATGGCTGTTCAAAAAATGGGGTCGATGTATTTGCTTGTACCAGAAACAAATCCGCAAATGCAAGCCCATCTGATGAATCAAAATCCTATTGCAGGACAGAGTAACCAGCTTTATCAGTAATTATTAAAAAGGCTGCTTGCAAAAAGCAAGCAGTCACTTCTTTTTATTTCCTTATAACTTGCATCTATAGTATCCTTAAAAATGAAAACGCATAACACTTAACGTTTTTTAGGAGGTTGCTATGAATATCTATTTAGCAAGCGGAACATATGATTTTTTAGTTAAGAAATATGCACAACAAATTGATCAGCAATCCTTGATTGCCATGCAAGTTTACGGAGACGAAAACGCCGTGTTGTTACATGAAACTTCAGGACCTTCCATTTTTGCTGCTCCAAGAAAATATGAAACGGTTATTGACAAAGGTGATTTCACCGACAAAAAATATGCCGTTATGAATCATATTCCCGTCACAGATGAACACAAGCCTTTGTTCGAACAAAATATAAAGCGTTCATTAGAACAAATAGACTCACAAATAAGCGCATATCGATTTATCCGTCCATTAAAAGGAGATACTTATATCATTTTGTCAGTATGGACTGAAAGAAAAGACTTTATTATTTGGAAACAAAAAAACAGTACACTAGATTCTCCTATAACAGGAGATCCAACTAATGGCGGAATATTCCAGCATGCTATGTTTAATGGTAAAGCATATTTGCTTGAGCTTACTATTTCTTAAAAAGGAGCAGCTTGCTCCTTTTTTTATTTTAACGGAATTTTTTAATAAACTATTTAAATCCCAGCAACCGCTACTTCAAAGGTATAAGCTGAAAGGGGGATAAAACGACAAAAAGATGTTTTATTTCCAAGGAAATGACACAGAAATTAACAAAAATCCGTAAAATATTGACAATAGGTTCAAGGATACCACTTAGGATTTCCCAATACGACCTTATATTTAATATTCACCAAAAGACTATTCCAATGAAACTTCCATTATTAATATACTTATTCTCCAACTAAGTTTTAAGTCCCCTTCTGTTTAATTCCAATTCCTTCCTATAAAAAAGATTATGGCACACTTATCACCCAATCCTATCCTTCTTCATAATCTGTAATAAATCCGGTCTTAGACATTTGCCTAAGCTTTATGTCGGATTAGAAGGGAGTCTTCTGCAATGGGTATAGAGCTAACAGCACTCCATTGGATATACGTTTTGTTCATCCTCTTTATTATAGGCTTTATGATTATGAGAAGAGACACTACCATCGTATGTATTGTCGGGATTTTTTTGTTGGCACTTACAGCCACAGGATCATTGAGCGGTTCTATCAGCACCATATTCAATAGTTTTATTTATGCAATAACAGAATTGCTGCCAACGATTGTAGTCATCTCCATCATTGTTGCTATGAGTAAAATTCTAACAAAAACCGGGATTAATGATGTCATGATATCCCCTTTTGCAAAATGGATTAGGTCCCCAAGTTTAGCATATTGGGTCATTGGTTTATTAATGATGATCATTTCCTTTTTCTTCTGGCCATCACCAGCAGTTGCATTGATTGGCGCGGTCCTTTTGCCAGTAGCAGTCAGGGTCGGCCTTCCTGCTATTGCAGTGGCAATGACCTACAAAGGAATCCATAAATCAATTATTTTTAATCAAAAAAAAGCCTTTCTATTTAGAAAGCCTTATACTTAAAGCAATAAAAGTTAATTTCCCGCTATTTTTTCCAATGAAAAACCTATATTTTTTAAAGCTCGCTCGAGATTCGCTTCAATAGCAATGTTTTGAAAATCTATATTTGATTTCATGGCCTTTAAAGCAATTTCAGGGCTCATTCCAGTTAAAATTGGCTTTACACCAATTAGCCCTAACAGATCGACTATTTTTAATAAATAGCTGCTTACAAGATTATTAATCTTACTAATACCTGATAAATCGATAATTAAATATTCCAATGAAAGCTGCTGACTTTTCGATAGCGCTAGTAAAATAATGTTCTCTGCTGTTTCTTCCCTTATTAAGCCAATAATAGGAAGAATTGCAACACCTTTTGTCAGAGGTACAAACGGTGCAGATAATTGTTGAATCTGCTTATTAGCATTATCTAAATCAAGCACATACGATAACAACGATGCCATCGTCTCAAATAAATCAATATGACTGTGATTAAACTGAATATTTTTAGTATCTAATCCACAAAGTGTTCCGTAATTTTCACCATCGCCAGAATAAATAGGAATACCAATAAAACAGCCGGTCCCCAAATTTTTTGTTACCTCTAACGACTTCGTTAAATCACTCTGGGTTATATCTGAAATGACGAGAATTTTTTGCCCGTGATCTACACTTAACTTGCAAAAAGTGTCATTAAATGGTGTCGTTTCCCCTTCCTCCAACAAAACATCCTCTTTATTTAATACTTTCACAATTTCATTTGTATTTTTATCATTTTTTGCAATAAAAAGTGTATTAACATCTATAAATTTAGCCATTATTTTAAGGATATTAGAAGCTGCTTCATCAAAGTTTTTATAAACCTTCAAATTTTTACTAAATTCAAAATTCTCCATTTACTACTCCCTATATATTTATATATATTATATTTTAGCTGCTTAACTATTTAAATACCACAAGTTTGTTAATCATAATCATTTATTATTTGAAACTCTAAACCATAAAAAACTGCAGCCCAATTGTTAGACACTGTCTAACAATTGGGCTGCAGTTCATTAAGAGTGCTTTCCTTGTATTCTTATGTATCGAGAGTAATCTCTTTCCTTTAAAAACTCGTTTTCTTTCAATTAGGGTTAATTTTTTTGTACATATGCCAAAGCTCGTTCTGAATAGACCTAAATTCTTTAATTCTTGTGTTAACTCAGCTAATCATTCCTTTAGGAGAGGGTCACTCGGATTATTTTCGAGCTGTTTATTAATAGATAAACAATCCTTCCTTTTTGTCTCCATTATCTTATTCACTCTCTCAATTTCATATAAAAATACCTGTTTCAATAAGTGCCTACCTCCGCACATGCAGCAGTGATAATATTTATCGCTTGGCTGTAAAAAAGGACTGGTTATTTCTCCACACTGTCATCTGACTTATTACTATTTATTTTGTTCAATAGGTCTGTATATTCTAATTCACATTCAATGCTGCAAAAATACCCATAATGATCTGGTTTATTATTACACCCTTCGTTTAAGCACAATTTTTCGTTACGCATAAATGGCCTCCGATTACGTACTTTTTCGGCCATCATCCTTCTTCTTTGCTTGTTCTTTTGAAAGACTTCGAATGACGCCTGGTAACAGATGTTTATTAACTGCTGCGGCTAATTTATCTGCAGGAATTTTTATCATAAGATCGCCTCCTCAAACATTTTATGAGCGACAGTCTGTCTGTTATGTTTTGGAAGTAATCTTAATAAATAAGTTCGTTACTTTTTGGAAAAAGTAATAAAAGCTGTCATACATTAATGATATTTCTCGTTTCGCGAACTAAAACAAAAAAAGCAACTTATGTACACCAATAAAAAGGACTGAAAAACTAGAATTGTAATTTCCGATTGTTATTGCCCCATTAATAAAAATTATTAATTGTTATTTGTCTGGCTTTTTGACCAGCTTTCCTGTTCAATCGCTATCTTTTATTCGCATATTGCAAACTCAATAACCATTCTACATGTTCTCATTACGCGAACACAAATATTATATTTCTCTTTTTGTGAATTTTCACTACGTTTTTACAAATATAGTCTAATATTAATAAAAAGGCGGGATGCTCATGGGTGAGATAATGGGGAAACGACTACGTTTGCTAAGAGAAAAAAGTGGTTTATCCCAAAAGTTTGTTGCTGAACAAATTGGAGTGAAAAATAATACTCTTTCTGGTTATGAATCGGGTAATAGAGAGCCTGACTCTGAAACACTAACTAAATTAGCTGACTACTATGAGGTATCTACCGATTATCTTCATGGCAGATCCGATAATATAAAAGGTTTAACAGCAGAGAACAATAATTATCATTCTTTAAATGAAATAGATAAATTAATAAAGCAATATGGTATGGAGCAAATGGGATTCTTTGATATCGAACAATGGAAATTCCTTTCTCCCCAAGATATAAAAATCGTCGAAGAACACTTTAAGATGATTGTAAAGCTTGCAAAGGAAAGAAATGCTGAACAAAAATAAAGCACCTTGGAATAATTAGCGTCCAGGTGCCTTTTTTATTATTAAAAGCAGATTCCATTCAAATGGAATTTTATTTTTTACAATAAAACAGAACGTACGATCCGAATCATTCCACCTAAATACATAGCCATAACGTATTAAGTTCTATCATATATTAGCTTTAACTGTACGAAACTGTGTAAGGGAGGAATGATATTATTGAAGGCAGCATTATATACCCGTGTATCGAAGGATGAACAATTTCGAGAAGGCTATAGTATTTCATCCCAAAAAGAGCATTGTATTAATTTCACTAAGTCACAAGGATGGGAAATATACGATATATATGTGGAGGAAGGCGTTAGCGCAAAAACACTGAATCGCCCAGCCATTCTGCGCTTAATTGCGGATGCAAAAGAGCATAAATTTGAAGTAGTTGTCTTTTATAAGCTTGATCGTCTTGTAAGATCTGTAAGAGATTTAGATGATCTTCTTAAGCTTTTTGATGACAAAAATATTGCCATAAGGTCTGTAACAGAGCCATTTGACACCACTACAGCCATCGGCCGCTTTTTAATTACATTAGTTGCTGCAATAGCACAATGGGAACGAGAGACAATTTCAGAACGAGTCGTCGTGAACATGACAAAAAAGGCTTTGTTAGGTGAACGTAACGGTGGAAAACCACCTTTTGGATATGAATATAAAAATGGAGAGCTTACTATTAACAAGGAAGAGGCAAACTTTGTAACAGACATATTCAGACTTTATAATAATGGCAAAGGCTTGCGTACAATTGCCTTATACCTTCAGCAATTTGGCCTTAAAAAGGATGCCCGAACACTTGCTAGTATGCTAGAAAATCCCGTTTATATAGGTAAGCTAAGATGGGGAAATAATTCTAAATTAGAGGTAATTGTTTCAGAAGACATTAAGCATCCGGCTATCATTGATGAGGAAACCTTCAAACTCGCACAAAGGAACAGACAACAAAGAACCGTTGCAGGAAAAAAAGCCACTTCCCCCTTCCATTTCTCAGGTGTTTTGCGTTGTGCAAGATGTGGCAGTGCCCTTTCTGGCTACACAAAGAAAGCACGTGGAAGCAAGCATTACATCTGCATCGCCAAAAAAAACCATGGGACTTGCGACCTCCCTATGTTTACAGAAAGCACTCTAACTACTGAGTTCTTTAACAGTCTGTCTGCTGATAATCCAGAACGCTTTATGCAATATTCACAAGAAAAGCTAAAAGCTCATTCAATAAAACAACCTGATACTTCTCATATAGATTGGCTTAAAAGAGAATTGACCGCCATAAAAACGCGTAAAAAAACATGGCTCAAGTCATTAGGAAATCAGGTCATTTCCCAAGAAGAGTACTTAGAAATGACGCAGGAAGATACTAAAAATGAAGCATTACTTTCAGAAGAGCTTAACAGCATAGTAGAGGAAAATATACCATTAGATGATGAATTAATTCTAGCTCTATTAACTAATCTATCTGGCATATGGTTGTCTGCAAGTGATTTTGAAAAGAAAAGCTTTATAAATGACTTATTTGAAACGATAACAATTGATGTGCCTGCCGACTATAAAAGGGCTCCAGGAAAAACTCCCTCCATACTTATCAAACACTTCAAACTTAAATAAAAGTCTCCTTTGCTGGCTATACCAGTGGCAATGGCAATGAACCTTTTCGGTCACGGCATTGCCCTTTCCGGCGACTATGTTATTCAAGCAGCACCGAAACTGACAGCAGATGCAGCAGGGATTTCCGTTGAATCTGTTATGCAGGCCAGCATACCACTTGTAATTGTTATGGGGGTTGTCACCACACTAACAGCCTTTTATTTAATTAAAAGAGATATAAAAAGCGGTAAGCTCACACACACAACAGGTCTAACGAGCACCGACACCTCCATCCTTCCGAAAAAGGAAAATCATTTACTGAGTAAAAATCAAAAGCGCTTTTTCGCAATTCTAATTCCCATACTCTTTGTGCTAGATGTTGTAGCAATGTATCTATTGAACCTTCAAGGCGGGGATGCAACAGCACTAGTTGGCGGAACCTCCATTTTTATCCTTATCCTTATCACACTTGTCAGCTATAAGAACAAAGGCCTCGAAAAAACCACAAGCTACTTAATTGATGGTTTCCAGTTTGGCTTTAAAGTGTTTGGTCCAGTTATCCCTATTGCAGCATTTTTCTATCTTGGTGATTCTGGATTCACCACCATCGTTGGCGATTATCTTCCAAAGGCTTCACACGGACTCGTCAATGACCTTGGTGTCGCACTAGCCTCAACTGTTCCACTCACAAAAGAAGTAGGCGCCATCACCTTAACAGCAGTCGGTGTTATCACAGGCTTGGACGGCTCTGGCTTTTCAGGAATTTCACTTGCTGGCTCCATCGCCGGCCTATTCGCACATGCGATTGGCACAGGGATAAGTACTTTGACTGCTCTTGGACAGATTGCAGCGATTTGGGTTGGGGGCGGTACACTAGTACCTTGGGCACTAATCCCCGCAGCAGCCATTTGTAATGTTGACCCCTTTGAGCTTGCCAGACGAAACCTTATTCCTGTTGTCGTCGGCTTAGCTGTTACTACATTTGTAGCGATATTAATAATCTAAAAAAGAGGCTGGGACAAAACAAAAGATAAGCTTCTAAACACGAATAATAGAATTACAACTAAATTTGAAAAATGAAGGTTGTGTCTAAATAGAATGTTGAGTTAAAGTTAGTTCGTTTCATTGCGCTACACCCACTCGCTTTCCGCGGGGAGGAAGCTGAGCCTCCTCGTCTACGCCTGCGGGGTCTCATCCTTTCCTCTATTTCCCTTAGTAGTCGAGTGGCCTCCGCTCCATTCCACTAAAAACTAAAAAACAAAAAAAGCCGAACTATTTAATCATGGTCGATTAAGTAGTTCGGTCTTTAAGCTGGTTCACATACTTACGTCCCAGCCTCTTCGACTTTTCTTCCCTTATTGCCCTGCTTTGCCTCTTTTGTTCAGCCTTACCTTTACTATTTCATAAAGTGTAATCCATAAGAATAGACAGATAAGTCCTAATGTATAGCCGCCAATTATATCTGATGGATAATGTGCACCAAGGACAATTCTGCTTATGCCAATAAGTAACACAAATAAGAATGCTACTGCAGCAACAATCCATCTCTGTGCTTTATTTTTCAAGCCGCTTGCGATTAAATAGGCAATAAACATATACAGGATAAAACCTACCATTGCATGCCCGCTTGGGAAGCTCATGCTGTCTGCATCGGTAATTTCATGAAAGGATGGTCTTGGGCGGGCGACAGCTTCTTTAATAATTTTATTAAATTCATTGCCAAGTCCGACACTAAGTACAAATGCAGCCATTCCTGCATAGTCTCTTCTTCTAATCCAAAGCCAGGCGATCACAACAATGGCGATTGCCCCAATGCCTATTTTGTCGCCAAATTCAGAAATAAATTTGAAAAAACTGTGGGAATTGTCTGGAAACAAATTAATGAGAGCATTTTGCACACCCTCATCAAAAAATAGGTTTTTTTCATTTTTCACAATTGAAATAGTATAAATTAAAATTACAAACGATAATACCACTAAAGCCAATGCTGTTTTTGAGTTCTTGATTCTCATTTCTTCCTCCACCTGCTAATATCTTTTAATGCCTATTTTATCAAAAGCTGCGTTTAATGAGAATATGCATCATTACAGAAGTTTTGGGCTTTCTCCCTCTATAAGCAGATTATCGCTAGTGTTATCCAAATGTCTGATACGATAGCAATTTTTTGCCGTTTCCCCAAGCTGTTCTAAAAGATTATAATTAGCCACTGCACCAACTGCTGCACCAATGATTGGAACAAGCTGCAATAGCTTCACAAAATCAATATAATCCCTGTATTCTTGCTGAAGCTCCTGCCAATCGAGCTTGAGCACCTCTGCTTTCTTTTCTTCCCAGTTTTCAATAATGTCGAGTAGGTATGGCTTTCTTCCTTCACTGGAGAATGCGAGCTGAAAAACATACAGAAGAAATACCCTCTCTTCATATTCTTCTGGATCATGGCCATACAATGCTGCAGACTCCATTAAAAACTTCATTTTAATCGCTAGAAGCAATGGGAAGTCTGCCAATCCGACGAGGATTCCGCCTGCCCCGGTTCCAGCCCCCTCAACGGCTGCAGCTTTTTGGAACTGAGCGATTTTCTTTTCCATTTCTTTATCCATTTCGATAATGGTTCTGTTTGTGTTAACAGGCCTTTTGGTTATTTTATTTGTGCCAGCAAGTGTTGCTGTTATCATTTGTTTAATCGCTTCTGTTATAACTTGGTGGACTTTAGCAGGAATATAGCCATTCATTTTATTCTGTGCCTTTTTGGACACCCGATTTAGCATAGACGGCCTCTTCAAAATTCGTCGCTTCCAGTCCTTTACCTCCATCATGGCAATGCTCTCATTTTCCTTCATATATTTCGCCCCTTTAAATATGCCTTACATTTGTCTCTCCTTCCTATACATACGTATTATTCCTCTATTTGTTCCCTTTCTTCATCACTTTCACCATAAAAAAAACTCCCAAAAGGGAGTTTTCGAAAAGCCGACATTAAGCCTGCAGTTTTTTGCTCATATAAAGGGCCACAAATAAATAAGTGAAAATGATGCTGGCAACCAGCGTCATAAGTCCCATTGTCCAATCTCCTTTTATCGCTATTACAGCAGACAAAATAATTCCTTGTACAGAAAGTATGGAAGAGATTGTCTTTTTAAAGGACGCTTTACGAAGATCAATCGACAGCGGGTACAGATTAATCCATAGCTTGTCCTGGTAAGCATTCCATAACGGCATAAGCTGAAGACCTGTCAAATATAAAAATAGAACAGCAAGCAATACCTGCCCCACTCCAAAGGAAAGGAAAAATAATGCTATTCCTCCTATTACGGTAAGCCTCACAGAAAGACCTAAATAATCTCCTGAGCGGAAGTAGGTTCTCCAATAAAGATTAGAAAAAACAAGTTGCTGACTATAGCCAATTCGATTTACGAATACATCCAACAGCTTTCTTCTTTTTATACGGTTACGTAAATGAGGAACGTCTGTGAACATATTTGCTAATTGGTAAAAGCCTGCCATGCGCTTTTCATCCTGTGCAATCAAAAACTCCCATTTGATCCCCAGCTTGCTTGTCGCCTTCTGGTAATAGAAGAATAGAAGCGCCAAAATAACTAGGACAGCTACTACAAACAACGGTGACGCATTCGAAAACAGTAAAAAAAGAATGACAAAGTTTATGCAAAATCGAATAAGTGAATCTGCTATATGGTGACTCGTATTAACATAATGCTGAACATGCCAGCGTATCAGTATGTTTATTCCCTTAACGATACTTAATAAAAGGAAGAAATACCAAAATGATTCGAATTTTCCTTCATTCACTCTTGCATAAAGCGGCATTAATAAACCAAGCCCCATAAGTAGCAGGTAGACTTGAAATATAAAGCTTAAAAGCAAACAATTAAGAAAGTACTTTTTCATCCTGGACTCTACAGGAATCAAAAATATTCTGTCAGCATCCTTTAAGAACGTATAGATCGGGCTTTTCGTTACGAGTAACGAAAGCAATATTGCCATAATCCAAGCAACAGGGAACCCTGAAGGAATGCTTTTCAGCCATTCCTGATAATAATAAGCGCCAGCTCCTAGCAGAAATACAAGCACAAGAACTAAATGTCCATTAAGGATATATCGTAAATATTGGGTATATTCCTTCACCGTGGAGTTTATCCTGTCCCTCCACAGCTGCTTTTCACTGAATTCAATCATGGCTCTCTTCCTTTGTAAGCCTAATGTAAATATCATCAAGTGTTGCATCAGGCATTTGGAATTCCCTTTTAAGCTCATCCATTGTCCCAGCACATTTGATTTTCCCTTCATGAAGGATGATAATTCTGTCGCAATATCTCTCTGCTGTTGCGAGAATATGTGTCGACATTAAAATACCAGCTCCCTCTTCCTTCATTTTCTTCATCATATCTAAAAGTGATTGAATCCCAAGTGGATCTAGTCCAACAAAAGGCTCATCGACTATGTAAAGAGATGGCTGAACCAAAAAAGCACACATAATCATGACCTTTTGCTTCATCCCCTTGGAAAAATGGGCAGGAAACCATTTAAGTCTTTTTTCCATTCTAAATTCCTTCAAAAGCTTAGGCATTCTTGTTTTGTATTGCTCCTCTGAAATACCGTATGCCATCGCAGTCATTTTTAAATGTTCTTCTAATGTAAGTTCATCATATAAAATCGGAGTTTCTGGTACAAAAGTAAATTGCTTACGGTATCCATCCTTGTCTTTTTCAAAGGTGCTCCCATTTATTTGTATTTCCCCTTTATGTGGTTCCATCAGCCCAATAATGTGGCGGATTGTCGTACTCTTCCCAGCCCCATTCAATCCAATTAAACCGACTATTTCATTTGAATCAATGGAAAAGGAAATATCCTTTAAAACCGGGTTCCGAGTATAGCCACCCGTTAAATTCTTCACTTCTAAAAGCGCCATTGAATACGTACCTCCAAGTTTGTATTATCTATATTTTAACAACAATTAACGTTAAATTGAAATTTTTCAACAGCTTTTATTTTTTTTGTGTATATATATCCTTCAAAGCGGACATTCTATTTATTGAAGGGGAGCACCACTTAAATATTGTTGAAAACATTCAATAATAAAAATGAGGTGTTTGCAAAAGATTATTTTCTGAAATAATCCAACTGAAACTTCCATTCGTTCACAACAAGGGGATGGTTAGCTTGCATTATTTGTTAAGTATGCCAGAAGATCAATACACCGGTAGTTGCTTATCCAAGTAGTTATTATTTCCATTACGGAATGAGGTGTGGTGTCGCAGACTGTCATCTATTCTTTATACGTTAACCAACATATAAAGACCTAAATTAAGGGGATGGTTCGTTTGAACAATGATCGATTTTTCTCATAGAAAACAAATCATTATTAAATGAGGTGTTTATCAAAGAGAATGACCTTTAACAGAACGCAATAAGAAGTTCCTCTTCAACGAGGCAGGATCTCTTGATCCTGTCTCTGTTTTTTTGTTTAATAAAAGCTGTTAGAACAATCTCCTCTGCTTTTTCTATCGGCTATGATAAAATATATAGAAAACAATTGGAAAAGGAGAATTTTTAATGAGCGATTGTATTTTCTGTAAGATTGTCGCAGGAGAAATTCCTGCAAAAAAAGTATTTGAAAATGAGCATGTTGTTGCTTTTTTAGATATTAGCCAAGTGACTAAAGGACATACTTTAGTCATTCCGAAAACTCATGTTAAGGATATTTATGAATTGACACCAGAAATCGCGAAAAATCTGTTCGAAGTTGTTCCTTCCATCGCAAATGGAATTAAGGAAGCTTTTGAACCAGTCGGCCTTAATACATTGAACAATAATGGCGAAAAAGCAGGCCAATCTGTTTTCCATTACCATATGCATCTTATCCCTCGATACGGGAAAGGCGATGGCTTTGGAGCAGTCTGGAAAACAAACTTTGATGCGTATTCAGACGAGCAGCTTGTCCAAATTGCTGCAGACATTAAGGAAAAGCTGTAAAGAAAAATACAAAAAAATTTTCTACATAAAAAAGCTATTGGATAATAGCTTCACGAAATCGCTATCCATGAATTTCACAAGAGGTTTCATGATGTAACCGCACTTAAATTATTTTTTTAGTGTAACAAAGGCAGCCCTTACCTCAAGTATGGCTGTCTTTTTTTATCTGTACAAATCATCACAATTTGTTAGTATAAGGGTAAACTTCGTCTACAGAGCACAAGGGGGAAAAAATATGAAACGCGCATATAATTTTAACGCTGGTCCTGCAGCACTTCCAGAATGGGTATTGCAGGAGGCACAAAAAAGCTGGATGGATTTCAACAATACAGGCATGTCTGTAATGGAGCTTAGCCATCGCAGCAAGGATTATGAAGGAGTCCATAATGAGGCTAAGGCTTTGCTTGCATCCCTGCTTTCTATCCCGGAAGATTACGAAATTCTTTTCCTCCAAGGCGGTGCAAGTCTGCAATTTACAATGGTGCCAATGAACCTTTTGGATAACGGTCAAACTGGCTATTACGCACTTACTGGTGTGTGGGCAGAAAAGGCACTTAAGGAAGCAGCTAAAATTGGAAAAACAGAAATTGCTGCTTCAAGTAAGGATGATAACTATACGTATATTCCTGAAGCAGGCGAAATTCAAGTTCCAGAAAATGCAGCTTATCTTCATATTACAAGCAATAACACTATTTATGGAACACAATGGCAATCCTTCCCGACTGGATTTAAGGTTCCAGTGGTTGCAGATATGTCCAGTGATATCTTAAGCACACCTATAGATGTCAAAAACTTTGACATTATCTATGCAGGCGCCCAAAAGAATCTTGGACCATCTGGTGTTACTGTCGTCATTATAAAAAAGGAGCTTATTAAAAAGAATTCAGCATTGCCTACAATGTTAAGCTATGAAACACATGCTAGCAGTAATTCCTTATTTAATACACCGCCAACCTTAGCCATTTATTTATTGTCCCTTGTGCTTAAGTGGGCAGAAAATCAAGGTGGTCTTGAAGCTATTGCTGCGATTAACAATAAAAAAGCAGAAACATTATATAACGTCATCGACAATAGCAACGGTTTTTATAATGGACATGCAGCTAAAAACAGCCGCTCTAAAATGAATGTAACATTCACATTGCAATCAGACGAATTAACAAAAAGATTTTTGGAAGAAGCAAAACAAGCTGGTTTTGTTGGACTGAACGGACATAGGTCTATCGGTGGATGCAGAGCGTCCATCTATAATGCAGTGCCGTTAGAGCATGTGGAAGCCCTCGCTGAATTTATGAAAACTTTTCAGCAAAACGCTTAAAAACAAGTATCTTTAGCAGATAGAATCCTCTATCTGCTTTTGTTGTTGGACTTACAAATCCATATATATGTAAAACAATAGTAAAATAAGCTATAATGAGAAAAAAAAGACGAGGTGAACAAGATGAGTGGAAAAACATTTTTATCAGGATTTATCATAGGCGGTCTTGCAGCAGCAGCAGCAACTATATTCACAACACCTGTATCTGGCAAGGAAGCAAGAAAGGTGTGTGTGGACAATAGTAAGGCCTTCTTAAAAGAATTTAAGGATTTAAAAGAAGACCTTATTGAAATTAAAGAAAGCATTGCAACTGCCAGCAAAGAAGGCAAAAATGTCATCGGCACCTTCGTTGACGATATAAAAGTTGCCTTGGAGCAATGGAAAATAGAGATTAAACCACACCAAGAACAGCTAAAAATCGAGTTAAACGAAATTGAAAAAACAGTATCCGAATTAGAAAACGACTTAAAACAGCAGCAATAACACAAAAAGAGAGGAAACCTAACACGGCTTCCTCTCCTTTTATTACCTCCCTAATAATCCACTTAACCATGTTAAATATCCTAACATAAAAATCACTATTTTTAGAAAAAATAAATATACGCATATAGTAAATACGGAAACTCATGTTAGAAAAAAAATTTCAAATTAGGATTCTGATTTTTCTTACAACTTATTTCTTATTCATTTCTAAAATCGATATTTTTAGAGTATAAAAATATTCAATGACATAACTATTCTATTTCGTAATTAATCTCTCGCTAAAAACCTTCAATTCAAGCTGTTCGCTCCACTTAAAAAGTCACCCACTTTAGAACGTTAATGTGTAGAATCCATGTATAAAAAGGGTGAATTTTTATTTGAAATGAAAAATATTTATACGATAAAACGTTTTCTTTCAAAAAATATGCTTATTTCTAAAAATTTCGCTTATTTTTTCTTTATTAATTTTTGTTTTATTGGCATAATGATTATAGATAATAGAAAAGTAGGTGAATAGATTTGGGGATGAATGAAAAAGAATGCTCAATGAAGGAAGCTTTAATGTTTACTCAAAGAGTAGGACAACTCAGTAAAGCACTATGGAAGTCGATTGAAAAGGACTGGCAGAATTGGATTAAGCCGTATGACCTTAATATTAACGAACATCATATTTTATGGATAGCCTATCAATTAAATGGCGCCTCCATATCAGATGTGGCGAACTTCGGGGTAATGCATGTCTCAACAGCCTTTAACTTCTCCAAGAAGCTGGAGGAAAGGGGTTTGCTCCAGTTCTCAAAAAAAGAAAATGATAAACGGAACACATATGTGTGTCTGACAGAAAAAGGCGAGCAAATGTTTTTAAGCATTATGGAAGAGTATAACCCAGAAAACAGTTCTGCTTACTCTGCTGCTTTGCCGATTAAAAACTTATATGGAAAATTTCCTGAATTACTGGAAATGATGACAATTGTTAAGAATATTTATGGAGAAAACTTCATGGAAATATTCGAAAAATCCTTCAGCAATATTGAAGACACTTTTGTTGAACAAAACGGGCAGCTTAAACATAAAGAACCGGCGCCTATGAAGTAATAAACCGATACTCGTAAATGGGATAAAAGAAAAAAAAAAGATGAGACGCTGTCTTATCTTTTTTTGTTTTAACAGACCAGTAAATATTCAAAAACAACTATTGATTTTTTACCCTTTTCGTCGTAAAGTAGCATGGTGAGTTTTATTAAATTAGAAAATTTCTCCTAACGGAGGGTGATTAGAATATGAATTGCTGGAAGACAATCAATTTTCATAAACAGTACGGCTTTCAACGCATACTATTTATGTCTTCCTTGACAATGGTTTTTACTTTTTTGTTCCTTTATACTCCGACAATTGCACTTTTTGGGCATAACGGCTTAAACGATAACTACTTTTTTACATTTGTAGCAGCGTTCCTGCTCGTTTATCCTGTTCATAAACTGCTTCACTTTTTACCGGTTGTACACTTAGGCAAAAAAATTAAAAAGTCCATTGATGTTCACGGCCGTATTTTCCCGTTAATTTGCATACGGGCAATCGACCCAATTGGAAAAGTTAATTTTATCTTTGCTTTAATTATGCCAATGCTTGTTATTAACAGTGTATTGATCATTTGCTGCTTCCTTTTTTCCCATTATGTTCATTATTTCTTGATTATTTTCGCTTATCATTTTGGCATGTGTGTACCGGACTTTATTCGCATTAAAAGCCTATGGAAGTCACCTAAGTCTTGTTATGTGGAAGAAAATGAGGACGGCATTGAAATTTTGGTGAGTAATGTCAGCTAATGCTTGATGCAAATAAACTAATTGGACATACGATAATAAAGGAATGAAAAGGATGCATGTATTTAACTGACAAATCATAGGATATAATACTATCTTTTTATTCCTTAATTTGATATTGTAAGTATCATACAACAATTCTGTCTAAAGGAGGGAATCAATGATGATCTCCATTTTTATTATCCTAGCCATATTAATATTATATAATATTAATAGAATGACAAATGCATTATGTACCCAAAAGGAAATACCGGAAGATAAACAACCAAAGGTTTTCCGCACAATTAATGTCCTTATCACGATTCTTTTGATTTCTTCCTATGTTGATTTATTATTTAGTTAACATAAACGGAAATAAGTTTCTTAGTAAAGGCAATTGATACCTTTAATGAAAGGAAAGCAGCGATTTTCATCGCTGCTTTTTTTTCAATTAGAGGATATTAGTAAACCCAGCTTGCTCCGATGATGATAAGCAAAATGAAAAGCACCACTAATAACGCAAATCCTCCGCCGTATGCACCTGTACCTGACATGAAGACTCCTCCTTTCTAAGTTCAATTCTTGCTGTTTAACTTAGCTCTTATAGCCAAGCAGCGCCAACAATAATTAAAAGAATGAAAAGTACTACGATTAACGCAAATCCTCCGCCATATGCATGACCCATAGTAACACCTCCTTCTAAAGCTGCTACCATATTATTTTGTTAACTGTTAAGACTGCACGACTTGCTTGCTAACAAAAGTCAGTTTCATGCAGTGAAACATTCACTGCCCCCTTATCCTGACTTCTGCACAACCTAGCACGAATAAGCCTTAGGCAAATTCTTAAGCTGTTTTTCAAGCTCAATGTATCATATGTCTAGGACCAAAAAACGGAACAGAATATTTACCCAATTTTTTTATTAACTGCAAATCAATGAGCATTAAGTTTTATAAAAAGCGGATTTTTGTTCTTTTGAAAATTTATGATATAGTAATCATTGGATGTTACAGACTAAACTAACTTAGGAGTGTTTAACTTGAAAAAATGGCTACTATCCATCTCTCTAGCTGCTGGTGTCCTTGCACTCGGTGCATGTAGCAATGATAGCTCTGATGCAGTTGTGAAATCAGATGCAGGTAATATCACTAAGGATGAACTTTATGATGCAATGAAGGAAAAATATGGTGCTACTGTACTGCAATCCCTTCTATATGAAAAGGTACTCGAAGATAAATATAAAGTTTCAGACGATGAGTTAAATGAGCGGGTCGATAGCATTAAAGCACAGCTGGGAGACAATTTTGAATTGGCACTCCAACAATACGGCTATAAAGATGAAGATGAGCTGCGTTCTATGATAAAAACAGGAATGCTTCAAGAAAAAGCTGCAGTTAAAGAAGTGAAGGTAACTGATGATGAAATTAAAGCATATTACGAGGATTATAAACCAGAGATAGAAGCGCGCCATATTCTTGTTGCAGATAAAAAAACAGCTGAAGAAGTGAAGAAGAAGCTGGATGATGGCGAGAAATTTGAAGATTTAGCGAAGGAATATTCAACAGATACGGCAACTAAAGATAAAGGCGGAGATTTAGGCTGGTTCGGAGCAGGTACGATGGTTGCTGAATTTGAAGATGCTGCTTATAAGCTGAAGGTAGACCAAATAAGTGATCCTGTTAAGACAGAAAATGGCTACCACATTATTCAAGTTACAGATAAAAAGGAAAAAGGGAAATACGAAGATGTTAAGGATGATATGGAATATGAATTGAAAGTGTCCAAGCTAACATCTGATATCATTAACAGTGCGATGGCTAAAGAATTGGAAGATGCAGATGTTAAGGTTGAAGATAAAGATTTGAAATCCGTTCTTGATTCGACATCTACTGATTCCACAAGTGGGTCAACAAACACATCTACAAGCAAGTAACATAAAAAGGGAAACTAGAGATAATCTCTAGCTTCCCTTTTAATTTTCATACACTCTTTCTTTATCACTGCCTATTTTCTTATGCTTTTCCTCCTCCATCCTTTTTATATAAACATCGCCTTCTCTTTCGATAATCTCCTGCTCCTGCTGCCTGTCCTCTTTTCCAGACTTAACAGCCATAAATGCACTTACAACAATGCCCCCCAATACAAACAGCACCCACATTGGTATCTCAAACATACTATTAGCTCCCTTCTTTCGCTTTGTTTTCTCTTAATTACTACATCATATGCTAGAAAAGAAAGGATATTCATCTTTTATAGCAAGACATATAAACAGGCTTCCTTCATAGAAAGGAAGCCTGTTGTGTAATCTATTAATTATGGAAGGAAGGCTTGTAAAAGGATCTGTTTTCCAATGGGAAAATTCTTTCAGAGAACTCACCTGGTTTTACACGTTCTAGTGCTCTGTCTAGCATATTCATCTTCGCATCCAAATTATCAATATAGTGAAGAATTTCTGCTTCTTTAATAAGAGGTGCTTTTGGGCTGCCCCATTCTGCTTTTCCATGATGAGATAGCACTAAATGCTGAAGGATCATTACTTCCTCCCCTTTGATGCCAAGCTCATCTGCTGCTTTTCCTATTTCATTTACCATTATTGTAATATGCCCCAATAGATTTCCCTCTACAGTATACGTGGTTGAAATTGGTCCAGACAGCTCTTGTACTTTCCCTAAGTCATGAAGGATAATGCCGCCGTACAGCAGGTCTGTATCAAGACTCGGATAAAGCCCTGCAATCGATTTCGCTAAATCAAGCATGCTGACAACATGGTAGGCCAAGCCTGAGACGAACTCATGATGGTTCTTCGTTGCCGCTGGGTACTCGAAAAACTCCTTCTGATGCTTTTTAACAAGATGTCTTGTTATGCGCTGTATGTTAGGATTTTTCATATCAAAAATATATTGGTTTATTTTTGCTTGCATTTCTTCGCTTTCAAGTGGCGCTGTTTCAATAAAATCTGACAGTCGCACACTCTCCTCTTGGGAAACAAGCTTTATTTGACGGATTCTAAGCTGCATTCTGCCTCTGTAGTTTTGGATATCCCCATTTATTTTTACAATTGTTTCAGGCTGATATATTTGCTCATCTGCATCTGTAGCATCCCATAGCTTTGCTTCTATTTCTCCACTTTTATCTTGGAAAATCAATGTTAAGAAAGGCTTGCCATTGCTGGCCAACGCCCTTGCTGAACTTTTTATCAGTAAGTGGGAATCAAACTGATCTCCAACGTCATAGTGTAGGACTCCTTTTTTATCCAAGGTACTTTCGCTCCTTTTCCATCTATCTTTATTCGTTCCTAGTATAACATTATTTACTTCTACCGGTCTCTCTCTAAAGAGGGCTGCATAAGAGAATGAATTTGCCCTTCTGGAAAATGTTCTAGTAAATGGCTGTGGCATGTAAAGAAAAGCAACTGATTATCCCTGCATGTTTTCAAGAGCTCAAGCACCTTCTTTGTCCTTTTGCTGTCAAAATTAACAAAGCTATCATCAATAATAATTGGCAGTGGATATTTCTGATAAAATGTTTGAGTAAGCGCAAGCCTAATTGCCACATAAAGCTGCTCAGCTGTCCCTCTGCTTAGCTCCTTCGCTTCAAAAAAGGTATTGTTCGCACTTTCCAGCAAAAATCCAATTCCTTCTTCCTTCGGCAATATCCTAACATATTGACCTTCTGTTAAAATAGCGAAATACTCCTCCGCTTTTTGCAGCATAACAGGCAGCTGCTTATCTTTATAGGCATTGACCGTTTTTGTCAGGAAATGCTTTGCGGCAGCATATTTCCCCCATTCCTTGACTTCCTCCTGAAACTCATCTTTCAATTGTTTAAATAAATGCAATTTCTCTGTATAAGTTCCACCACTTTCCAGTTCGGAAATTGTAATTCCAGTTGTGGCGCTGTCTTTCATAATCTGCTTGATTCTGTCATTTTTTTGTGCAAGCTTTTCTGTTAAGCGCGACTTTTCTGCTTCTGGATTTTCTAAACTGCCTAGCACGTCTATCTCTTCTTGCGAAAAACGAAAATGAGCTAATTTTTCCTGTAATGCGAACAGCTTTGCATCCAAGCTGAGTTTTTCTGTATTAAGCTCGCCCTTTTTACGGTATTCCTCTTCTGTTTCTGCTTCAGCAAGGGCAAGCAATTCAGCAGCTTCTGACGAAAAGATAGAGAGCTCTCCTTCTAAACCATTTAGCTCCTGGATATATTCCTCTATTGCCCTTTGATTCTCCTGCCAGTAGATTTTCTTTTCCTTCTCGTCTCTGACACTATTTACTAGCTGAATGGACATAAAGGTGAGCGATTCTGCTCCTGCAGAAAAAAACTGCTCATAATAGCTGGATATTTTCGCAGCTATTTGGTCTGATTCTTTCTCTATTTCCGAAATATCCTCTAAAATTGCCCATTTATCCTTTAGCTTCATTTTCCATTCATCCAAAAGCAAATAGGCATCATAAATAAAATCACGTGCAAGCTGCTCTGGTATTTTCAAAGCAATGCTAAGCTCCTTAAGAACTTGCTGGTGCTCCCTGTATTGATGCTCCCAGGACTCAAAGCCATGGAGAATTCTATCATATTCCCGTGTTTGCTGCTCCAGCTTCACTAGATTCAAGCTATAATTTTCTCTTGCTTGATTGTCCCTTTCAAGTGCCTCTTTAAGTGCAAATACGTCAGACACTTCGCCCGTTCCTGACACATCATTAGTGGCTGCATTTTCTCGCTTCAGCCTTTTTGCCTTGCCTTGGAGATTTGATCGTTCCTTTTGGGCAGATTTTATCCTTGTCATGTAATAAATGATAGCCGCGACTCCACCTATCACAGCTGCAAGCACTAAGTACGTCAGTTTTTCAGCCGCTCCTGCTAGTCCAATGACAATCAGCATAATCAAAATGAATAGGAACTGCATATTTGCAGCAAAATGGCTTTTTCGATTTGCTTCCAGCTGATTTTGGACATTATCCAAGTCCCGCGCAAGCATTGCGACCTTTTCTTTATGCCAGCTGATATTTTCCGCTGCTTTAAGCTGGCTTTCTAATTCCTTCCTGTTTTCATCAGAAAGCAGCCTCGCTTCCATTTCAGCTGTCGAATGTTCAAGCGCTTCAAGCTGCAGCTGCTCTTCCTTAAGCCTTGAATCAAGCTCAAATCGTGAGGATTTAAGGCTTTTCTGCTTTGCATCTGCATTAGCACATTGCTCTTTCATGAAAATGCTTGTATTAATTTCAGAAATATCATCCGTTGTTAATGGAATATGCAATTTTTCTTGAAGGATTTTGATGTCCTTTTCAAGCATGGAGAGCTGACTTATCAGCTGATTTTTTCGCTTTTGCAGCTCTTCATAAACAGGCATTTTTCCGCTTGCTTCTGTTATTTCTCCAGCCTCCTCCAATAGCTTTTCATTTGGCTGAAGCTGTGTCTGCTTCTCCGTTAACACCTTCATTTTGTTTTGTACATGCTGAATTTGACTTTGCACTGTCAGCATTCTGTCCTTAATGCGTTCCCATCTTTCTAACCCGGCATTCGGAAAGGCAAGGTTCTTGTAATTCTTCCTATTGCCTTCCGTTACTTCTATTTCAAACACGATCGGAGCAGCCTCCACCCATTTTTCGAGCTTTGTGATGTTCCATGCAAGACTAGCTGTATCAGCTTCTGCTGCTTCCAATTCCTCAGCAAGCTGTTCTCTTCTCTCCAATAGCTCCCGATATTGACCATTTGTTCTCTCAGCACTTTTCAGCTGCTGATGGGCATCCTTTAAATCTAGCAACAGCTCATTCAGAACTGGCTTCTTACCATTAGGTCTAAAGCGTGAATCCAGCTCCTTCTGCAGTTCATTGTCTGCTTTTGAAATGCTGTCTGATCCAATCATACCTGTCGAAAACAAGAATCTGCCAATTTCCTCACTTTTTAAGCCATGGATGTTTTGCAAGCCGTCAAGATTAAAGGAAAAGATAGATTGATAAAGTCCTTTATCAACACCTTGCAGCAATTCTCCAAGCAATTGCTCTTGTCCTTTTTGACCATTCTCCAATACGACTGTAACATCACCAGCAGCTTTCCCTTTTACACGCTCAATTGATGCCAGCCCATGCTCCGGAAACCATACTGTTAGCTTCCCGCCATATTTATGTTGCAGTTTCGGTTCATATCTTAGCTCTGTTTGAACCTTTGTAGGAAATCCGAACAGAATGCTGTGGATGAAGCTCATAATCGTTGACTTGCCTGCTTCATTTTCTCCAAAAAAAACTTGGATATCTGCATCTAAATCAATGGTGATATTCTCCAGCTTTCCATATCCATAAATTGTAATTGTTTTAATTCGCACTATTTTTCACTCCCTAAGAGACACCATTCAGCATGGTGAACAGCAGCCGTTCTGCTTCTTCTGCCAGCTCCTCTTTCTCTCGTTCAGTTAATTCCGAAAGATAGCGGTAAACACCTGGATGACGATAAATTGGTGCCACAGCCTCATCAATGGAATCAGTTTCTTTCACAGCTTGAAAAAGCTCTGTAAAAAACGCTGAGTCTGACTCAAGCTTTGCCTTATTCCAACTGATATTTTCTGTTATCGACAGACTCGAAATCCATGCAAAATTTGTTTCATCGAGTTCATCCTCCTGTAGTATCTCCAATAATTCTCCTGCTTGAAGACTGCCGATTCCCTCTGCATTTATAATAGAAATGGCCAAAATAGTAGGCAAGCCTTGATCTCTTTCCTTCTCTTGAGCAATATGGCAAAGCGACAAAAGCTCGTCGGCATTTTTGGCACCTGCAGCATCTATTTGCACAGACTTCCATAAACATGTTGCTGTTGGAATAAATTCCAGCTCAGCATCCCCGTTGTTCAATTTAACATAATAACAGCCCTTTTCTCCGGTTTCCTTTTTATGTCTTCCTTGAATATTTCCCGGATACACAACAGGAGGGTCTGCCTGCAGTACTGCTCGTTTATGTATATGGCCCAATGCCCAGTAATTCATCCCCTTTGAAGCTAACTCCTGTAAGTTAAAAGGAGCATACGGACTGTGATCGCTGTTTCCCTCCATGCTGCCATGCAATAGACCTATATGGTAATCTGCAGTGTCTGTTTTTTCGTATGTATTTATTCTTCTATCATATAAATGCCTTGTTTCATAGCTGAAGCCGTATAAATGGATTTTCGTGTTCCGTTTTTTGTGCTCGAAAACAGTCACGTCTGAAGGGAAGATATGAACATTATCAGGAAAGCTTACTTCCAGCCAGCTTCCACTTAAATGATCATGATTCCCATGGATGATATATACGTCTATCTCCTGAATTTTAAGTCTTTCCATCTCTTTTTTGAAAAGGATTTGTGCCCGCAGACTCCTGTCTTCTCCATCATAAATATCTCCTGCGATAAGAACGAAATCGACTTGTCTTGCAATCGCCGTATCCACTATTTTCCTGAAGGAGGCGAAAGTACTTTCGCGGAGCTGTGCCCGAATAGGAGCAGGCAGATTTTTCAGTCCAAGCATCGGGCTGTCCAAATGAAGGTCTGCGCAGTGTATAAATGTAATCTCTTCCATACTACTTCCTCCTTTCTTCTATTTTATATTACCATCATTAAAATACGAATGCACGTTCCTATTCACTATAATTCAAGATGCATTCCTATTGGTATACAGTGAGAGTCTGCTCCATGTCCTAACTTTTCTGTTTTTGCAATTGGAGTTCTGTATTTTTCAGTGTACTGGAGCAAAAGCTCCTCTACTGAAGGACTGCAAGTATTTTTCTCCATATAAGTGAATGTGCCTAACAGAATGCCAGTACATTTTTCAAAAATGCCGAGCTGGTCTAGCTGAGCAAAATACGAGGCAATAGCCGCAGGGCCACCTCCTAGACTTTCAAGAAAAAGAAGCTTTCCTTCTGGATCAGGCATATATCGAGTGCCTGCTAGCTTCAAAAGGCATCTTGCATTCCCCCCGATCACACATCCGCTCATGTCGCTGCCGCGGAGCCATTTATATGAAAAGGTTACACTGTCATTTGGAGATGCCCAGCTTTCAAGAAACACTTTAGCAAATAAGGCTTTTTGAAAATCTGCGTCCGGTCCTATAAGATTCATTGCCTGGTAATGAAGATTAGCTACACCAGTTAAAGCAAACAATGCATTATTGAGGACAGACAAATCGCTAATGCCTATAAAGGGCTTCGGATTTTTCTTAATAACAGTACTATCTATAAAGGAAAGCACCTCATTGGCAGAGTTTCCGCCTGACAGGTCGAATATAGCTTTAATTTCCTTATCTGCATATAGCTTCATTAGCTCTGCTGCTCTCTGTTTTGGGGCACCGCTGAATGGAGTATTTTCGTTTGCATAAAAGGTTTTTGCATAAACGGAATAAATCCCAAACTGTTCAAGCTGCTTTTCTAAAAACGAATAGGCACTTGCTTTCGACTCGTCTCTTCCATCAGAGCAAGCAATAAAGGCGACTTTGTCCCCCTTTTGTAATAAACTCATAAAACACCTTCTTTCATCCTCATAGGTTCATTGTACAAGTATGGACGAGACTAGCAATAATTTTTCTTCATTAATAAAAAAGATTCACGAATTGAATCGTGAATCCTTTAAGCATTATTCCTTTTTCGTTAACTGGAGTGCTTTCTTAATATCCTTGAACGAATTAGATTTCCCATACATAAGCACACCGCCTTTATAAACTCTTCCGCCAAAGACAGCCAGAATGATGATGGAAGCAGCCAATACGCCCATACCTAAAATCGGCTCCCACACTGGAAGGCTCAGCATACCTGCCCGCATGAACATCAGCATTGGTGTAAAGAACGGAATATAAGAGGTAATAGTAATAAATGTCGTATCTGGGTTATTCAAACCAAACATCGCAATCATAAAGCCTGCCACTACCATTAAAGTCATTGGAGTAATCATTTGCTGTACATCCTCAATGCGGCTGACAAGTGATCCGAGGAATGCTGCCAGCGTTGCATATAAGAAATAACCGAGAACAAAAAATACAACAGCATAGACGATTGTTGCAGCAGGAATGCCGCTAAAACCAAGAAAGCCATCAAGTGTGCTCATGTTATCATTATTTGTAACAGAAAAATACCCTGCTACAAGCAGAATCGCCAGCTGGGTTATACTCACAAGCCCGATACCTAAAATCTTTGCAAACATATGTTTAATCGGAGACACACTGGAAATCAAAATTTCCATAACCCGCGAAGATTTTTCTGTCGCTACCTCCATTGCTATCATGTTAGCATATAGGATAACTGCAAAATAAATGAGGAATAACAGCACATAGACAAGTCCTCTTGCCTGATTTAATTCTTCCTCTGTTTTCGCATTCTTTTCAAGGGCAAAATGCTCAAATGGCACTGGTTCGTTTAATTTCTCCAGCTGTTCACCAGAAAGATTCAATTGTGCTGCTGCCAGCTGACTCTTAACTGCTTGAACGATTGTTTCTACGCTAGTTGCTGTAGCTGAATCCGTAATATCCATACTATAGTAGGATGCTTGCGGTAAATTTTCATTATCATAGTCAAGAATCAACAGCCCTTGATAGGAATCATCCTCTACCTTTTTCTTTGCTTGTGACTCACCATCTACATAGTGCTCCAGTTCCATTCCTTCTTGAATGGATTCTGACATTGCAGCAACAGATTGATACAATTCGTTCGTTTTATCGATGACCGCAATTTTATCGGATCCATCCTCATCATCGAACATTTCGAAGATAGATTGGATATTTGTTAAGCCAAGAATAAGCAGTAATGTAATAATCGTTGTAATGATGAATGATTTCGTTTTTACCTTTGTCCAGTAAGTATGAAATAAGATAATCCAAAAACTATTCAAGTGAAGCACCTACCTTTTCGATAAAAATATCATTTAAAGTCGGCTCCTCAAGCGCAAATTTTCGGATGAAGCCCCTTCCAACAATATCCTTCAAAATATTTTCTGCAATTTCCTCCCCTTCAATTTGCAATGCTGCTCCTTCTGTCGTTTGTTTCAGCTTAACAACACCAGGAAATTTAATTAAATAAGTCAAATCAAAATCAGCATGGATAGTGACATTTTTCTTCCCGAAGCTTCGTTTGATTTCCTTCAAGCCGCCATGTACTACCGGCTTTCCTTTATGCATGATACAAAGGTTCTCACACATTTCTTCAACATGCTCCATCCGGTGACTAGAAAAAACAATTGTCGTTCCTGAATTCTTCAAGTCGATAACAGCACTTTTCAACTGTTCCACATTAACT
The DNA here is from genome assembly GCF_032818155.1 of Niallia taxi. Taxonomy (NCBI): domain Bacteria; kingdom Bacillati; phylum Bacillota; class Bacilli; order Caryophanales; family Bacillaceae; genus Niallia; species Niallia taxi. Next base: position 3,590,402 of record NZ_CP102589.1, read on the forward strand.
GGGTCTAAACCACTAAATGGCTCATCCAAAATAAGAAGCTTCGGCTTATGCAGCACCGCACTGATGAATTGGATTTTTTGCTGATTCCCCTTTGAAAGCTCTTCTACCTTTTTCTCAAGATAATCAGGTATTTTAAAACGCTCCAGCCAATACTTCAGCTCCGTTAGTGCTTCCTTTTTGTCCATTCCGCGCAGTCTTGCTAAGTAAACAAGCTGGTCCTTTACCTTTAGTTTCGGGTAAAGTCCCCTTTCTTCAGGTAAATAGCCAATTTCTGGACTTGTCGAATAGTTAATGCCCTGTCCGTTCCAGGTGATTTCCCCTTCACTTATATCCAATATTCCGAGCAGCATGCGAAAGGTTGTCGTTTTGCCTGCACCGTTTCCGCCCAAAAATCCAAACATTTCATTTTCGGGAATTGATAAAGATACATTATCTACCGCAACAAATGAGCCAAATCCTTTTGTTACATTTTTTATTTCTAATGCCATTTCCGATCTCCTCCTTCACCTTTCATACGAAAAGATATGCAGAAAGTTTCACAAATAACTGTAAAATTGGACAAAATTATAAAAAGTCCCGTGAAGTAATACTTCACGGGACTTTTTAAGCTCTAATGGGATAAAAAGACGAGCTGATACAAAAATAATACGGCAAATATATAAACGAGCGGGTGAACAGATTTACCCTTGCCTGTAACTAATTTCAACAACGGATGAGATATAAATCCTAGCGCAATCCCTGTTGCAATACTTGAAGTAAGCGGCATACTTAAGATAACAAGGAAAGCTGGGAAGGCCTCATCAAATTCAGACCAGCGCACTTTTGCGATAGCTCCCATCATTAAGCTTCCGACAATGATAAGTGCTGGTGATGTGATTGCGGATAACCCTGAAACAGCACTAACAAGCGGTGCAAAGAATGCAGCCAATATAAATAAAGCTGAAACAGTAACACCTGTTAAACCTGTCCTTCCTCCAGCAGCAACTCCTGACGTTGATTCAATAAATGCTGTTGTCGGACTTGTTCCAAACATTGCTCCAATGGAAGTACCAACAGAGTCTGCAAGCAGTGCTTGCCTTGCTTTAGGAAGACGATTATTCTTCATCAAGCCTGCTTGCTCTGCAACACCGACCATTGTTCCAGTCGTATCAAAAATCGTTACAAGCAAGAAGGAGAACACGACTGCATATAAGCTATGCTGGAACACATCTCCGATTGCCGCAAAAGGATTTGTGATAATTAATCCTTCTGGCAGATGTGGAACACCAGCAATTCCTTCCGCGAACGAAAGCTGTCCAGTAAAGAATGCAATAATACCTGTTGCAATCATGCCTAAGAATAAAGCGCCTTTGACATTCATCGCAAATAAAATAATTGTAATAGCAAGACCAACTAATGCAAGCACAACAGCTGGTGACTGTAAATCGCCAAGACCAACTAGATTTTCTTTGTTATCAACAATGATACCTGTCTGTCTTAAGCCGATAAAAGCAATAAACAAACCGATACCTGCCGTAATTCCATGCTTCAGGTTTTCTGGAATCGCTTCAATCAGCTTTTCCCTGAATGTTGTCAAAGACAGAATTAAAAAGATAATTCCTGCCACGAAAACAGCAGATAAAGCAATAGTGTAATCAATACCGCCATGACTGCCTACAACTGAATAAGCAAAATAAGCATTCAAGCCCATACCTGGTGCAATTGCAATCGGATAATTAGCAAATAAAGCCATCCAAAGTGTACCGATTACTGCTGCAATTATTGTTGCCATAAACACTTGGTCAAAAGGAATTCCTGCACTCGATAAGATAACAGGGTTTACAATAACGATATAGACCATTGTTAAAAAAGTGGTGAAGCCGGCCGTTATCTCCGTTTTCACATTTGTATTGTTCTCTTTAAGTTTAAACATGTATACCTCCAAAAAACGAACATTTTAACACAACTCTTATATATTATTCGTTTTCTAACAATAATGCAATCCTTTTCTTACGCTTCCATGAGAATAAATGGTCCATTTCTTTGTGCACAAACAAAAAGGAAGATAGTTATAGCAGTTAACTCTGCTCCTTCTATCTTCCTTCATCTTAGCGATTTTTATTTGTTTCACAGCGATTTTTCTGCAGAAAAATGCTCTTCTAACAATGCCAATTTTTTGTCTGTATACTCCTCAAAGCTGTCATTATATGTTTTAGGATCTTTTGGATTAGAGAACTGCGTAATTTTCCCTGTAACTGGGTGTATAAATTTACTTGATGCCCCACATCCAAGGCCAATTACCGTTTGAAGCTCCTCCATCATCATAATATTATAGATGCTTTCCTGACCGATTTTTGAGTAGCCGACATTCTCCAAATTTCCAAGAATGTTCTTTTGTCTATACAGATAATATGGTACATACTCATACTTCTCTGTCCAATCTTCAGCCATTCTCATCATCTCTTGTATTTCATCTCTGTCTGCAACCTTGTATCTCGCCTTGTTTCGCGTCATTTCAGAGGCACGTTTAAAGGAAAGGGTATGAACTGTCAGTGATTCTGGCATCAGTTCCTCTGTTTGGTCAAGGCTGTGCTGGAACTCTTCAACACCTTCTCCTGGAAGACCGATAATTAAGTCCATATTGATATTATTCATTCCATGCTGTCTAGCCAGATGGTACTTATCAATTGTTTCCTCAACAGTGTGATGTCTTCCGATGGCCTTTAATGTTTGCTGAGTATACGATTGTGGATTGATGCTGATTCTGTCAATATTCCACTTATTCAGTACTTCTAGTTTCTCTGGAGAGATTGTGTCTGGCCGGCCTGCTTCTACCGTTATTTCTCTTATACTTTGCACATCAGGGAAGGATTGATTCATTTGCTCATAAAGCATGTCCATTTCCTCAGCTGATATGCTAGTTGGTGTTCCTCCACCATAATAAACAGTCGTGATTTTAATATTTTTCGATTTAAGCCATTCCCCTGTCTTCTGTATTTCATGATGAAGACCGCCTAAGAAGGAAAATACAGACCCTTGTCTCCCGTTTATCGCATATGCCGGGAATGTGCAATAAGCACATTTTGTTGGACAAAATGGAATTCCTATATAAATGCTTACTTCCTTCTTCAAGTCATATAAATCAGGAATGACATCAAGCTGCCTGTCGATGATGCGCTGCATAAGATCGATTTTTTCGTCTGACATTAAATACTCTTCCTTTAATGCCTGATGCGCCTCAACTTTTGGTGTATTATTTTGCATATGCTTGTGAAGCAGCTTTGTCGGGCGAATCCCTGTAAGAATTCCCCATTTTTGAATCATGCCTGTCAAATCTTGCAGTACCTTTAAATATACTTGAGAAATCGCATTTTTTTGTTCTTTAAATCTTTCCTTCTCATCAAGGTTTGCTAAATCCTTTTCACAATTGAACTGCTGTCTGCCATCCAAATTTCCTTCCACAAAATACCTGTCTTCTTCTTCAGAAACATTAAAATAAATGATAATTTCCGCTTCGTCCTCCGGAGTGAAAGCCACCTTTGTATCTTCAAAAAACAAGTTGCCGATATGCTCTAATGGTCTTATTAACCTGTCATCCTGCAACCCGCTTATCGTAATTGATTTCATCTTTATAGTCACCTTATCTATCATAGTTATTATTTATTCTAAAAGCCATTATACTTCAGTCTACAAAAAGTGACCAGCCAGGTCAAAGTATTGTTAATAAAACCAAAAAATCCCTATGTATTTGCAAGGGATTTTTTTTGGTTATATTTTTTGGTTATATATAAATTAATAAATGCTATTTAATAATATTCATCTTGCGGAGAAACTCAATCGGCTGTTGTTTGCGGAAATGCTCCTTCACCATATAAGCAACCCCGTCCTGATTGTTGGACCTTGTTACCCAATCTGCCGAAAACTTTAGTTCACTTGGTGCATTGCCCATGGCAACACCAAGTCCGACCGCTTCTATCATTTCCTTATCGTCAAGACTATCACCAATAACGACTATTTCTCTTCGATTAATCCCAAGATGCTCAGCCAAATAAAGCAGGCCATTCAACTTGTTAACGCCCTCAGGCAAAATTTCAAGACGCAAATCATTCATTTGAACAATATTGACTTCCTCAAACATTTTGTCTAGAACCTCTTTTGCATCTAAACAATCCTTCTTCTCTTCGAAATACACTTCTATCTTGGGGGCACTGACAGGCTCCTCCAGCAAAACTTCACTGAGGACGTCGACAAACTGATGGGAGTAGAACACAGGATCACCTGAGTTAAACACAGTTTTGGCGAGCATATTATGATTAAGCCTTGACTTGTTAGCAAGGGAAAACTTCTCATGCACAAGTCTGATTTGGCAAATAAAGCCTTCAAGGAAACGGACAATTTCATATGTAAGCTCTTCTGTCAGTCTGTTTACGTATAATGTTTGATCTGCATTGTCCGAAATAAGTGCACCTTGATGTGTCACAATATAATTCTCCAGCTTTAAAGCTTTTGCAACCTTTCGTGCTGAAGGCAGGCTTCTTGATGTGACTAATGTTACATAAATGCCTTTTTGCTGGACGTACTCTATTGCCTCTTTAGAGGATTTACTCAGACGCCCATTTGATTGGATAAGAGTCCCATCAATATTTAAAGCCAATAAGCGATAAATCATCTTGTTCCCCCCAATTTCAGTTTCTAATGTCTTTATATATCATGTATGAAAAAACTCCCTACATTAGAACCCGCGGTCTTTAATTCCCCGGTATACTGCAACAAAGATAATTAATATCTTTTGGAAACATTTACAAATCATCTATGCGAATATATCAGCAAACTTTTAGCAAACTATTGAATGTAACATCCAATTCACTTAAGGAGGAAACAACAATGTCTAACAATTCTAATCAACTTTTAGTACCTGGAGTATCTCAAGCTTTGGATCAAATGAAATATGAAATTGCGACTGAGTTTGGAGTAAACCTTGGTGCTGAAACTACTGCACGTGCCAATGGTTCTGTTGGTGGAGAAATCACGAAGCGTTTAGTACAAATGGCTCAACAACAGTTACAAGGTTCTAAATAAGAGTCTGCTGCTCTTGGCTAAACAACTGTATACTTTGGAATTGTGCCCAGAGCTTAGGCTGTGGGCACTTTTTTCATTTGAAAGAGCTGTCCAACATTCGCTTCAAGCTTAACTAAACCATTGAGGTAGTAGAATTATTTATAGTTTTTTCTCAGTAAGGGGAAATAATGATATTGTGTTAGCCGCGCCAAGCTGCATCTAGCGCTGAACTAGGCTGTCTCGCTAATCCTTAAGTATTCACACAATTGTCATATAAAAAGAGGATGAGAAGTGACAAGAATTTCCTTATTGTTTTTAGAACAAAAACACAAAAAACCAAACTATTAATCAATAAACGAAAAAATAGTTCGGTTTTTTAATTAGACTTACATACTAATGTCTCAGCCTATTTGAATATATTATTGTTGTGGTGCTCCATATAATTCTTCAAGCGGCTTCATGATAATTTGGTTAAGCTCAGCAATTACCATGCTCATGCGTTGTTCTGCTTCCATCAATTTAGAGATGGACTCATGCTGTTGCACTAATGCCACTGTCTTTTGGGCTTGTTCTACTTCTTCTTGTGTGATTTCAATCCCTGACATTTGCTTTTGCTGCAGCTGCATTTGGATGTTGCGGAAGTTTTCAAACATTGCCTTTGCAGATGGATCACCATTTACTAAGTCATACATTTTTTTTAAGTTTGTATATTCATCACTTTGACGAATAGCTTTTTCTAGCTCATAACCTGCATCATGAAGGTTTACTGCCATATTAAACAACTCCTTTTTAACAATTGTCTCCACTATAACAAACTATGCTCTATATTGCCAGAAAGACCCTTTATTTCCTAAAGGCAAGAAAAGCATGTACCTCTAACAATGTGATCATCTTTATATGTTATTAACTCGGAAACACTTAGATAACTTCCCTTTTCTCCCATCCCTTCATGCACAAATTATTTGCTTTAACATACGATAATATCAGCTTTAGCCTATGTATTTTAAATAACTATCACCTTATAAATGAGGAATTGCGATGAGAATAAATTTACTTCCGCTGTTCATAAAAGAAAATTCCTCCTTTCCGGCAAACAAGGAGCCAATACTGCGTATTAGCACTTCCTTATTCCATTTCTGGGAAATAGAAAATAATAATCCTGTTATGCTCCAGTTAGGCAGTATGGCAGTTCCTGTATTAGTTGAAGCTGTTCATAATGATAAACAAGTTATCTCTTTCAGTGACAGCTTGACCCAAACGTTAATGCTTCCAAATCAGGAATTAACACTGCTCAGCTTTTTTGAAAAGCAGAGCCGTACACTTACACTTGGTCCTGTAATAGCAATATTGACTGATGCTCCTGCATTTGAGTTAGAAAGCGGTGCTTCCTTCCGCTCCATTCATCAATTTTGCCAAGAATTCCAGCAAGAGATCGCGCGCATTGGCGGAATTCTGTATGTAGTAAGCCTCGATGATTGGATGGAAGGCTATGTTGACGGCTATTCCTTTCAACAAGATAAATGGATAAAAACATCTCTCCCATATCCTAATGTTGTTTATAACCGCCTTCATCTCCGAAAGGCAGAAGCAAGCAATATGTTCTATGAGCTTAAAAATGATTTAGCTCAGCAAAATATTCCGATTTTTAACACACAATTTTTTTCTAAATATGATATTTCCGAAATGCTTCAAAGTGACAATATATTAAAAAATCATGTCCCAGAGACAAACTTGCTCTCAAAAGAAACGCTTGAATTAATGGTAAAAAAACACAATACACTTTACATTAAGCCGATTCACGGCAGTCAAGGCCGGCAAATCATTCAACTGCACAAAGAAGAAAACGCGTGGAAAACGAGCATTTCTTCTGGTAAAGAAAAAGGAAAAATCCACTTCTTTTCTACAATTGAAAAGCTATGGAAATGGCTGCAACGGTTCACACAAAAACGAGCATATATTTGTCAGCAAGGAATTAATTTTCAGCAATACTATAACCGCTCCCTTGATTTTAGAATTCTTTGCCATAAGGATATTCGGCAGAACTGGAAAATCACCTCCATTGTCGCCAGATGCGCTCAGCCTGATTCGTTTGTCGCCAACTTGTTTCAAGGAGCAGAAATGATTCCTGCAAAATCAGTTCTCCAAACATTATTTGGCGAACATTTAGGAAAAAGTGTTGAGGTTCAATTCAAGGACATTTCCCTGCAAACAGCCGCTGCTCTCACCTCTCAAATAGATGGAGACATAGGCGAGCTTGGCATTGATATGGGCATTGACGTACATGGTAATCTATGGATTATTGAAGTTAATTCTAAGCCTTCAAAAAACCTTGATTCTGTCATAAACAAAGTCAGACCCTCTACAAAGGCATTACTGGAATATTGTCTAAGTCTTTCTTTTCCACATATAAATAAAGGAGAAAAACAAGATGTCTAGTTTCGGTATTATGACACTTTCATTAGAAAATGAAAAAAGCTATATCACAGAAATTGCTAAATTTGGTGAAGCTACAGGCTTTAATGTTTATCAATTTGTCCCTTCCAGCTATAATCCCCTTACTGAAAAGGTATCTGGCAAGGTTTTTGACAAGGATAAAAACGCTTGGTATAAACAAGACTTTCCTATTCCAGCCTTTTTATATGATCGCTGTTATTATCAGGAAGACGCTCATTCTAGACAGTGCAAAAACATTGTCGAGTGGCTGAAGCAAAAGGAAGATACGGTTTTTATCGGCAATGGGTTGCCAAACAAGCTTAAGCTTTACGATGTCTTAAAGGCTTCCAAACTGAATGCCTATATACCAAAATCGAAGCCGGTACTTTCTGCAGAAGAGCTATTGGAGGAACTTAGCTTTATTAATCCCATAATGATAAAACCGATAAACGGCTCACAAGGTAACGGCATTTATTTCATAAAAGAACAAAATAGCTGTATACATGTAAGAACAGACAAAAAGGCAAAGCATGTTGAGCATATTTTTTCAGATAAAGATAAATTCTCACGCTGGCTGGCACAGCTACTGCAAAAGAATGACTACTTCAGCCAAGTTTACCTTCCTTTATGCACTGCTCAAAAACAGCCCTTTGACATTCGAGCCTTATTACAAAAAAACGAACAAAACACATGGGAAATCGTCGAAAAAGGTATCCGACTCGGTACAGAAGGCAGAATTATTTCTAACCTTAGCGCTGGAGCAGCCGTAATACCATTTAAAGAGTGGCTGGAGACTGCTCCATACAAAATGAAGAGTTTTATTGAAACTGAAATAGATGATATTTTAACAACCCTCCCTCCCATTTTAGAGCAAACATTTCCTGCTCTTTTTGAGTTAGGTGTTGATATTGGCATAACAGAGAATGGCTCGCTGTGGATACTTGATGTTAACAGTAAGCCTGGCAGAAAGGTCATCCTGCAGGCATATCCAGATTTAAGTGGAAAGCTGTACAGAGCACCATTGGCCTATGCAGCCATGCTGAGAGACGGCCAGAGGAGGAACAGCAATGAAAAAACTTTATTCTATTGAAGTGATAGATGATTGTGAAAATACAATCCTACTTCCTGCAGATGCCTCCATTCCTGCAAATCTCAAGCGAGCGGCCTTCGGAACAATAAAGGCAGATTGCTCCATCGCCCTGCAAAAATTCGGCGGTAATATTGTTAGGATCAGCCAAGACTTATTGCAAACATTAAAAATCCCACCTGTTTCTCCTGTCTTACATGTTTTTTTTAAGGGTGACATTCTCTATCTCGGCCCTCTTGTTGGAATATTCACTTCTGGCTTCGGTTCTGGTGAGGCCAAACCAATTGGCGACCGCTCCATTATCTTCTCCAAGCTTTTAGCCGTGCAAAATACTGCTGGTGTTACTGCCTTTTTATTTGGAGCCCAGCATATTAACTGGGATGCAGGCACAATAAACGGATTATTTTATCATGATGGCTGGAAACGGTTTGAGGTGCCATTTCCCGATGTTATATATGACCGCATCCCAAACCGGCGCACAGAGAATATGCCGAAAATAAAAAGGGTGAAGGAGCGGCTCCAAAAGGATTACTTAATTCCATGGTACAATCCAGGATTCTTTAACAAGCTCGACATTTATGAACGACTGCTTCAGGAGAACAGTATTGCAGACTTTTTGCCAGAAACCCTTCCATTTACCTCCTTTTCCATCGTGGAACGAATGCTAGGAAACTATGGGCATATTTACATTAAACCGAAGAACGGCAGCCTTGGAAAAGGGATCCACCAAGTCATCTTTGATAAAAAAGATCAAAATTACTATATGCGCTTTAAAGAACAAAGCGGTGAGAAGCGGCTGCTGAAATTCGATACACTTGAAAAGCTCGTACAGCATATTACCGCAAAGCAAAACATTTCGAATTTGATTGTCCAACAAGGCATACATCTAATGCGCTCTGAACAAAAACCAGTCGATTTCCGTGTCCATACCAATAAGAATAAACAAGGAATTTGGGAAGTTACGGCCATCGCTGCAAAGATTGCCGGCGCAGGCAGTGCTACTACACATATGAACAGCGGCGGTATTGTCAAAGCAGTCGACGAGCTAACAGATCTCGATAAGGATCAGGAACTGCTTAAGGAAAAACTGATCAGCTCAGCATTAAAAATCAGCAAATCATTGGAAAAGCATACGGAGGGTACAATCGCCGAAATCGGCTTTGATATCGGAATTGACCGTAAAGGGAGAGTATGGCTGTTTGAAGCAAATTCAAAACCAGGGCGAAGCATCTTTAAGCATAGCTCCTTAAAAAAGGATGATTTGCTTACGAGAAGATTGTCATTAGAATATGCCGTCTTCCTGCATGAACAAAGCATCAAAAAGCCTGAGGACATTTACAGATGATAATCTATTATGATGGTAATGCAAAGTCATGGCATTCCAATCATTCTGGTTTCACATTAGGAAGCAATAACCAGCCGCTGTTGCCCTCATTCCCTTTTCCACTTGAATTTCTGTCATTTAAAATGATGACAAAGGGAAATAATATTGGGCCAATTGTCGGTATATTAACCTCCTATAATTCTAAAAACAAACTTATCGGCAATCGTCCCCTTTTCGAGAAGCTGCAAAGAGAATTAGATGCGTTCGGGGGGATGATTGTCATCTTTCCTCCCGAACAACTAACAAACATGAAAGTGGAGGGATTTACGTATATATCCTCTCAGGATAAATGGTTGCCCATTACAACCCCTCTTCCACATGTAATCTATAATCGTGTTCCATTCCGCAAGACTGAGGAAGGCTATTCTTTTGCAGCAGCAATTGAGCTTATTAAAAATAATAGCCTTCCTTTTTTTAATCCGCACTTCATTAATAAGTACGAATTAAGCCAACTTCTCAAACAGGATAAAATGCTAAAAAACTGCCTTCCTGATACTGAATTGCTTCAATCAGAACAAATATTAACAGATTTCATAACAAAATATGGCTCAATTTATGTTAAGCCAGCAGCAGGATCTAAAGGCAAGAATATTTACAGACTCAGCAAAAAAAAGGATCACACCATACTGTTGCAAAGTATTCAAGGAGAAGAGCATTTTTCCTCACTCCACGAAGTAGTTAATGATTATTTACCTATATGGATGACAAAAGAACATATTATCCAAGAGGAAATAAATGTGGACGTCTTTAATGGGCATCGCTATGACTTTCGGATACTTGCAACATTTCTTGATGGCAATTATGTACTGACAGGAGTTGGCATAAGGCAATCCTCACTTCAGGATGTCACTACACATGTGCCTGCAGGCGGAAAAATCATTCCTTATGAGCTTGTACAAAATCAGGAGCATGACCGTTTTTTTCAGCTTGCTGTTGAACATTGCGGTGCATTGTTAACAAGCAGGTTTGGCTTTTTCGGTGAATTTTCGATAGATGCCTGCATAGATAAAAATGGAAATTATTATATTTTTGAAGTAAATTCGAAACCAATGCTGTTTGATGAGCCTGAAATCGAAACAAACCGCTGCAGACAGCTTGCCAAGCTTTTCTATGAGCTATCCGGCTTTTAAGCAGCCAGAATGAAATATATCTTCCTGACACATTCTAACAGCAGGAGGGATAATGATGGACAAAAAATACGAAGACACTGGCTTTGAAGGCAGAGAAAAAGCTTATGTAGACATCGACAGAATGATAAATGAAGGCTTATCTGGCGGAAAAGTATTTCGACACGACAGCACCACGAATATAGAAGAAGCACGAGAACTGGCAGAAGAAGCCCCCCCACATGTTTCAGAGTGAATTAGCGGCAATGAAAAACACAGCTACATCAGGCTGTGTTTTTCATTGCCGTTTTTCTGTAACTATTATAAGATTATGGTAGCGATTTCATATAACTAAGATAGTGCAATTCACCCTTATAGGAGGGATAATGATGAAGCAAAAATTATTAACCTATTTTCATGGTGCAGTAGAGCAAACAACACCTCCTTCCGATTTCCAGCTTGATAGCTACCACTGGTTTCACATTGATGGGGAAAACGGGTGGTTTGGGTTTCAAAAAAACGAAATGGACCTTTCCCAATTCGATTTATTAAAAACCTTATTTAATCATTATTTACCAGAAGGAACAAAGGAAAATCGTGAAGAAGCTATGTGGAGCGAATATTTGTTTTTTGGCGGCATGCTTCCAGATAATCCTTGTGAAAACTTCCGAATCATCCAATTTCAAATAAATGATTCACATGTCGACAAAGACGCAATTGAAACTGTATTTAAAGGGTTTACCCATAGCAGCAGTATGGTGATCTGGAATGGTGGTAACAGAGGAATTATTGTAGAACGTAACGGAAATTTCCTTGAAGACGAGGAATATTCCTCTTTTGCAGAGGCTATCCAGTCTGATTTTTATTTTACAATAACCTTTTATATAGGCAAAGTTATGGCATTTCTTACAGAAAGTGCAGCAATATTCTCGCAAGAAAAAAGTTTTTTCACAGCAGGCTTGGCTATAAACCCTGGAGACAGAACTCTTTCTTTTGAGACAATTCTGCCCCACTTACTCATAAGCAGACTTGGTGACCAAGAACTGGAGCCCTTTAAAAAATGGTTTTCCATCCTGGAGGAAGATAAGGAATTGCTTCTCACGATAAAAACATTTATTGAAAACAATGGACATAATACTAATACAGCGAAAAAACTGTTTATCCACCGCAATACATTACAATATCGACTTGATAAATTCACTGAAAGAACAGGGCTGCCATTAAAAAACTATCATAACTTTTTTACAGCCTATCTTGCTTGTTTATACTTTAGCAATAAAAAGCCTAGAAATTAAAAAACGATAAGAACATATGTTTCCATTTATTTACTGGTCAACTCTAACTTCCTATCATATAATAGAGTATTAGAATACTAACTTTTATGTTAGAAAGAAATGAGGATCAAAAGTTTGAAAGGTACAGCACATTCTTGTATTGGCGCAGGGGTCGGATTTGCAGTTGCCAATTATGTTGATGCCTCTCCATCCGCTACTCTTCTTTTAGTTGGAATCGGCGGTATTGCGGCACTTATGCCTGATATGGATATTGACGGTAAGCTGAGTAATAAAATAACAATATCCCATAAGGTATTTCGAGCAATTGCTCAAGCGGTTGGCGCGCTGATGATTTTATACAGTATTTACGCTGGAAACGAAACAGAGCTTTTGTTCAGTATAGGAGCAGGGCTTGCCATTATCCTGATTTCTTGTCTGATCAAGCAAAGGCATATGCTAACGATAACGGGGGCTGGTGTCCTGTTTGGCGGGATTTCTCTTCAGGAAACCTGGCTAATACTTTTGGCGATTTTCATTATTATTGCCTCCTTCACCCCACATAGAAGCTATACCCACTCCATTATCGGAACCATTTATTTTGCTTATATTTCGTTCCAATTTGCACAATCACTGCAAATGGATGGTGTTTATCTAACATGTTTGCTTGCCTACATAAGTCATCTTGTCGCAGACATGTCCATTTTTCCCTTCAACAAAAGGGGCGTCAAATTATTTCTGCCATTGTCATCAAAGGATTTCTAAACGAAGAGGCTGGGACAAAAGTATGTGAATTATTGTAAAAACCGAACTATTTAATCGTATATCGATTTAATAGTTCGGTTTTTTAGTTTTAATACAATAATTAGAAATCTTAGTGAAATGGAGCGGAGGCCACTCGACTCCTGCAGGAAATAGAGGAAAGGATGAGACCACGCAGGCGAAGACGAGGAGGCTCAGCTTCCTCCCCGCGGAAAGCGCGAGGATGAGCGCGTAATGAAACGAGCTAATTTTAACTCCAAATTCAATTTAGTCACAAGCTTCATTTTTCATTTTTTAAATATTGATGTAATTTTATTATTCGTGTTTAAAAAGGTTATCTTTTGTTTTGTCCCAGCCTCTTTTCCAATATAAAGAAAGCGCTTTATGCAAATTGTTCAAAACAAGCTGTTATTTTTCATGCAAACCGCCGATGTGAAAACGTTATCAATCATGTTACATTATATATATCAAATAGCAGGGGGTATGGAACGATGGCAGAATTAGTATTGAAGAATATCTATAAAATATATGACGAAAAGGTAGAAGCTGTACGCGACTTTAATTTACATATTGAAGATAAGGAATTTATCGTGTTTGTCGGACCTTCAGGCTGTGGTAAATCTACAACACTTCGGATGATTGCAGGATTAGAGGATATTTCCAAAGGAGATTTCTTTATTGATGAACAGCGTGTCAATGACGTCGCTCCAAAGGATCGCGATATTGCAATGGTATTCCAAAACTATGCTTTGTATCCGCATATGACTGTTTACGATAATATGGCATTTGGATTAAAGCTGCGAAAATTCCCAAAAGCTGAAATTGATGAAAGAGTTAAAAACGCAGCGAGAATCCTTGGCTTAGAAGAGTATTTAAAGAGAAAACCAAAAGCTTTATCAGGTGGTCAGCGTCAAAGGGTTGCACTTGGCCGTGCGATTGTCCGTGATGCAAAAGTATTCCTTATGGATGAGCCGCTTTCCAACCTTGATGCTAAGCTTCGTGTACAGATGCGTGCAGAAATTTCAAAGCTTCACCAAAGACTGCAAACAACTACAATTTATGTAACACATGACCAAACAGAAGCAATGACAATGGCTACAAGACTTGTTGTTATGAAGGATGGCGTAATCCAACAGGTCGGCGCTCCAAAAGAAGTATATGAAAAGCCTGAAAATGTTTTTGTAGGCGGATTTATCGGATCACCTGCAATGAACTTCTTTACAGGAAAAATCACTGACAATAAATTAGAAATTGGCAATGCATCATTCGTTATCCCTGAAGGAAAGCTGAAAATTCTTCGTGAGCAAAACTACATCGGCAAAGAAGTTGTTTTCGGAATTAGACCAGAGGATATCCATGATGAGCTTGTATTCTTAAGCAGCTCTGAAAATACAAGCTTTGATGCTAGAGTAGATGTATTTGAATTGACTGGTGCAGAAAGCTTAGTCTACTCTACACTTGCTGGTAAAGAGTTTGTTGCACGCCTTGATTCAAGAGCTAATTTAGCAGCAGGAGCGACTGTACAATTAGGTTTTGACATGAACAAAGGCCATTTCTTTGACAAAGATTCAGAAAGCCGTATCCGCTAATACTGGAACATCATAAGTAGTTAAACTAGATTAAAACTGAACTATATTATCGAATGTCTATAATTCGATTAATAGTTCAGTTTTTTTAGTTTGTGTTTTCAATTTTAAATGCAATAAATAAATGAAAAATCTTAGTGAAATGTAGCGTAGGTCAAATCGACTCCTGCGGAGAATAAAGGACGATTCAGACCCCGCAGGTGAAGTGAAGACGAGGAGGCTCAGCTTCCTCTCCCTGCAGCGAAATGAAATGAACTAATTTTAATGCCAAAATTCATTGAAATCATAAGGTCCAATGTTTCAAAGTTAAATGGTATTATATTTTTTAGTATGAAATGTTTTTGTCCTATCCCCCTTTTCTATTCCTGAATAAACACCAAATCCTCCAGCCCGCATGATTCGCATAATACAAGATGCGGACATAAATGCTTCTCCAAATCTGGATAGCCGTTCTCTAGCTTCATTTGATCAATTGGCATATACGCGCTGTAGTCATCATAATAATCCATGATTCTTCCCTTATCCTCTACCTGCTGTCCGCAATCCTTACAGACTTTATTAAGCTGTTCCAAGCCATTGCATAAAGGGCAAATATTCATTTCTACACCTCATTAATAAAAAGTTTACGTTTATTTTCTGTTTGATCAGAAAAAACTATTCGAGATTGATAATTCTCCACACAGTTAATTGGAAGATATTTCATCAAAAAATAAATGCATAGAAAAGCTCCTGACAACCATAATAAGAGTACAAGCAGCGCATCAATGGACCATATCAAGCGATAGTAAGATTCTCTTACTAGCTGGTGCAACTCCAGCTGGTCCAACCAAAAAACTATTTATCAAGGAGCTGGAAACAAAATGGCAAACAACAATTCATCTAACAACCTTTTAGTACCAGGAGTATCTGAAGCTCTAGACCAAATGAAATACGAAATCGCATCAGAGTTTGGTGTTAACTTAGGTGCAGAAACAACTGCTCGCGCTAACGGATCTGTTGGTGGAGAAATCACAAAACGCTTAGTACAAATGGCTGAACGTCAACTTGGCGGTTCTCAATTCTAATTTGCAAAACTTAATATAAAATGGCAAGAAGCCCCCATTTAAATGGGGGCTTCAGCAATTTTTATGCTTCTCTTTAACCTGCTTTCGAACCTTGTTGAAGCTGGTACATTTGATAATATCTTCCTTTAAGCTCCATCAATTCTTCATGATTTCCTTTTTCAACTATTTCACCGTGATCAAGAACGATTATTTGATCGGCATTACGGATGGTAGAAAGACGATGGGCAATAATAAACGTCGTTCTTCCCTTTTTAAGTACCTCCATTGCCTGCTGAATAATCTGCTCTGTTTCCGTATCAATACTGCTTGTCGCTTCATCCAAGATAAGGATAGCAGGATCAAAGGCGAGTGCGCGTGCAAAGGAAATGAGCTGGCGCTGTCCACTCGACAACGTGCTTCCCTTTTCGATAACCGGTTCATCATAGCCTTTCTCAAGATTTTTGAGAACTCTGTCTGCTCCAACATCCTTTAATGCTTTTTCAACCATCTCTCTTGTAATGGCAGGATTGTTGAGCGTCACATTAGAGGCTATCGTTCCTTTAAAGAGAAACGGGTCTTGCAAAACGATGCCCATATGCTTCCTTAAATCTTGTCTCGACATTTCGGAAATATCCATACCATCAATCGTTATTTTCCCTGACTGAATATCATAAAAACGGAACAATAAATTCATAATAGAACTCTTACCTGAACCGGTATGCCCAACAAGTGCGACCGTATCTCCGTGCTGCGCTTCAAATGAAATGTCTTTTAAAACATATTCATCCTCCTTGTAAGCGAAGTTGACGTGCTCAAAGGCAACATTGCCTTTATACCTCGTTATGCTAGGCTTAGCTACGTCAATACCGTCCTCACGAAGCAATTCAAATACTCTGTCACCTGCAACCAGAGCCTGCTCTAAATTCGCCAATTGGTTGACGATTCCCTGAACTGGCTGAAACAAACGGTTAATATAATCGACAAACGCGTAAAGAACACCTAATGAAATGGCAGAGGATACACTCAATGTCTGCCCTGCAACAAACCAGATAAATGCAACAAAAATAAGATTTCTGAGTACAGCGACTAAATTATGTGAAGTCAAGCTGTTCAAGTTCAACATCTTGTTCTGGTACTTAAAATGCTCTTCGTTTAAAGTCTCGAATTCACTAGAGGTTTGTTTTTCCTTGCCAAAGGCCTGAATGATATTCATCCCTTGAATGGATTCATTCACCATTCCGTTAATATCACTGATCCTAGCTCTAATAACATGGTTATACTTTGCTGCAAAACGTCTGTATCCGATCATCCATAAATAAAGGATCGGCAGAAGAACAAGACAGATTGCTGCAAGCTTCGCATTAAGGATAAATAATGCAACATATATGCCAATAATATAAATACCACTTGAAAAGAAGTTAGAAAGAACTGTCACATATAGCTCTCTGATTGCTTCTGTATCATTTGTTACCCTTGCAACAACCTTGCCTGCTGGCAGGTTATCGAAATATTTAATTGGCATCCGCTGAATTTGGGCAAATACGTCCTCCCTCATCTTCTGGATTATTCTGTTTGCTGATTTCTGCAAGTATAGATGCTGTCCATATTGAAACACGGAAGCTATAATAACAAGCCCGAAATAAAAGGCCAGCAGTTTAATAATCGAGGGCACTTCTAGTTTAAAGAATGCAAAGACTTCCTCCATACTGAGACGTGCTGCTTCATACTTAGCAACATCACCGCCTGAGGTAATGGTCAAAACCCCATCTTTATAGCTTCTTTCTCCATCAAAGCTAATATCTTCTTGGATAAACAAAAAGTTTCTTCCGACTTGAAAAATCCTCGCATCTGCTGTATCACTTTCTCCTGTCGGCTTAACTTTCGTGTACAAATTACCATCATACTCGACTGCTCCTGTAGTTGAGGTAGTTTCGTACCATTTATTTTCAATCCCCATAATATGGTCATCGATAATTTTTTTGGCGATAAACGGCCCAGCTAAATCTGCAACAACCGCTATCGTCAGCATGATGAGAGCGAATATTATTATTTTTTTAAATTGTAATGCATATTGAAGTAATCTTCTTCCAGTGCTCATGCTTGCACCTCAATCCCTGTAGACTGTGCCGTTTTCGTTTGCTGAATTTCAAACTGCTCTTTATACCATCCGTTTTTCTGCAGCAGCTGTTCATGTGACCCATGCTCTATAATTTTCCCATCCTCTAGGACGATAATTTGGTCTGCATGCTGAACCGCTGTCATTCTATGTGTTGTAATAATTGTCGTTTTACCTGAACGTTCTTTTTTTATATTTTGGATAATATTCTGTTCTGTTTTGGCATCAACTGCAGATAAGGAATCGTCCAAAATTAGAATTTCAGGATTTCTTATTAAAGCTCTCGCGATAGAAATTCTTTGTTTTTGCCCGCCAGATAAAGCAACACCCTTTTCTCCTACTAGCGTTTCCAACCCTTCTGGAAGCATCTCAATATCCTGGTTAAATGAGGCTAAGCGAATTGCTTCCTCTAGCTGCTCCTCTGTTGCACTCTCCAAATTTCCAAATAGAATATTATCTTTCACTGTTTTTGAGAATAGAACATGATCTTGCGGCACATAGCCAATCCAGCTACGGAGCTTTTGCAAATTTATTTCGTCAATGCTCGTGCCATTGATGGAGAGTTCTCCTTGTCCTTTTGGGTACTCTCTCAGCAGCTGCTTTACTAGTGTCGTTTTACCGCTACCGGTCTTCCCGACAACCCCAATTGTTTCGCCTCTGTTAATCCGCAAATTAATATCATTAAGATTAGTTACGGCAGAAGACGGATATTGGAATTGTACGGAATCAAATAAAATAGCGTCAGGAACAGCTAATTCATTACTTGCGCTAGGATTTAAGACATCTGGCTTATAATCTAATGTTTCCTGCACCCTGTCTAATGAAGCGTTTCCTCTTTGCATGACATTCATTAATTCACCAATAGCAAACATCGGCCATACTATCATTCCAAGGTAGACGTTAAAGCTAACAAGCTGGCCAATGGTTATTTGCTGCTGAAAAACAAGATAGGACCCGTAACCCAAGCCAATAATATAGCTTAACCCGACAAGAATACGAATCGTCGGTTCAAATAAAGAATCAATCTTCGCAACCTGAATGTTTTTGTTATAAACATCCTCTGTCATCTGATGAAATTCTTTTTCATCATCCTTCTCCAATACATATGCCCGAATAACACGGACACCACCGATTGACTGAAGAACACTATCATTTAAGTCTCCAAAAGCATCCTGAGCCTCTGTAAATCGTTTATGAATTCGATCACCGTATATTTTCATGATGATAGCCATAATTGGTAGCGGCAATATCGCTGCAAGTGTCAGCTTCCAGCTTACTAAAAGACACATCGTAATAAGAATGGTAATCATAAACGCTGTAGAATCAATCAATGTTAATATTCCGAATCCTGCTGTAATACTGATTGCCTTCAAGTCATTTGTCGCCCTTGCCATTAAATCACCAGTACGGTTCTTTTGAAAAAATGTCGGTGTCATTTTAAGCAAATGTCCCATAAAATTGCTCCGCAGCTTTCGCTCCAACACAAAAGCGCCACCAAACAGCTTATACATCCAAAAATAGGTTATTGCGTATGAGCTAATTGTGATTATTGCTACCGCAGCAATATATTGCATTGTCTTTACGCTTGTCAGCGAACCTACATTTATTTCGTCAATAAACATTCCTAGAATTTGCGGCGGCAAAATATCAATAACCCCCACAAGGATAAGTAAGGTGATGGCTATCGTATACCTTTTCCAGTGTTCTTTAAAAAACCATTTTAATTTAAATAAAATTGAAAACATATTTTTCTCCCCTCATCTCACAAAACTTAACTAGCCGCTTTCCAGATCCATTCTGTTTGCTCCATAACTTCTGCTACCTACAATCATTAACATCTTCCTCCTTAGATTTTCAGTAATATATATAGAAAAGAGGCAAATTATTATTTCCCTCTATTTCTCGAACACAAAAAAAGAGACAGACCGCCCCATGCGATCTGTCTCTTTTGATGCTTGCCATTTACATAATAGCCTTAAAGTCGGCAATTATCCTTTGTGCATCAATTATCCAGATAGAAGCAAAGGCCACTGATATATACAATTCCCAGGTTGATATCCATCATTTTGTTGTTCCACATATCAGTCGCCTCCCTTCTTTTCATTAATTTTCCAATATAATATAATTGAAGATTAACATGCTAAAATATTAAAGTCAATTGCTAATATTTCGACAAATAATGCTTATAATTGGAAACCTACTACCTCCCCCCCTACTTCAGTATATTTATTCCTCCTTAAGTCGGAGTTACTTTAGTATTTAAGTCACAATTTATCTAAATAACGTTTAACCAACTGCCATTCGGGTACTTGATTGTTACATACAAATAAAAATAATGGACGATTATCTTTAAAATAACATGTAGAAAAAAGGAGCGATAATAATGGAGACATTTTTGAAAAGGGTAACTCTTCATGAAAATATGACGGTAAAGGATATTCTTTCCTTTTACGAGGCAACAAAAAAATTCAATGTGAAATGTCAGCTTTTATGCAGCAAACACGTCGTGGAAACAACTAGCCTTCCGAAGCTTGTTTCTTTTTTCTTAACAGCAGGCTCAAAGCAGGACATCCAAATTAAATTAGAGGGAACACAGGCAAGTTCTTTCTGGAAGAGCCTTAAGGAAAACTCCTTTGTAAAGGCCTATAACCAAAATGGCATAGCTTAAATAAGAAAAAGCTTGAAATGCAACCATTTCAAGCCTTTTTTATTTGCATTAGAAACTAATTAACCATCATGAATGCAAGGCTATTACTGTGCTGTTGACAACTCCTGGAATCGCTCCATCGACTCTTTTTCATCAAAGCTTGAAAAGATGCGGAAATGATCTTCATCAATAATTCTGAAATGCTGGCTGATGATGTTCTGCTGAAGAATAAACCCGTTTTTCCTATCCGCTTCACGCCACCATACTTTACCGCCAAGTGTTTTTTCCTTTCTGTAATCCATGCCGTCACGTGCTACTGTTTCTAACACTTCTAACGGCTCATTTCCAAACAAGAAACGCACTGTTTCTGTTTCTCTGAATAAAGCGCAAACTGCCACAACAGTTGACCAGCCTGCATACAATCTGCCTTTTTCAATTTGAACGAGAGTTTTTTTTGAAAGACCAATAACCTCAGCCATCTTGTCCTGAGTGTAGCCTGCCTCAGTCCGTATTAAGCGCATTTTTTCCGATACATTAAAAATAATCTCTTCTCTTGTCAAAATGCATTCATTCCCTTATAAGTTATGTGTAATTTTACACTGTTATTTTTATTATAAGCCTATAAAAGGCAAATTTCAATTTTTAGCTTGGTGAATTTAAGTGTAATTGTTATGGGAAGAAAAAATGCCTGCTAAATAGCAGACATATTTCTTTAATGCTGTTTGTAATTTTTCAATATATCCTGCAGCTTTTCTCCATGTTTAACCATTTCTTCGGCAGCATTTGTTACATTTGCGATTGCTGTAATTTGTTCGTCTGTTGAAGAGGCTACTTCCTCGACAGATGCTGCGTTTGATTCAGATACAGCTGAAATAGCTGTAATAGATTGGAGAATATGACTATTCTGCTCTACTATTGTCTTAAGCTCTGCACCAAGATCTTGGACTGCATGAATCGTTTCATTAACAGCTGAGGATATGTTTGTGAATTCATTTTCAGTGCCATTAACCGCATTATTTAATTCCTCTGATTGTGTAGTAGTTTCAAATAATGCCTGGACTGTTTTTTCCGTTTCCTTTTCAATCGACTGAATCATTTCCTGAATTTGCTTTGTCGCAAGGTTTGTTCCTTCGGCAAGCTTTCTGACCTCACTTGCTACAACGGAGAATCCTTTGCCATGCTCACCTGCTCTGGCTGCTTCAATACTTGCATTCAATGCAAGCAGGTTCGTTTGATCTGAAATTCGGTCAATTGTAACGGTAATATTGGATATATCGAGAATCTTTGTATAAAGGCTCGATATTCCAACACTCACTTCGTCTGTAGCCCTTTTTGCAAGCTCATTCGATTTTTTCAGCTGATTGATCATTTCTTGACCTTTTTTGGTTGCCGACTCTGAAACTTGAGCAGCATCCTTAATTTGATCATTTTTTTCATTCATTTTATTAATAGAATTATTTAATCTACCCATTTCCTTGTTTACGTCTTCTAATTCAGCCGCCTGCTCTCCAGCTCCATGAGCCATATCTCCCATTGCTCTGCTTATTTCCTCTGAGCTTGCAGACGTTTGCTCAGCAACTGCTGATAATTCTGCAGACGATTCAAGAATCAAATTACTGATATCACTGCTTTGACCAAGCAAATACTCAAGCTGGCCTTTTAAGCTTTCTATACTCAAAACTAGCTTGCCAACTTCATCCTTAGAAGTATGAGAGAGCTCCTGTACGTTCAGATTCCCCTCAGATAGTCTCATGAAGGATTCGCTTACATTTGCTAAAATCACAAATTTCCTTCTCCACGCTATGTAGAATACTACCGAAAGTACCACTGCTGAAATTATTACTGCTGCTCCAATCAAAGCAAGAGGCTGTGTAAAGCCATTCTGAAACGCATAATATCCAGCCATACCAGAAGCGGCTGCACCAACAAGGATAACTATAAATACAAGTGCCACCATTTTCGCCAATAAGCTTTCCCTCTTTTTCACTACCATCTATCTCCCTTCTAGCATACTGTTACTATCGAGGCACACCTCAACAATAAAGCGTTATCAAATTAACTTACTATAAAAAAACAACTACTTATTTACTAAGTCTATCGGCTTATAAAAACAATTATTAAGCTGTTTTTGAATTTTTTTCTTCCTTTGAAGCATTTGCCCATTATGTTCAAACGGCGGCTTTTTTTATATCACCTGCTGTTAAGGTCGCATAAGCTAAAGGGAAAATGATCATTTAAGGAAGGGAGTGAACTCCCATTTTGCATATACCCGTAGATCAAGAAACCCATATTCGTATGCTGCTTTTACAGGACAGCAATGAACTGTTTCAACTTATTGACCAAAACCGTACTTATTTAAAGGAATGGCTTCCATGGATCGATCATATTATCTCTCCTTATCAATATCAGTCAATCATTCCAGATTGGCATAAGCAGCTTTCGGACAATAATGGCTTTCAAGCAGGAATTTTTCACAGAGACAAACTTGTTGGCATGATTTCTCTTCAGCAGCTTGATTGGATGAGCAGGCAAGCAAGCATAGGCTACTATTTAGGAGAATCTGTGCAAGGAAAAGGAATTATGACTAAATGTGTTGCTGCTGTCTTAAATCACGCTTTTTATTACTTAAACCTTAATCGCATTGAAATCCGGTGTGGTATCAACAATGTCAAAAGCCAAGCTATTCCTAAAAAGCTCCACTTTAGAAAAGAGGGTATTATTCGAGATGGAGAATGGCTTTATGACCATTACCATGATTTATATTTATACAGCATGCTTGAACGAGAATGGACAGCACTACACCAACGTAAATAATTCTCCTTTTTTCCCCTTTCTATTAACTTTAAAAAGAAAAATGTTTAAAAAAACCCAAAATGCGCTAATAGTTTAATGATGTGATAAACCTTAGGCTAATTCATACTAGGAATGATTCATTTGGTGTACACTAATACAAACTTACGTATATGTAGGATTAACAGCAAAGATAATAACGAATGGTGTTGAGCGCAATGATAGTATCAAATCTTCTGCTTATTTTTGTATTAATAGCCTTCTCGGCCTTTTTTGTTGCAATTGAATTTGCCATGGTTAGAGTAAGACCAAGCCGGCTCAACCAGCTGGTGGTTGCAGGACATAAAAACGCTGCTTCAGCCAAAACGATTACAACCCATTTAGACAGCTACCTATCCGCATGCCAGCTTGGAATAACTATTACCTCGCTCGGCCTTGGGTGGTTAGGTGAGCCAACTGTACTAAAGTTAATGGCGCCTGTTGTGGAAAAGCTGCAGCTTCCTGATTCTGCCGCACACATTATCTCATTTGTGCTGGCATTTTCAATTGTAACTTATATTAATGTTGTGATTGGTGAGCTTTTTCCAAAGTCGATTGCAATCGGATATGCAGAAAAAGTGACATTGGCTTTGTCTAAACCACTGATCATATTCTACAAGGTGACCTTCCCTTTCATATGGGTATTGAATAATGCGGCAAGGTTAGTAGCCCGCCTATATGGTGTCAAAAGCACAGACGCAAACGAAAATGCCCTTTCAGAGGAAGAGCTTCAGCTCATTTTGAAGGAAAGCTACCAAACTGGGGAAATAAACAGGACAGAGTACCGCTATGTCCAGCGAATTTTTGAATTTGATAACAGGATAGCAAATGAAGTGATGGTTCCACGGACAGAAATGGCTGTCTTGTCCGAGGATATGTCTCTTAAGGATGTCATCAGTTCCATCAGCTCCCAACGCTACACAAGATACCCGATTACAAAGGATGGGGATAAGGATGCTGTCGTCGGGTTTATTCATGCAAAACAAATTTTGACTGATTGTATAAGACAGAATTGTATGGAAGAAACTCCATTAAAAGAATATATACAACCGATTATTCATGTAATGGAAACAATTCCTATCCAACTGCTTTTATTAAGAATGCAGAAGGAACGAATCTCCATCGCGATTCTCCATGATGAGTTTGGAGGCACAGCTGGACTTGTTACTGTTGAGGATATACTGGAAGAAATAGTTGGTGACATTATGGATGAATTTGATGTAGATGAATTACCATCCATTCAAAAAATTAGTGATAGCCATTATAGGTTTGATTCCAAACTCCTTCTAAATGAAGTAAGTAACCTGCTTGGCATTTCGATAGAAAATGACGGAGTTCATACAATTGGCGGGTGGCTTCTTTATAAAAAGCCTGATATAAGTCTAGGTGATTCAATCGAATACGAAGGCTATTATTTTAAAGCAATTGATTTTCAAAACGGACACATATCTTCTATTGAAGTAACAAAAGAGGCATAGCATTACATAAAATCGGCAGCCTCTAATATGGCTGCCCTTTAATCGTGGGAAAATGTCTTTTTTACCTTAAACATATTTTAGCATCACTCACATAAAATATTATATAAGAGCTATAATTATTTAAAAAACTGAAAATTGAGAAATTGCACCGTTTGACTGCGCAGTTTGGCTTAAAGTATAATTATTAATACATCTAACGGAAAGATTGAGGTGGTAAGATGGGATCGTAAACCTAAAAAGAACCTCTGATTCTTTTCCTATAATTGATCATATCCTAAAACCTACAATCAGCATTCTAACAAACTGGAATAGATCGGTATATTAAAAGAAATCAGAATAGCAGCAGACCTATATACGTACAGCCATAAAAAACTTAATACATGTATTAATCAGGAGGTGACTCCTTACTCGCATCCGCGGGATAGGGAAACTTATTGGACATATTTAACTTGGTTATAATAGCCATTTTGATTGCTTTTACTGCATTTTTTGTAGCTTCAGAGTTTGCTATTATCAGAGTGCGCAGTTCTAAAATCGACCAGTTAGTGGAGGAAGGCAACAAAAATGCCATTGCTGCAAAAAAAATCATCACACATCTTGATGAATATTTATCAGCATGCCAGTTAGGCATTACTATTACTGCACTTGGAATCGGCTGGCTTGGGGAGGAAACGATACATGAAATACTTTCTCCATTATTCCAACTGATCCACATTCCAGAAACAGCTGTGACCATTATATCCTTTTCTTTATCATTTGCCATTATTACATTTCTTCATGTAGTAGTGGGAGAATTGGCTCCGAAAACATTTGCTATTCATAAAGCTGAGGCAATTACCTTATTATCAGCAAGACCATTAATTGCTTTTTATAAGGTTCTCTTCCCATTTATATGGGTCTTGAACGGATCTGCCAGAGTTATTACACGCATGTTTGGACTTAAGCCCGTTTCTGAAAATGATTTAGCTCATTCGGAGGAAGAACTTCGCATCATTGTCTCTGAAAGTTTTAAAAGCGGCGAAATAAACCAATCAGAGTTTAAGTATGTAAACAAAATTTTCGATTTTGATGATCGAATTGCAAAGGAAATTATGGTTCCGCGCACGGAAATCATCTCATTGGAACAAGCAAGCTCCCTTGATAACTTAATGGAAGTCATTCAAGGTGAACAGTTTACAAGATATCCAATTACAGATGGTGACAAGGATCATATTATTGGCATGATTAACGTCAAGGAAATCATGACTGCATTGATTCGCTCAAAAGACTTGAGTGCCAAAAAGCTAGATTCGTATATTCGCCCTGTCATCCGTGTTATTGAAACCATTCCAATTCACGATCTGCTTGTCAAAATGCAGAAAGAACGAATTCATATGGCGATATTGATGGATGAATACGGCGGTACTTCAGGCTTAGTCACTGTTGAAGACATTATTGAAGAGATTGTCGGCGATATCCGTGATGAGTTTGACATGGATGAAATTCCAAGCATTCAAAAGGTAAAGGAAAATCACTTTATCCTTGATGCAAAGCTGTTGATTACCCAAGTTAACTCCCTTCTTTCCATCGAATTGGATGATGAAGACATTGACACATTGGGCGGTTGGATTCTTACATCCAACTATGATGCAACAGAAGGAGACATTCTTACATTTGATTCCTATAGCTTTAAAATAATCGAAATGGAAGACCATCATATCAGATATGTGGAAGTAATGAAGATGCGTGAAGTTGAAGAACTTCCGGAAACCGCAGGTCAAAGGCAACTTGCTCAATCTGCTGTGTCCACATCTGAAGCCGAAATAGTATAAAAAAAGGAGGGACAAATCCCTCCTTTTTTTCATTGCTTATTCTCCATTTCCAACGGTTTCGTCAAATTTATAACCTACTCCCCAGATCGTATGGATAAACGGCTGCTCCTTTGTGCCAATCTTATTGCGGAGCCTTTTAATATGCACATCTACCGTTCTTTCGTCTCCATAAAATTGATAACCCCATACTCGGTCCAACAGCTGCTCTCTTGTAAATACCTGCTTAGGATTGCTGATTAAATAATATAGGAGATCAAATTCCTTTGGAGTTAAGTTGGAAAGCACCTTGCCATTGTAAATAACTTCTCGCGTTTCCTTGCTGATTTTGAAATGCTCGCTTGTCAGGAAGTTTGAATCCACTTTACTGACAGCATCCTTTTGATAACGGCGGGTAACTGCCTTAATTCTTGCCATCAGCGTTAAAGGGCTGAAAGGCTTCGTTACATAATCATCTGCACCCATTTCGAGACCTAACACTTGATCTGACTCACTGTCTTTGGCTGTCAACATAATAATAGGTACAGAGCTGACCTCTCTTATCCTTCTACAGATAGTGACTCCTTCCATTCCAGGCAGCATCCAGTCAACAATGATGATATCCCAATCCTGGTTCTCTAGAAAAAAATCAAGCGCTTCTTTACCATTATGTATAAACTTTCCATCATAATTTTCCTTTAGAAAAAACATCTCCAGCATGGAGCATACACTTTCATTATCCTCTATAACTAATATCTTCATATTCATTCATCCTCACGGCATTGACATGCTTTTTACTATTCTCTATTATAGCAAAAAAAGACTATAAGCATTACTTACATAGAAAAAATCCCTTTAAGGATGGACCTATAGTGTTGAATCTAAAAAAACTGCAGGCAACCTAAAGTTTGCCTGCAGTTTTTTAGATTTATATCCAAGTTGTTGTCTTTTCTAATGGAAGCCGGTCTGTTTCTCTTCCAGGTGCAGCTGCTTTACCAACAGTAATTAGCATTAGCGGCAAGTAGCGTTCAGAGATTTGGAACTCTTCAACGAACTTTCCACGGTTGAATCCGCCAATAGCACATGTATCCAGTCCTTTTCCTTTCGCTGCAAGCATCAATTGCATAGCTGCCAAGGAAGCATTTGAGTTTGCCGCATCCCTAGGATATACGTCGTTTGAATAAGCTCCATTAATTTGTCCTTTAATGACTTCTGCAAGCTCTTCTTTTATTCTGCCTTTTTCAATATCCTGACCGAATACTTCTTCTGCGTTTTTATCTGCTTCTAAATCACCAAGTATTGCGATAACACAGGATGATTGTGTTATTTGCTGTTGATTAAAAGCTATTGGAAGAAGTCTTTCCTGAGCTTCTGTTCCGTGAAAAACAACAAAATGCCAATGCTGCAGATTCCAAGCAGACGGCGCTCTTCCTGCCAGCTCGAGTAGCTCCTCAATTTCTTGCTTCGATAATTGATGGCTCTCATCATAAACCTTCACTGCTCTGCGTGCTTTTAATATATCCAAAAATTGCCCACTGCTAATTTCTGTAGTCATTGGTTCCCTCCATAAATACTTACTTTTTGTAACTAACTTATTAATGAAATAATAACCTTGAAAACTTTTTTCGTCAAGAATAGAATATGATATACATACACTGTTGTTTATATGGAATAAGACCTTCCATACTTTACTTATACAAGGAGAAATCATGATTGAGATTATTGCACTAACAAAAAACAAAACAATTGAAACTGGTCTGACAATGGAGGATTGGAAGAAAGGGACATATGAATGGTATTGGATTGATTTTCATGCGCCTGATGATAAGGAAGTCGATTATTTAAGGAACCCCCTTCAATTCCATCCCCTTTCAATTGAAGATTGCCTCCATAATTTGCAACGACCTAAAATAGACTATTTTGATGAATATACTTTTTTTGTAACACATAGCCTCGAAGCGAAAACATTTGCGAAAGAAGAGCTTAATCTTTTTGTTGGTGATAATTATATCGTCAGCTTTCATAAAAAGCCTTCCATCGAGGTTCAATATGTTGCTAAAAAGCTTTTAGGTGATAAATCTCCAGCTAAGTGGAGCCAATTTACGGTGTTGTATGAATTACTAGACCATCTTGTCGATAACTATATCCCAATTATCTATGAAATTGAGGATTTTTTGAATGAAATCGATGAAAACACTGACAACAAATCAATGGAAGTATTGCTAGACGACCTTTATGACACAAGACACCGCCTATTATCAGTTCGCCACACTGTTGTGCCGATGCGTGATCTCCTTTATACATTGCTGAATACGAAAAAGCTGACAGCCGTGTCAAATAAGCGGGAATATTACTCCGATATTTATGACCACCTGCTAAAGCTGACAGAGGTAATCGAGTCGAACAGAGAAATGACAGCGGATATTAGGGACAGTTATCTATCTTATAATGCCCACCAATCTAATCGCATTATGCAAATCCTAACAGTGATTACGACCATCTTTATGCCTTTGAGCTTTCTTGTAGGCCTTTATGGTATGAACTTTCAATATATGCCTGAGCTCGCTTGGAAATATGGCTATTTCACCTTATTAGGCATTATGGCTACAATCGCAGTTTGTATGTTTGTATTCTTCAAAAGAAAAGGCTGGTTTAAATAAGCTATGCAAATCAACTTCGAATTGAAGGTTGTTGATTTGCTTTTTTCTCTTTTTGCAGTTCAGAACAATGCCAAACATAACATTCGTATGGTAAAATAATGATATCCCCTTTATTTTGAGTATCCCCATGACTCATTGCCTTTTCTATATTTTTAAAATTCATAAAATTCTACATAAAGATTGGAGGAAACTAAATGGAAGCACCGCAACTCGAAACGTCTATTGGCGATCAAAAACCTCAGCATAAAGTGCTGCCAAAAAGCGTGTTATTAAAAAGAGGACTTTTTATCATTTTAGGAAGTGTCATGATGGGTGTTGGCATTGAGGAATTCCTCGTTCCTAACCAAATCCTTGATGGAGGAATTGTCGGCATTTCCATTATTCTTTCCCACTTGTTTTCCATTAAGCTCGGTTTCTTCATTTTCCTGCTTAATATTCCATTTTTCTATATTGGCTATAAACAAATCGGAAAGACTTTCGCCCTCTCTACTTTGTTAGGAATCACCGTATTATCCATAACCACCATTCTGCTTCATGATGTTCCAGTATTTACGGAGGATCTGCTCTTAGCAACCGTCTTTGGGGGAATTATATTAGGTGTCGGTGTGGGAATTGTTCTCCGCTTTGGAGGGTCTTTAGACGGCACCGAAATCCTGGCACTTCTTTTTAGCAAAAAGCTTCCCTTTTCAGTCGGAGAAATCATTATGTTTTTTAACTTTTTTATTTTCATTACAGCAGGTTTTGTTTTCACATGGGACAGAGCAATGTATTCCATTATTGCTTACTTTATCGCCTTTAAGGTTATTGATATTGTAATAGCAGGTCTTGATGAGTCGAAATCTGCCTGGATTATCAGTGACCATGCTGAAGTTATTGGCGAAACCATTATTGCTAGATTAGGACGAGGGGTTACTTATCTTAAGGGAGAAGGTGCTTATACTGGTGATAATAAGAAGGTCATATTCTGTGTCATTAACAGGCTTGAGGAAGCAAAGCTGAAATTGATTGTAGAAGAACTAGACCCGACGGCCTTTCTTGCTGTAGCTAATATCGCAGAAGTCCGAGGCGGCCGCTTTAAGAAAAAAGACATCCATTAATAATCTTCAAAAGAAGAGCTTCGCCTAAGCTCTTCTTCTTTTGTTTCACTTTCCTGCCTGCAAATCGTCTATTTAACTTTATATTTGTCAACACTTGAAACAGGCTATTATTTGATTCCGTTTACAAGCATCGTTAGAATATGACTAAAGAAAATAAATGTATAAAGGGGGAGAAAATTTGAAAAAGAATGCAACCATCTACATCCTTTCGCTTTCTTCACTCGTTTGTTTGATGTGGATGCTTGGTCTCGGCTGGGTACTTGTCGATTATGCACAAGGCTCAAAAAAGGAACTGAACACACCTAATACACTTACAGCAAAGGCACCTTCTGGCGGTGTCCAGCTTCTTGCATTAGGAGATTCACTAACAAGAGGAACAGGTGATCAGGCTGGAAAAGGTTATATCGGCTACCTGAAGGACAAGCTTGCAGAGAAAACAAATGAGAAAATTACTCTAACAAATTACGGTGTTAAAGGCGCAACCTCTAAGGAACTTGCTGCACAAATCAAGCAGCAGGAAATCCAAAGACAGGCAAAAAATGCTGATATTATTTTTATTACAATCGGCGGGAATGATTTGTTCCAAGGCGGGGAAACCCTTTCCCATATTGACGACAATACCATTGCTGATCTATCTGCATCTTATAATCAAAACTTGAAGGAAATATTAACTACCATCAGATCTACAAACAAGGAAGCACCAATTTACTTGATCGGTCTTTACAACCCATTCAGCGATTTGGAAAACAGTGAAGCTACATCCAAAATTGTCCGTGATTGGAATTATGCAAGTGCTGAAACAAGCTCTGCCTTTGCAAAGACAATTTTTGTTCCTACATATGATATTTTCCAGCAAAATGTACAGACTTATCTTTATTCAGACCACTTCCATCCTAACAAACAGGGGTATGAATTAATGGCAGATAGAGTTGCTTCCTTAATTTCATGGGAGGTGGAGGAAAATTGAGTGAGACTACCTTATCGGTTAGAAATTTAACCAAAACAATCGGAAAAAGACAGATTATTAAAGATATCAGCTTTGAACTGAAAAGCGGTGAGGTGTTTGGCTTTCTCGGACCGAACGGTGCCGGAAAGACAACAACAATTCGGATGCTCGTCGGTTTAATTAAACCTACATCAGGTTCCATTCAAATATGTGGATACGATGTAAAAAAGGATTTCTCTAAAGCGATGGAAAGACTCGGATGTATTGTAGAAAACCCAGAGCTTTATCCCTATTTAACAGGCTGGGAAAACCTGCAATTTTTTGCCCGTATGCTAAAGGGCGTTGATGACAAAAGAATACAAGAAATTGTGGAGCTTGTTGGGCTGAAGGAAAGAATTCATGACAAGGTTAAAACATACTCCCTCGGAATGAGACAAAGGCTGGGAATAGGCCAAGCTCTGTTAAGCAGACCTAAGGTTTTAATCCTGGATGAGCCTACAAACGGCTTAGACCCGTCTGGTATAAGGGAAATGCGGCAGTTTATTCGCTTTCTGGCAAAGGAAGAAGGATTGAGCGTTTTAGTTTCAAGCCATCTCCTTAGTGAAATCCAATTGCTGTGTGACAGGGTGTCCATTATATTGAGCGGGAAAATCATTCACACAGAAACCGTTCATTCCTTGCTGACAGCACAGGAAAAGATATTTTGGCGTTTTACTCCAATGGATGCTGGTGTGGAAATACTAAGAAGTGTCTCACCATCTGTCAAAATTGATGGAGATACAGTAATCACTCCATTTATTGAAGAAGAAGCGGGCCAGTGGAGCAGGCTGTTATTCGAGGCAAATGTACAAGTAAAGGAAATGAACAGACAAATCCCTTCCTTAGAGCATCTCTTCCTTGAGCTGACAGGAGGTGAGTCTATTGAGTAAACTTGTCTACAATGAAATGCTTAAGCTCGTTAAAAGCAAGCGGCTGTTTGTTGTTACATTGATTATCGGCATCATGATTGCTATGTTCACATATGCACAGTTTAGAGAAATGGAAAATGTGAAGAAACGCTTAGGGGATGTTGACTGGCGCACTACCTTGCAGCAATCAATCATCGATACACAAAACAGGATTGGCTCAAGCGGTATTTCAGATGAATGGCGAAACCAACTAAAGGTCCGCATCAGTCAATCTCAATATTATCTTGATCATGACATCAATCCGCAAGAACCGGGTGCTCCAACATTCCTTCGTGTTTTTCTAGATAACTCGATGCAGCTGTTACTGCCATTAATGGTGATGATTGTCGCTGCTGACCTTGTTTCATCTGAGCGAAGTATCGGCACCATTAAGCTGCTCTTAACACGGCCAGTCCGCCGTTGGAGGATTTTGCTCAGCAAATACATTACATTGGTTTTGTCCATTTCGTTCATTCTCTTTATGTTCGGATTATTCGCTTATATTATCAGTGGACTATTCTTCGGATATGTAGGCTGGACAGCTCCTATTCTTACCGGATTTACAGTTGAAGCAGGCGAGCTAAATACTGCCGGAGTCCATCTTGTACCACAATGGCAATATATAATGATGGTATTTGGACTAGCCTGGTTTGTTTCCCTCGTTGTTGGTACTCTATCCTTTATGCTGTCAATCCTGATTAGGAGCACAGCTGCTGGAATGGGAGTAATGCTTGCATTTTTAATTTCCGGGACAATTATCAGCAATATCGCTTCCTCTTGGGAATCTGCAAAGTATTTGTTCATGGTAAACCTGAGGCTCACAGACTACTTGCAAGGAAATATCCCCCCTATTGAAGGAATGTCCTTGCCCTTTTCCTTGACTGTACTGGCAATATGGGGAGCAGCAGCATTAGTCATTTCCTTTTTCACCTTTACTAAAAAAGATATATATTAAAAAAATCTGGGATCCCCAGATTTTTTTTTTATGGCTGATCAGGTTCACTCACAGTCAAAGAGATGAACTTATCATTTTCTAAATCATGCTTTATTACTACTTGTACTGTTTTTTCTTTGCTGTTTTCCTTAACAATGAACTTAAAGCTGTCTTCCACTTCCATTGTTGTGATTTTCTTTCTGCCCATATACTTATAGTCAGTAACTGCTTGATCTGGATAATCTGCTTTGACTACAGCAATAGCAATGCTACCGTATTTTTCATAATCCGATTTTTGAACCGCAATATTATGAGATGGAAATAAGAATGCCATAATTAGTATGGATGCAACTAATATAGGAAAAGCCCGATTCTTCATGTTAACCTCCTAAAACCTTTTTTCCTATTATCTGTAATCCAAGTTCTTTTTATGTACATTCTCCAATTGTTTTGCTTCTTGAAGCAAAACCTCTGTCACATTCCTATTTCGTTGCCATTCCTCTGCAAATGTACCGAGAGGAGGACTAGTCTCTTCAACAGCAGGACATATTTCAATTGTAAAAGCAGGCAAATGATATGTGGTAATAAACCAGTCCGTGTAGCCTGCTCCAATGGCATCTGGGTCTGGTTTGCCAAGCTCATACCCTGTTGTTGCTGCTAATTTAGAGGCAATCGCCCTGTCCCTTTCACTGTTCTCCTCATTGTTGTACTGCCAGAATATTTCTTGTCCTGATGAATGATAGGCTACAGCCAAAGTTGGCTTTATTTTGTCTGTTAAGCTGACAATTGCTTGAACCTCTTTGGCCTCAAGCGGTTTTTCTCCTTTATAGTTTTTAAAGGAAGGTTTTGGACTTTCCCCCTCCAGCTCCTCCCAGCCTGCAGGGTATTGACGGTTCAAATCAACTCCCCTTCCATTGCTCTTCCAATGAGTAAAATCTTTAGAACCTTCATTCATTTTTTTAATAGCCATGCGTGAAAACAATGGAAATTTCCGAACCTCCCCCTGCTGAATGATAACCCCGTCTGGATTAAGCATTGGAACAAACCAGATCGAATAATCTCCCATCCTATTGTAAAGATCCTCTTCTTTTACTTGGTTCTCGACCATTTTCATCACCATGAGTGCTGTGATCCATTCCCTGCCATGATGGGTTCCACTTATCAAAATGGATTTTTTTCCTGTCCCTACTTTTATTCCATACAGCTTTCTGCCGTATTCAGAATAGCCAATTGTATGTACTTCGAGCTTCTTTTTGTATTTGCTTTTCATTTTCCATATATCGCGCTGATACTCTTCATATGTGTATTGCTCCTGCCTGCTTAACTCCTTCGCCAGAATATTCCCTGGAAATGGGAGAACGAATACAAGGCAAAGCATCATTACAGTTATTTTTTTCATAGTGCCTCCTTTTCCTTTTTATAATTTGATAATAGAAGATTTTTATTCAGCTTTTTATACAGGTAAAATAAGAAAAGCCTTTTAAATCAGGATAGCCAAGTTTTAGAATGAAATATTATCGTGATCAATCGCATACTAAAATCATCTCCTTAAAACAAAGGAGGCGGACAGCTTGAATAAAGTTGATTATGATCGTGCACTGTACTACACCCATCGTTCTGAGTGGGATAATCTTTTAATACTGATGGTGCGCACGAAGGATCATTTTCTTTCAAAAAAAATAGAACATTTCCTGCACGCATACAATTTTGAACATGATTATACTGTAATCGAAAATAACTTGTATTCATTACTGCGCTACATTGACCACGCCAACGACAATGTAAGCGAAACTGACATTCACACAACCATAATGTAATAAAGAATTCCACCAAAAAAAACCGCGGTCAGGGTTCCGCGGTTTTTTTTACAGGTTAAAACTTTTTATGTTTATAATCAATTTCGTAAAGGTCTGTTCTTCTATCCTTTAATTGTCTAACAGTACCATTTTGGCGTTTTCTGCGAAGCACCTCTAAATCCACATCACCAATCATGACCATTTCAATATTCGGGTTCGTCTCCCCGACAATTCCATCTCTTGCAAATTCAAAATCAGATGGCGCAAAGATTGCTGACTGAGCATATTGAATGTCCATGTTTTCCGTTTGTGGAAGATTACCGACAGTACCTGCAATCACAGTATAAATCTGATTTTCAACAGCTCGCGCCTGTGCACAGTAGCGGACACGCAAATATCCTTGACGGTCTTCCGTACAGAATGGAGTAAAGATAATTTTAGCACCCATATCTGTGGCGATCCTTGCAAGCTCTGGAAATTCGATGTCATAACAAATAAGGATTGCAATCTTTCCGCAATCTGTATCAAACACTCGAACTTGATCTCCTCGGCTTATTCCCCACCATTTTTGTTCATTCGGCGTAATATGTAGCTTATATTGCTTTTCAATGCTGCCATCTCTTCTAAATAAATAGGAGATATTGTAGATTTCCTCATCATCCTCTTGCACAAAGTGAGAGCCGCCAATAATGTTGATATTGTATCTGATAGCAAGGCTTGAGAACAGCTCCATATATTGCTCCGTATATTCTGTCACCTTACGGATTGCATTAATGGGGATTTTCTCATCTAGAAACGACATAAGCTGTGTCGTAAATATTTCTGGAAAAACAACAAAATCAGATGAAGCATCTGATGCGACGTCCGTATAATATTCAACCTGATTAGCAAAATCTTCAAAGCTGTCAATTTGCCTCATCATGTACTGAACAACACAAATTCTAACAGGATAGCTGCTTTTAAAGAAACGTTTTGACTGTGGAAGATACTCAACATTATTCCATTCCATCAATGTTGCATATTTACTTGATTGTCTATCGTCTGGAAGATAATTCGGATTAATCCGCATTAAGGTAAACCCATTGATTAATTGAAAGGAAAGAACAGGATCATAAATGCGATGATGGATTACCTCTTCGACATATTCTCTCGCAGACATTTCACTTTCGTATTTATAATAATTAGGTATCCTGCCGCCAATAATAATGCTTTTCAAATTAAGCCTGCGTACTAGCTCTTTTCTTGCTTCATATAGTCGGTGTCCTATTTTCATCCTTCTATATTTTGGATCAACCATCACTTCAATACCATATAGATTATATCCATCTGGATTATGGTTCGTTATATATCCTTTGTCTGTTACATCATCCCAGGAATGTCTGTCATCATACTCATCGAAATTAATGATAAGACTTGAACAAGACCCGATAATTTCTCCATTATATTCTGCGACAAATTGTCCTTCCTGAAACAAATCTAAATGGCTTTTAAGCTGTGCCCTCGTCCATGGCTCCATCCCTGGAAAGCACTCCGCTTGAAGCTGCAGGATTTTATCAATGTCCTTGTATTCCGTATTTCTTATCATCAAACGCTTTTCAAACTTGGATAAATCTAGTTTAGTCATTTAAGCTTGCTCCCTTTTTCCTCTTTTTCTTCTACATTTCCCTTTTTTCTCGCAAGATAATCTTTTAGAGGTGCATAACTTTATATATATGCAAAAAAAAGAGCCACATATCTTCTGTGGCTCTTTTTCCCTGTAAGGAAAAAACTATAATAAATACTCGTTTGCTGCCTCTGAATAGATGCTCAAACTTTTATCTTTTTTTGAGAAATTGTCCAGACGGAAAGGGAAAAATAACTCGAACTCATCTAATATCTCGACATTTCTTTCGAATAAATGATCGTATTCATCACTTTCATCCGAATTCTCAACAATTGATATAATTGTCTGCAATGCAGCAATCACTTGATAGGAATTCTTTAATGTACTTAGCATATATGATTGCTCTTGTGTTAAACGCAAAACATTCAAGTTCGAAAACTTGTTTATTTCGTCATCAGAAAAAAAGTCGGGAAAAATGGACGTATAAAAAGTTTGGATAAGTTCATTTATTTGCTCTTCCTGTGCAGGCGTTGAAGCATAAGCTACCTTCATTGGATTTTACCACCCTCTAAATAATAATTATAATTGTTAACAATAGAATAACATACACCCCCTACAGTTTTCCGTGGTAATTAAAACCATGATATGATGGGTTATGCAATACTATTAAAATTTAACAAAAGAGAAATAACGGAGGTTTTTAATCATGCATTTCGACAGAAAGGGCGAATGGATGTTACTTGAAATCCCTGAAAAATGGAATTCAATATCAATAGATGAACTGTTCCGCACCATACTTCTCGCATCAAAAAAGCAAGTACATTTATTTAAGATGCAGAAAAAAGTGATGCTGAATAATACTGTCATAACAAATTGGTCAACTCCACTAAAAACTGGAGATTTATTATCGATAAAAATGTTTGATTCTCAGCCTAATAATATCGAAGCATCCTATATGGAGCTCAGCGTATTGTATGAGGATGACTTTTTAATGATTTTTAATAAACCTCATGGAATTGATACACATCCTAACGCACCAGAAGATGTTTCTTCCTTAACAAATGGGGCAGCTTTTCATCTGCTGATGAATGGAGAAGAACGGCAGCTTAAGCATATACATCGCCTTGATCGGAACACAACTGGCTGTATATTATTTGCCAAGCACGAATTGATAGGAAATATGCTTGATCAGAACTTAAGAGAACGAAAAATCAAAAGAACATATTTAGCCCTTGTTCATGGAAATGTGAAAGGAAAAAAAGGTAGTATTAACAAGCCAATAGGCAGGGACAGGCATCATGCCACAAAAAGAAGAGTTTCAGAAAACGGACAGGCTGCTGTCACTCATTACAAACGGCTGCAATACTTTCCTGAAACTGATTTGACACTTGTTTCCTGCAGTCTTGAAACTGGCCGCACACATCAAATCCGTGTTCATTTCAGCTCAATTGGCCATCCTCTTGCAGGTGATGTTCTTTACGGGGGGAGAGCTGCCGCTTACAACAGACAGGCACTGCATGCAGCAAAGCTGGAGTTTGCACACCCAATAACAGGAGAATATATAAAGGTCTTTGCTCCATTTCTGGACAGTCCCGCAATATTCCCTGTAAATGGGCTTGAATTACTGGAAAAATAAAAAAGCGGGAAAGGCTGTCTGCCTTCTCCCGCTTTAATTGATTATTAGGCTGTTTTGCGCATTTTTCTTAAGATGAAGCTTAATACAAATACTAAGATAACAGCTCCAATGATACTTGGGATAATCGCGAAGTCAGCAAGTGATGGACCCCAATCTCCAAGAATTAATGAACCAAGCCACGCACCTACAAAACCGGCGATAATGTTACCGATAATTCCACCTGGTACGTCTCTGCCTACAATGATACCTGCAAGCCAACCGATAATTCCACCTATAATTAATGACCATAGAAAGCCCATGTAAAACACTCCTTTTTTATAATTCCATTTTTGTTAAAATAAATAATGCAATAGCAAAGGGTTAATAAGCTGCAGCTAATCTGTAATTTCTTTTGCTATTTGCTTGTACTCTATATTTACCACAGGAATATATTTTTAAACCTTGCATTTTAAAACAAAAAAAAATGCAAGCCATCCTTTGATAGCTTGCACTCGTATTTATATTTAAAATAGTAATTTATCTGGATCTTGCCCAATCCGTTCATTCATATTAAGACTGTCGATTAAGTTCATTTCCTCCATACTTAGCCGAAAATCAAAAATACTCGCATTTTCTACAAGCCGCTTTTTCGAGGATGTTTTAGGAATAATAATAATATCATTTTGAATATGCCATCTTAATATGATTTGCGCAGGTGTTCTGCCGTGCTTTTTGGCAATATAATTGATTGTCGGTTCATTCAACAGCCTGCCGTTGGCCAATGGAGACCATGCTTCCACCTTAATGTCCATTCTTTTACAATACTCTCTCAAGCTTTCAGATGTAAGACGAGGATGAAGTTCAATCTGATTAACAACAGGCTTTTCATTGCTTGCTGACATTAGTGTTTTTAAATGATGCTCTTTAAAGTTGCTGACACCGATTGCCTTAACAAGTCCTTCATCATACAGACGCTCAAGAGCCTTCCATGTTTCCACAAATTTATCCTTGCCAGGCCAATGAATTAAATATAAATCAACATAATTCAAATCAAGCCTCTGCAAGCTTGCTTCAAAGGCTTTTAAAGCTTTATCATATCCATGATCATCATTCCAGAGCTTTGTTGTAACAACAATATCACCTCTATAGACAGCGCTTTCTTTTATTCCTTCTCCTACCTCTTTTTCATTATTATAGAAGGAAGCTGTATCAATCGAACGATATCCAAGCTCAAGGGCAGCTTTCACCGTTTCTGCTGTCGTTCTTCCTCCGTCTGCGCTGTAAGTACCAAGGCCGAGAATAGGTATTTCTGTTCCATTATGCAGTTTTAACTTATGATGGATGTTCATAATACACCTCCGAACGCGAAATGACGACATAAAAAATTTTGCAGCAAATCAATTGCTGCATTATCCAGTTACTACCTATATGTATTATTTTTTTAAATTATATAGAACAATTTTTTCCCACCATTTCCACGGTAAACACGCTTTAAGGAAGATAGTCATTCCCACTCCTTTACCGAGCTTATAACGCAGCTTTGGTTTTTTGGCTTCAGCTATAAAGACTATTTTTTTCGCCACCTCTAATGGATT
This sequence comes from Niallia taxi, assembly GCF_032818155.1. Classification (NCBI taxonomy): domain Bacteria; kingdom Bacillati; phylum Bacillota; class Bacilli; order Caryophanales; family Bacillaceae; genus Niallia; species Niallia taxi. The sequence goes on from NZ_CP102589.1 coordinate 3,630,161, forward strand.
TCCATAATTCTGTTCACTTTTTTGCAAGTATTGCTCCACACTTTTCATTTGCTGTGCATAAGGAGAATTTTCTTGAATTGATTTTTCCGTAATTCTCTTACCATCCGTCCAAATACTTGTCTTGTATGATCCTGGCTCTACTAATGTGACATAAATGGAGAATGGCAGCAGCTCTAATCTAAGCGACTCACTAAAGCCTTCAAGAGCAAATTTAGAGGAAACATACGGACTTAAACCGGGGAACCCTATCTGGCCGCTTACACTGCTCATCATAATAATTCTACCGCTTATCCTTTTTCTCATTAACGGAAGAAAGGCTTGTGTCACTGCAATTGCTCCGAAAAAATTAGTCTCCAGCTGTTCCCGATATTCATCGACTGGTATTTCTTCGGCAAAACCAGCACCAGCATACCCGGCGTTGTTTACAAGAATATCCAGCCTGCCCTTTGCTTCGACTTTTTCTGCTAATGCAGCAATAGACTTAACACAGGTTACGTCAAGAGTTTCCAAAGTAATTTTATCCTGCAGTTTAAGCTTTGTTGCTTCCTTTATAAGCCTTGCCCCTTTTTCCATATTACGGACTGCAGCTATTACTTTATAACCCTTTTCAGCAAATTCCAATGCAGTTAAATAACCAAAACCACTGCTTGCACCAGTTATTAAAACAACTTTTCCCATTAGCTTCACCCCTTTTATCCATTTTTCTTTTTTTATGATTAACATCATATCATTTTCCAACATATCACTCACTCTTTTAGCAAATAATAAAGCATATATATTAAGCAAAAACCTGCTGCATTTATGATAGAAATAGGAGAAAAAAGGGAAGGTTATTGTAAAGCCAGTTTTAAGAATGTAAATTGCAAAAGCTGGTATTTTATAGTTTTAGTAAACCAATTATTAAGATTTTGTAAATTTTTCGCCGAAATACTTTAAGAATCGACAAATTTCCTATAAACTATGTAAGGCTTAACTAATTTGGGGTCTAAATTAATTTGGGGGTAACAAAATGGTTTTCAAAAAACAAGATAAATTCGCTGTACTTTTAAATAACATTGCAACGAACTTAAAGGAAGGCGCTGACTACTTCGCTGATTTCAAAATCAGTAATGTAACTGATTTAAAGACGTTTTCCGAAACCATGAAAGAAATTGAAACAAAAGGTGATACATACATCCATGATGTAATTACTGAATTAAATAAAGCTTTCATCACTCCGATTGAAAGAGAAGATATTCTTGCATTATCCATGAGCATGGATGATGTTTTGGACGGTCTTGAGCACAGCGCAGCATTATTCGAAATGTACAATATTACAACTGCTGACGAATTCATGAACCGTTTTGCAGAAGCAATTAAAAGCTGTGGAGTCGAAATCCAAAAATCAGTTGAACTTCTGTCTACGAAGAAGCTACCGAAAATCAGAGAATACGCAATCCGTATTAAAGATACAGAATCTAAATGTGACGGCATCCTTCGCCAATCAATCAAGCATTTGTTCTCAGTGGAAAAAGATCCAATTCGCATTATTCAATATAAAGAAATTTACGAAAACCTGGAAGACGTTGCTGATTACTGTCAAAACGTTGCCAACACACTTGAAAGCATCATAATGAAGAATGCGTAAGGAGTCCTAAACAAAAATGGATATGATTTTATTTGTAACAATTCTAATCGTCTTTTTTGCTTTGGCATTCGACTTCATTAACGGCTTCCATGATACAGCAAACGCAATTGCTACATCTGTATCAACTAAAGCCTTAAAGCCAAGGCATGCCATAATTTTGGCTGCAATCATGAACTTTGTTGGTGCGATGACCTTCACAGGTGTGGCAAAAACCATTACAAAGGATATCGTTGACCCATTCACATTGGCTAACGGTTCGACAGTTATTTTGGCAGCATTAATCGCTGCTATTTTCTGGAATCTTTTGACATGGTATCTCGGGATACCAAGCAGTTCTTCTCATGCCATCATCGGATCAATCGCTGGTGCTGCTATTGCCTCTTCTGGCTTTGAAGCCCTTAACTATGCTGGTTTCATGAAAATAATCCAAGCTTTGATTATTTCACCAATCATCGCTTTCGTTATTGGTTATATTGTTTATACACTGTTCAAGATTTTCTTTAAAGATTTAAACTTAACAAAAACAAACCGCAGATTCCGTTATTTCCAAATTTTCACTGCGGCATTGCAATCATATACACATGGTACAAACGATGCTCAAAAAGCAATGGGTATTATTACAATGGCCCTTATTGCAAACGGCTATTTAACAACAAGTGATATTCCACATTGGGTTCAATTTGCCTGTGCGGCAGCAATGGGACTTGGAACATCTGTCGGTGGCTGGAGAATCATTAAAACAGTTGGCGGAAACATCATGAAAATCCGTCCTGTAAACGGAGTTGCTGCAGACATAACTGGTGCGATGATTATCTTCGGTGCAACATACATTCACCTGCCTGTCAGCACAACACATGTTATCTCCTCCTCTATTCTTGGAGTTGGTGCATCACACCGTCTAAAAGGGGTTAAATGGGGTACAGCACAAAGAATGCTGATTACTTGGGTAATTACACTTCCTATCTCAGCAACTGTTGCGGCATTAGTATATTATATACTGAATCTGTTCCTATAAAAAAAGAGGTCCTATTGGACCTCTTTTTTTTCATACGGTGGAACGGATGACAAGCTTTGCCTTCAGCTCAATTGGAGTTTCCTGCTTCTTCTCCTGAAGCTGCTGAAAAAGCTGGAAAGAACGCCTTCCCATCTCGACAATTGGAAGATCCATTGTCGTCAGCTCAAGAGCTTCTGAAATCGGATGGTTATCATAGCTCAACAGTGCTAAATCCTCTGGAATATTAAGCTTGTGCCGCCTCGCTTCTGTCATTATACCAGCAGCTACCTGGTCACTCGTTACAAGCAGCGCATTTGGTCTATCCTCTAATTCTAAAAATTCCTTAACGACTCTTTTTCCATCCTCTATCGTCAGGCAATTGTCAAACACCCACTCTTTAGCCACATGCAAATCTAGCTCAGCTAAGCCTTCATAAAACGCTTTTTCTCTTAGCTTGCTGTTTAAGCTTTTCGCTCTGTTAACACAATAGCCAATTTTTTTGTATCCATTCTCATGGAGAAAATCAATACCTTGTCTGAAAGCGCTATAATGGTCAATATAAACTGCTGCAATATTCTTTTCTGCAACCTTTTCACAGACAATGATTGGATGCTCTTCTGCATATTTACGGATAATATCCATATTTGCAGTGTGGGAGCAAATAATCATACCGTCCACCTGCTTGCTTTTTAATTTCTCCAGTGCCTCCATCTCTTTTTTCTCATCATAATTAGTCTGAAAAAGATTGATACTGTAATTATTCTTTAAGGCTGCCTCTCCAATGCCTTCTAAAAGGTTTCCATAATAAGGGACTGCAATATAAGGCACCATAACACCGATCATGCTTGTCTTGCCACGGGAAAGGTGAACAGCATTTAGGTTTTGACTGTAATTTAATTTATTAATAGTCTCAAGGACTGCTTTTCTTTTGTCTTCTTTTACATAAGGATGGTTATTTAACACACGAGATACGGTTGTAACAGACACTCCTGATAATTCTGCGATTTTTTTTATATTTCCCATTCGCTCTCTTACTCCCATACGTTTTTGTCTTAACGGTTTCCTATAAAATACCAAGCATCACCGAAATTATCAATGGTGATTTTGAAGTGTTTCCTAACTTGTACCAAATTCTCCTTCTATTTTAGTTAACTTGTCCATATAAATATACTAATCTGTTGTACTTAGTTAGGGTGATTGTTTAATGTCTGAAAAAATCAGCGCTATATTAATTGGAAGTCTTCTTATTGGCATTGGTGTAAATGGCTTTTTAGTTCCCCATCATCTTCTTGATGGTGGCCTTATTGGGATAGGGCTCATCCTTCATTACCATTATGATATCCCGACAGGCTTGTCGATGATTCTAGTCAGCATACCAATTTATATCATCATATGGTTTTACAATAAGCGATATATAGCGTATGGATTACTAGGTTTTTTAATATCATCTGGCATGATTGACGTGTTTTCTTTTATGCGCGAAACATTCTCTACTAATATTATCATAAGCTCTGTTATCGGCGGGAGTGTCATTGGCATCGGCATTGGGATAATGCTCCGGTTTGATACGAGTACAGGCGGTACCGATATGCTTGCACAAATGCTTGCAAACATCTTCAGATTTCCTGTAGGCATCATTATATTTATAATAGATGGACTCGTCTTGTTAGGCGGATTAAAGATTGTTGGACTTTCCGTTTTAGCTGCTTCATTTTTAACGATTATATCTGTCGCCATCTTCACTACATTACTTACGAAAAAAATAGCTTCTGCATAAAAAAACTGCACTCCAATTATCGGAGTGCAGCATACTCACTATTCTTGCTCTTCTGGGATTAAAACTTGCCCGATTTTGCCCATTTTCAGCAATGTTTGCAGGATGGAACGAGAAAGCTGGCTTGGCGGATATGGTTTTACTAAATAGTCATTTGCGCCTAGTGCTATCCCTTTTTCCTTTTCATCTAATGCAGTGGAAACAACAATGGGTATATTTTTCATATTCTCTGAGTTCTTCATTGCCTTCATAATATCCCAGCCATCCATTTTGTTGTCCTCTAGCATGATGTCAAGAACGAGGGCATCTGGCTGCACCTCCTCCATCTTCTTCAGTCCTTCTATTCCATTTTTTGAATAGAAGACATGGAAGTCGCTTTCCTGCAGTTCTTGAATAATAAGCTCTGCCAAGCTGTAGTCATCTTCCACTACCATTACCTTATAACGGACTTTTTCATCTGTACTTACATCCGATGTAGACGTCTCCATATTCCACTCAACACTCGGGAAGCTCATGGTGAATGTGCTGCCATTGCCATATTCGGAATTAATCGTTATATCTCCTTCATGTGCTAGCATGATTTCCTTCACAATTGCTAATCCCAAACCAGTTCCGCCAATTTTACGACGGTCTGAATTATCTATTCTATAAAACTTTGTAAACAGTTTATCAAGTGCTGTTTCTGGAATTCCCAAGCCTTGGTCCTTCACAGCAACCTTCAGGTATCCAGCCTCTTGATAGATGCTGATATCTATATTACCGCCGTCAGGTGAATATTTGATAGCATTATTAATAATATTTGTGAACGCCTGCTCAACTTTTGATCTGTCACCAAGGATAAACGTGTTCTTTTGTGAGTTATGAATATTAATCTGATGTTTTGTAATATTCACCTCTTGGTTTTCAACAACTCTTTCTAAGATTGGAAGCAATTCAATATATTTTTTCTCATATGTCTGTTTGCCTGCTTCCATTCGTTGAACATCAAGGAAGTCATTAATTAAAGAAGTTAATCTTTTTGTTTCTCCATAGATTGTATTCAAATACTTTTTCTGTCTTTCAGGCTTCAAATCACGGTTTATTATTAGCTCTGTAAATCCAAGGATACTTGCAAGCGGTGTACGAAGCTCATGACTAACCGTGCTGACAAACTCAGACTTCATTTTGTCCACTTCATATTCCATCGTGATGTCTCTGTAGACGAAAACAGTCCCGAATTTTTCATCCCCTCTGTATAAATGTTCACTATATACTTTGACTATCTTATCTTCCCTCAATTTATAAATGAATGAATCTGTTTGAGAAACCTTCATCGACTGTTTGATATAGGCAATTAATGCATCTGTATCCTCTAGATTTTCTTGCAGCTGTCCTGTCCATTCCTGCCACTTCTGCCCGCCAAGAATCTCTAGCTCGCCCTTATCAGACATAATTTCATAAAACTTGCTGTTCGCGTGAATAATATCACCTTTAGTGCTCACTAATTGGATGCCTTCTTGGACGTTGTTAAGAATATCCCTGTTCAAGATTCTATCCTTTTCTGTTTGTTCGAATAAATGAATCTTATCTAAAGAAATTCCAATTTGTTTTGCCAAAGCAATAAACTCTTCCATTTCCAATTCCGTGAAGCCACAAGCAAATCTGCTAAGCATCATAATCGCTGAAATATCACCAGAAGTTGCTAAAATTGGCACATAAAGATCATGTACTCTTCCAGTTTCAAGATGGTAGCCTTTTTCAGATAGATGCAAATCCCTTAAGATTGTAAAAGGTGATTTTTCCAATTCAAGGCGATGAAACATCCCTGTATAAAGATGTCTTGTAAATTGCTCTGCTCCTTCATTTGAAATACCGAATGCTGCAAAGGCACTGCTTTCAACTTCTATAATAATTCCTCTGTCAGCACGAACAACGTCACACATATTTACAATGATGCTCTCAAGCACCTCCTGTTTATCAAGAGAGCTTGACAGACCATTAATAAACCTATTTCTGCGCATTAATGCATCTTCATTTAACTGAACGGTCTCAAGTACCTTTTCCAATTCAAATTGCTGTGCCTGCAGTTCATCCTGCTGTGCCTGCAGCTCTTCATTTTGGGCAAGTAAATCTTGTTCTTTTTCTTGAATACTTAAATACATCTGTTCAAATGCAATCGACAATGTTGCCAATTCATCTTCCCGGTTTTTAACAAGTGTAATTTCTGCTTCATTTCCTTTGGCTACTTCATTTGCTGTAACGGCAAAATCAGTTAATGGTTTGCCAATTCTCCTTACCATCATTCGGCCGAGAAGTAACACTATTGCTAAAACGATAATGATATATACAAGAAAAGCGACTTGCAGCATGGCAATATGACTTGTAAGCTTACTTACTTCATCCGTCAGCGAATTAGATACCGATTGAAGATAGCTTGTTTGCAATTGTTGAAAGGTATTAATTCTATCAGTTGCACCATTATTGGCAATGGAAGACACAGCATCATTATCACCAGATTCAAAGTATGCAATTGCTTCAGGCATAGCTTCATCAAAATAAAAATGGTAAAAGGACGAAAGTTCTGTTGAAAAACGAATATCCTCCTCAGATGTCACCATTTTATCTAATTCATTAATCAGCTTTACAATATCAGCTTGCTGACTTAATGCTGACTCCTTTAAATTCTCGTTATCAAAGGCAAAATACCCTCTGATATTAAACATTGCGCTATTCAGCTTTGTTTCTATCTGTCTTACCGTTGCCTGCTTTTCAACAAGCTCTTTGCGGTTATTAACATATTCATTGTTAACAGAGTCCTGTAGAAAGACTAATACAAGCCCTCCTAATATAAACAATAGAATGAAAAAGCATATTAAGGCCATAAATTGCCTTGATATGCTTTTTCTAATATAGGAATTAATCTTCATCAAGAATATCCCCTACTTTGTCTAGTAATGCGAGGGGACTAAAAGGCTTCGCCATAAAGTAATCTGCCCCGACCTCTAATATATAATTTTGTTCTGATGCTTGATTTTTTGCTGACAGCATTAATATTTTCAAATGCTTCTTCGCATCATTAGCCCTGACCTTTTGGATGACTTCCAACCCAGTCATAATTGGCATCATATAATCTAAAATAATTAAGTCGTAGTCATGCTTTTCAATCAGCTGGAGAGCCTCTTCCCCATCTGGCGCTTCATCAACTGTATAATCTTCATCTTCAAGTGTGTCTACTATTAACATTCTCAAAACATCTTCATCTTCAGCCAACAATATTCTCTTCATGTATTCTCTCTCCCCTAATTCCCTATTTTAGAGAAGGCCTCTTGTAATATATAATAAGATTCTTTTAGTCGTTCATGATAGGCAGGTTCCTCCCAATTGTCCCAGGTAAACTGCTTCGTGTTTTCTAGATGAATTTTGTTGTCACTTCCCATTTCAGGAAGTGTTTGCACAATCTTTTTATCCTTTTCCATCACGATAGCCATATGTATACCTTCGATTACTTGGCTGCCTTCCATGCCCTTCTTCCACAAGTCGGCCAATATTTCCTTCTGACTCGGATCTTTGATATTCAATAAAGCCCATGGTATGCGGAGCTCTATTGTCTTTTTATCCTCACTTACACTAATATCGGTAAGGCTGTTAAAATCTTTACTGGTTGGATTACCATTCCCGTATAATAATTTCCCTGTTTCATACGAATTGAACGGAATCGTTTCCCCTTGAATTTCCAACTCTTTATTAAGGGCAAGTCTGATTGGATGGTATACACCATTATTCTTTTTACTTGCATAGCTTTCTTTCTTTATCATGTTTAAAAGATGTCCATAATGCAAGTAATAAGAATCATAGTAGCTGTCGATAAGAATATGGGAATCATTCTTTTCACCAATTTTAACAGCAAAGTCGACGCCAAAATCTGTATCCACTTTTTCGTTTCCTTCTAGTGCTGTACTTTTCTGACCTTGATCTGCAATTGTATCTAACAAGAGATAAGTATGATCTGTTTTAAGGTTAATCGAATCCTTATAATTAATCTTAAAGCTCAGCTGCTGCTCATCTGAAGTAACACTTACATCTTGAACAGTATTTTCTTCCTTGTCAGATGCAGTATATAATGGCGGAACATTTAGCTTATTCCAATCCTCTGTACTTCCATCTATGTAGATGGTTGGCTCATACTTGCCAGGATCAAAGCTTAATAGACCAAAATGCTGCTCATTTGTTTGGATATTGGACCAGAACGGCCGTCTGTTTGGATTATCATAATCCATTGTGTTCCATGTCCTTTTAAACCATTCATCCTGCCATGTGAAGACAAGGCCACCTGCATATTTCTCGTCGAGTATCATCTGGTAAAGGCTCTTATCGATATTACCCTGCTCTTTCTCGGAAATAAAGCCTTGATTCATCCCATTAACATTCTCATGCGTTTTTCCCCGCGATGCTGGCACACCAAACTCAGCCACCATTACTGGCATGTCATGCATCTTACGCAGCTGGTTTAAATATGCTGCATAATTGCTTTGCTCACCTTGTTTGTTTTTATAGGTGGAATAACCCTTCTCATAGTTCAAAAAGTCTGGGTAATACGGATAAACATGATAGGCTGCAAACAGACCTGCATGGAACTTATCTGTTTTCTTAATATGATTCGGATCAACGACTGCCTTGTCTTCGTCCTTACTCGGCTCTGCTGGATGGTCAAGCATGTCTGTTGTCACCCAGTTGGTAAAGCTCATCGTATGCTGCCATTTGTATTGCTTTGCTTCATAATCAGCTGAGTAATCCATTAGCTTCGCAAGCCAAACCTCAAATGGAGATGCTTTTTCTGTCTTAAAGTAAGTACCTACATAGTTTTTTGCACCCTTGTGTTTATCATCCGTATAGTTGACAACATCAGGGTCCCACTCTGTTCCAAGCATAAACCCAAGAACATATGGAGATACGTCATACTCATACTTACCTGAAGCGTGTCCTGTTCTCTCCGGCAAATCCGCCTTTCCATGGATGATGTCAATCATGTTCTTGATTTCTTCCTTCGCATCCGCTGTTACTTCTTCCGAATAAGCGTCTTGCTTTTCTGTCAAAACATCTTCATTAACCCAAGTGCCGTGAATAAGATACAACGGTTCTTTTGCACTTTGGTTATATTCATATAATGCTTGATAAAAGCCTGGGGGATGCAATGTGTAAACCCTGATTGTATTGGCATGCATTGCTCCAATTTCATTAAACCAACGATAATATTCATCCTTTGTTATGGATGTTTCACCAGGAAATGCTCCAGGCTTGGAAATCCCCATATTAACACCTTTAATTACGAGGTCTTCCCATTTCCCATCCTTTTTAATCTGAATAAATTCATCATTTGTCCGGCTGTTTGTTTCTATTTGACCAACCTTCACTGTTTCTACACTGTTTTCTTTAGCTGCTGGTTTATGTAGACCATCCCTCAAAATACTCTTCATAATCGGTACATAAGTATTCCAGTAAAAGGACTTTCGATAGGTGATGTATTTTTTCCACGTATCAAACCCGACTGTTTGATACAAACTCGGCACTTCTGCTTCATCTGCATAATCCCCAGCAAAATAATAGGAGGTATATTGTCCATTTGCATTTTGAACAATCGCTGGAAAAGAGCTTGGTATATTATAACCTTTAAGTTTCTCCTTGCCTGCTTTCGATACTGGCAATGTATATTGTGCAAGCACACCATCCTGATCGTTTGCTTCAATAATGTCAAACCAGTAATCATATTGGGATGTCAACTCTTTATGCAAAACAGAGGTGCCTTTGTTCGTTGTTGTAAACTCGATACCAGTATCTGTTAAATCCTTATTATTCAGAACAACAATATAATCTTCTTTATTTATTAAAACAATACCAGAGCCTGTGAAACTCCATTCCTTGCCACTTTGCTCTTTATAGTTATCCCTTACCCAAACAGGAACTTCATCTCCGTTCAAATCGGAAAAATTCCTGCCAATCCAGCCACTCCACGATACATTAAGCAAAGTGGTGATTTTTTCTCTTGCCTCGTCATTTGTCGGACTAGCAAATGTATTAAACTCAGCAATTAATGTCTTATTATCTGATTGGAAAAGAGCATTCTCTATTTTGTCAACATCCTCTGTTTCCAACCCGCCATATAATTTATCTGATCTCTCTCCAAGCGAATTGCTGCCATAGAATTCCTCTTCGTATACACCATACTGATCTGTCAAATACAGTACATCATAATTACTTAAATCGTCAGGAACCTCACTTATCTTGTAATTATTGTCATCTGTTGGCTTAAAGCCTTTATAATCACTTTGACTGTAATACTTGTCTTTATTGGCCTTCACATATTTTTGGTTATTTAATATGTAAACAAGCCCACTATGCTCCCTATATGTTTTATCTGGAACAGTCTTATCCATTATCAGTACATCCAGTTCCTTCGTCTCCTTCAACTGCCAAAGCCAAAAGGGACTTAAAATGATGCCAATACCAAGAATGATTAACAGGAAAAACAACCATGTAGTTCTTCTTTTCATTTAGATACTCCTTTACGACTCATGTCTCCCCAAGACTTCTCCCCTTTAATGAGCTGGAATATCCCTTCACAGCGCCAAAAAACGGTTAATGGCCTGTACCAGAGTGACTCTGTCAGCGAAAAGAAAAACAGCTTCAGCAAATGAGTTACCTTTGGATACTTGCGGAGGCTCCATTCCTCCAATAAAACTGCTGCCATAGAAAAAATTGATCCATATATGCAGGATAATAAAAATATTAAAATGGCAAATTCTAAATAAATACCACCAAAAAAGATCGCAATAACAGCGTATATATACCCTAATATTTCTACAATTGGACCGAAAAACTCAATCAACCAAAAATACGGGAAGGAAATCATCCCAATGCTTCCATACTTCGGATTGAATGTCAGTTTTCTGTGATTCCAGAGACTTTCAAACAATCCTCTATGCCATCTGCGCCGCTGTCTTCTCAGGAATTTAATATCCTCAGGAACCTCTGTCCAGCAAACAGGATCTGGAACATAGACAATTCTTTTATTGACTTTAGATTCCTTCAAGATTCTGTGTATACGGACAACAAGCTCCATATCCTCTCCAACCGTATCTGTTTGATAGCCGCCAGCCTTAATTACCCATTGTTTAGAAAACACGCCGAAAGCACCGGATATTATTAACAATAAATTATGTTTACTGAGACCGATTCTGCCCATTAAGAATGCTCTCAAATATTCAATAATTTGCATAATAACAAGAGGATGGTTCGATAAACCAATCTCCAGTATATTTCCGTCCTTAATCTTACAGCCATTGGCAATTCGGATGCTTCCGCCTGAAGCCACTACCTCCTCATTGCTGTCCATAATCGGCTTCATCACCTTCAAGAAAGCATCACTTTCAAGAACAGAATCGCCATCAAGGGAGCATATATAAGGATAGTTAGAAAAGTTCAGGCCCACATTTAAAGCATCTGCCTTCCCTCCATTATCCTTATCTATCAGAAATAGCCTTGGCAAAAGCTTAGATTGATAAATTGCCTTGATTGGCTTTGTTTCCACTTGCTTGCGGACAACCTTTTGAACCAGCTCCATATCATAATAATCAATCACCTTTTGCAGTGTTTGATCCTTTGAGCCGTCATTTACGACAATAATCTCATACTGAGGATAATCAACACTAAGCAACGAGCGAATACTCGGTATGATTCCCGCCTCTTCATTGTATGCAGGTACAATGATAGATACAGGCTTTGTGTACAGCCCATCTGCTATGTCCTCAAAGGATTGCTCCCTATTAAGTTGATATTCTCTGCGAAGCTGTACCATTGACACGATAAGAATTGCTGTGTAAAAAGTAATAATTATCACCATATATATGGAAATAAATCCACCAAAAAACAATACAGCATTTGTCCACCATTCTAAAACCAACTTAATTAGCTCCTTTTATTTGACCTTTATTGATCCATTCCCAAGCCATATCTCTTGCGAAGGGATCTGTTGAATGCCGAAGTACATCTTCAAGCACTATCGTTCCCGTCTTAAATTTCATAATTGATTCAGCTGCTTGAGACCTAACCCACCATGACCTATCATGAAGCAGCTCCTTTAAGAGCAATAAAGAGGTATCTCCCTTAACAAACCCAAGCAGTCTTGCAGCCATCATTCTTTCCTGCCAAATATCTGATTGACATAATGGCAGATAAGTATCTATGCTTGAAACAATTCCAATATTAGAAATGGCCTTTAAAGCTCTTAGTCTTAGCTCTCCTTCATAGGCGTTGAACACATCCTCCAAGAATTGGATATACTCAAGCTCCTTTCTAACACCCATTACGTCAATAATTGCCAGCTTAAGCTCCTCCACACATTCATCAAACTGCTCGAGCATGCTCGCAAAGATGTCTTTGTCCAGTCTTGTCAATATACTTCGAAAATCCTTTTCTGCTAGGAATTCCTGCTTATTGATAAGTGAAAAGATCCCATCATACTGGAAAGAAGCAAGAATCCGGTAAATTTGGATTTTTTCCTCCTTCGATCGCTTAGAATCTGCCTCAGCCAAGTGAATCAATTCATCTTTTAGCATTTCAAGATGGAAGCTTTCAATATGATAAAGTGTATTCATACGCGTGCTCCATTTTCGAGCAGTTACGTTTTTCCGATAATAATCTGTCAAGTTTGCTGCAGCTAGCATTCTTAAGCTTTCCTTCTCCTGTTGACCTTCAAGCACTTCCGTATACTTTGTAAGAAGCTCTTCAAGCGCCTCCTTTTCAAGCAATGACTCAGCAGTAAAGACAAGCTCATTACGTTTGTCCTGAAGAGTTAGAAAGACATCCTGTGCTATATTTTCCTTTATTTCGTTTATCTGTTTACGCCTGCTGTTTTCTAATACCTTTCTAATTACTAGATAGGCAAGGAGCATAAGCAAGATCAGAATGGAGCCTGCAGCCACAACCACTAATAAAATAATTTCCTTCGCCACGTTAAACCATCCTTTTAATGAGACGGACAATTCTCGCCTGCAGCTCTGTCAAACTAAAAGGCTTTGTCACGTAATCATCCGCTCCAAGCTTCAATGCTTCCGCAATATCATTTTCACTTTTTCTACCAGTTAGCATGAGTACATGAACATTATTGCGGTGCTGGGACTTCTTCACTATTTGTAAAATTTCAAGACCGTCCATAACAGGCATAATCCCATCCAAAATTAAGAAGTGGATTCCATTTTGTGTTAGCCTGTCTGAATCAAGGAATTGCATTCCATCTTCATAGGCTTTCACATCAAGACTGATATTATCAAACTCCAAGGAGCTGAAAATATTAATTAAGATGGAGCGGATTAGTGCATCATCATCCACAATCGACACATTCAATTGCTTTGTGGCTTTTGAAATCTTGAGCTTGTTGGCTGTTTCCACCCTTGCTCTGCCACTCTCCTTCGCCAAATATAAAGCTTCATCTGCAGTTTTTATTGCTGAGTGCAAGCCTATTTCTTTGTTCTCAATTCGATAGATTCCGGCTGAAAATGTAAGTCGGAAGGTTTGTTCACCCTCTTTAAAGTCTATTTGTGAAAACTCTTCAAGCATACGCTCCAACACTTCTTTTATTTCTGTTTCTGTCGCCCTCTGGAACAGAATGACAAATTCTTCTCCACCATAACGGAACAGTGTATCTGTACTTCTAATACTTTTTTTCAAAAATTGAGCGAATTCCATCAGCACCTTGTCACCGACAATATGCCCATATGTATCATTAACGCGCTTAAAGTAATCAATGTCTAAAACAGCAATTGTTCCGTTAGCATTAAGCCTTGCCATATCACTGATAAACCTACTGTATGAATCCTTAAGAAATTTACGATTATATACCTGGGTCAATTCGTCAATTAACACAGATTGATCGAATATTTTCTTTCGTTCTAAATGCCGTTCCACTCGTATTAAGAATTCCTCGACATCAATCGGCTTCTCAATAAAGTCATCCGCACCCTTTTTGTAAGCCTCGATTCTTGATTCCCTGTCTGTTTTAATACTGCACATTATTTTCGGAATGAAAGCTCTATTTGTATGTTTTTGGATAACACTAAGCACCTCAAAGCCAGATTGCTCAGGCAGGTTAATATCAATAATGATGCAATCAGGATGCATATTATAGTATTGCTCTATCGCCTTTTCTGCAGTCGTGTTGGCAATAACCATCCATCCTTTGCTTTCTAATTTATCCTTAAGGAAGATAAGCAGGGAAATGTCATCATCAATAATTTGAATAAGTGGTGCATCACCATCCCTTAAATCGGGTGTTTTCCCTATTTCCTCGTGGAAATGTTCATATTCATAGCTAATTTCCATAAGGCCGTTCAAAAAGTCTCTTAACTCCTGTATGGACCACGGGTTTTTTCTATTTTCCACCTTCGCAAGCAGCTCTGAGGAAATGCTGTAAAGCAAATCAAGCTCCAATGTTCCAGAAGTCCCTTTAATAGAATGCAAAAATCGATAAACATCTCTGTTTTCAATCGATGCTTGCTCATTATTATCAAACCAGCCTGTAAGCTGATTTTTCATCTTCATAATCAATATGCTTTTATATTTATCGAAAATCATTTGCCACACCTCTTTTACATATTCCCTTACAAAAAAAAACGTATCTATCTCTGCCGTTCTTTATTTTGTCTGGTTAGCTTTCCCCTCATAAATAAAAAAAAAACCAGCTAAACTCATGAATAACGGCCGGTTGCACTAGTTGCTCCAAACAGTTTAAGTGCCCAAATAAAAGCTGTTTTTCATTGCAGTCCAAAAGGTCTATTATTATCATAAATAAGCTAGTATTATTGATGTTATTGTTATTGAATAATGCTTATTATACATAAATCATGCTGAACTTAAAAGCTGAAATAAAAGAAATCCAAAGGATTAATGACCTATTTTTGACAACAAAAAAAGTCCAAGTTGTTAGGAAAGACTCACAGCTTGGACTTTTTTGTATTATTTTTATAATAAGCAAAACGAATATACCTAGTACATACATCCTATCCTGCTTATTTTTGTAATTCTTTGTTCTTTCTTGTACAGTTATCCATTGCAGCCATAATTGTTCCCCTAAACTGCAATTGCTCCAATGTGGCGATCGCTTCAATTGTCGTACCACCTGGTGTACAAACCTCATCCTTGAGAATGCCAGGATGCTTACCGGTTTCTAGAACCATCTTCGCTGCACCAAGCAAACTTTGCGCTGCGAGACGATAAGAGGTTTCTCTCGGGATGCCGCTTCGAACACCACCATCTGCCAGCGCTTCAATAAACAGAAATGCATATGCAGGGGAGGAGCCGCTGATAGCAGGTATAGCATCCATCAAACGTTCTTCCATTACTTCAACCTTACCGAAAGACGTAAACAGGTCGACTGTATACTGTAATTCTTCTTCCGTTATATTTTTATTCGGACAAATTACTGTCATCCCTTCACCTACTAGGGACGGTGTATTTGGCATTGTTCTAATAATCTTACTACTCATTGATAATTGCTCTTGCATATAAGAAATATCAACACCAGCAGCAATTGTTATAATGATAGCATTCTCCTTTAAGGATTCCTTAATTTCATTTAATACTTCTGTATGCAAATAAGGTTTTACAGCAAGGACAACAATATCACCGTATGATGCTGCTACCCTATTATCTGTTGTTGTCTTGATTTCATATTTTTTAGTCACCATTTCAGCAGTAGCTGCTGTTTTCGCACTTGCAATTAACGCCTCATGGCTTGTGAATCCTGACTTAAGCATGCCGCCGAAAATTGCCTGTGCCATTTTGCCGCTGCCTATAAAACTAATTGTCTTATTATCCATGTTTACAAACCGTCCTCCTCTATTTATATTCTCTACTTTTACACAGTAAAGAGAGAAAATCAATCCCATTCGGAAAATTGTGATAAGAAGGGGCAAAGAGATTTGCAGCGGTATTTCTATTAAATAAGAACGGCTATAAAAGAGGAGAAACAGATGATAAAGCATTTAAATTTCGCAGATACCTTATCCGCAAGTTAAAGAGATAATTTTTGCACTAAACAAACATACAGATCTTGCTGCTCATTCCAGCTTCACTGCAGCACTTTATTTTTGTTATAATAAAAGCAAAGTTAAAAGCCTATCAATAATCGCTAAAAGCGGGGCGAACATCTCTTAAATCTCAAATAACATCCATAAACAGAAAAGCCATATTACTCCCACAGAAAGTCTAATAACCTGTCTTCACTAACTTATTCGGTATTTGCTAGACGGCTCATATGATTGTTCTCTGGTAGAAATATGTCATCTGGATTCCTCTGAAATATGCTTGCTATTTTTAGCGCATTATCATAAGATAAACCTCTTTTTCCATTCTCAATTTGCCAATAGTAGGACTTCGTGATGCCTAGCTTACTGGCCATTTGCTGATAAGTATAGCCATACTCCTTCCTAATATAGCGCAATTTAATTCTAGTCATCCTATCACCTCTTCCCAGTCATAGCCGTTTTATCTCCTTCTATTATACGTAAACCAGAGGTTAACTTCAACAACCTAATCACTAATTAGTTAACTTATTTGTGAACATTTACTGTTAGCTATAAGTTAACTTATAATAGAAGCATCTTAGAAGAACGGGAGGAAAATATATGAGTTTTCCAGAAAGACTAAAGGCTCTTAGAAAGTCAGCTAATATTTCACAGCAAATATTAGGAGATGCAATGAACGTAACAAAAGTGTCTATTTCTGGATATGAGAATGGCAATCGTAAGCCAGATACGGAAACACTGCAAAATCTCGCAGATTACTTTAAAGTGAGCACAGATTATCTTTTAGGAAGATCTGCAGTTATGGAAACTGCTTCACAGTATGGCAGCGACATGCACTTAGCAATCCCTGCAGAAGATTATAGTATTCTTGTAGCTCTCCAAAGGTATCCTGATCTCCATCACGCTCTAAAAGAAAACCCAGAAAAGGTTGCCGGGCAATTATTTCGTTTCTGGTCCTTTTTGCAGGAAGAAAGCAAACTATAATTCTATGTACTAAGATTTTCCTTAGTACCTTCATTATCCCCCATAAAAAACCTGACTCTGTTTTGGGTTAGAATACTCTTAACTTTTTTATGTGCAAAGCGTACAATGATAATAAATCACATAAGAAAGGTTGGTAATAATGACAGACACACTCAAAACAATTCCTCGTCCCCTTGTACGAACAAACCAATGGGTCATATTTCTTTCCACCTTATTAAGTCTGCTCTTTCATTTGCACTGGGTATTGCTCATCCCCCTTATTGCAGGGCTGCTTGGCTTACTGCTTAAATGGAATCCAATCATGAAATTTGCAGCTATTTTCCTAAGGAAAACACGAAGTGAATATATAGCGGAAGACTGGGATCAGCAGGCATTTAACCAAATCATTGCTGTCATCTGTCTTGCAGGGGCTGTCCTCTCCTTTCAATTAGGCTGGAGCATCCTTGGGACTGCCTTCACGATTATGGTAGGTCTTGCCTCCATTATTGCTATACTCGGCTTCTGTATTGGCTGCTTTATCCGCTTTCAGTGGAAGCAATACCAGTATCGCAGGAATGCTGCTAAGACAAAATAAAAACGGCAGTCACTGACTGCCGCACTGCCAGAAGCTTTATTCATTTCCTAGCTTTTGGATATTTTCATATATGCCTTGAATGTTCTGCAATGAATTCAGCAGTTCACTGTTTTGGAGAATATCAGGCTGAAAGGAACCTTCCTCGATAGCTGTTATCGCATCCTCGACACCAGCTTGAATTTTTCCATTTTGCTCACTTATTTGCCCATTTAAATCTTCCATTAATTGCGGTACCTCCACTTGATTAAACTCATCAATTTGCGCTTGAAAATCCTTTAATGTGCTCTCTAGCTGTTCAGCTGTCTCTGGATTTGTAACAGCATCTTGTGCCATAGCTGGAAGCTCCTCAGCAAATGTTGCTGCCTCATTGGCATACTCTGTTGCTTCATTAACATAAGTAATAGTGTTTTTCGTCTCTTCAACAGGTGAGCAGCCTGCTGCAATTACCAGCAGCATAGGTAAAGCTAATAATAATTTCTTCATCATAATCACTCCTTTATTTTTTTCCCTTGCGCTTTTCCCATTCTTTTTTTAATAAGGGCAGCCCCTTTTCTTTCAGAATTTTAGCTCCTTCCTTTTGAACATACTTTTTCATAAGCCTTTTTAATGTCGACATTTTTTCCCCTCCCTTCATTAAATTTCTAAAAAATAGGCATAACAAAAAGACCTCACCAAATAAATGGCAAAGGTCTCACAAACAACATATGTTGCCAACAAAGCCGAGGTCACACTGACCTGTATTGACGACTTTATTGTCTCAGTTACTCCCCTTTTGACAAAGGATATTTTCATTCAATTATTAACTATATTATATAATATCATGAAATTTCAGTCAAATAAGCACCTTGTTTAGCTTAGTGCAATAGCAAGACTTATAATCGCTTCCTCATACAATTTCTTACTCCCTTTATCTGAGGCATATGCAAGCAGCAGTACAAGTGTATAAACTGCTTTAAACTTAGCTAGCTCCAAGGAAATAGCATCCACCTCTCCATAAATGGCAAAAAATGCTTCTCTTTCTTCTTTATAGATTAAACTGTAGCAAATTGCTAAATCAATTGCCGGATGGCCGAGATGCACATCGCCCCAATCAATAATTGCAGTTAATTCCTTGTTTTGATTAACAAGCATATTGCCTAAGTGAAGATCACCGTGCACTAGTACATGCCTTTTTGGCACCTCGATTGGTTCAACTTTCTGTGCATAGTTTATCGCCATATGTAGAACCGGACTCGCATTAAGCTCCAACAAATATTTCAGCTTTTCGATCAATCTAGGCTTCCGTTTTTCAATATCAAGGCGGGCAAGTGTATCATATGGAACAGGTATATCCGTTCGTTTGGTAACAGGTATATGATGGAGACATTTTAGAAACTCTGCAAGTGGCCGAATTAGTTTTGACCGATTACTTTTACCCAATTCAGCAGGCATATCACCTGGAAGAAATTCATAGCCTAAAAAGCTCCATTTATACTCTTTGGATTTTTCACCAAAAAATATTGGCACTGGTATTTTTATCGGTAACAAAGGTTGAAGAAATGGCAGTAAAGCAGCTTCTGTCTTTAAAAGATTCTCCGCCAATTGCCTGCGCGGAAAACGAAACACATATTGGCCATTAACTAAAAATATCGTATTATCAAAGCCTTCCCCCAGTTCCTTAATCGACTCCATCCATATTTCTGGAACCTGCTTGCCAATTAATTGAACTGCCAATTCCTTTTCTACCACAACCTCTGGTGCCCAAGCTTCCCCCATTTTTCCACCTCTTTACACTATTTAAAAGCTCTTTTAGGTTTCTTTGTTTCCATACATCAGCTCCGTACTGTGCGAATAAAGTTCAATAATATTTCCAAAGGGATCTTCACAGTATACTAAATGATACGGCTTCCCTGGCCATGTATTCCAAATATCACTTCTAATTGTTCCGCCGGTTCTGCTTATTTCCTTGGCCTTTTCTTCCACATTATTAACAACTAAACAAATATGAAAAAAACCAGCATCGTGAATTTGTCTTTGCTTCATGCTCGTTTTAGGATTTTGAAACTCAAACAGCTCAACACCTACCTGGTTATCGCCAGTTAAATGCGCATTACGCATTTTTTTAATTTGCTTTCCTAATAAATCATTTGTCATATTTTCACTGTCTTCTTCCTCTTGAGAAAAGGAATATGGTCCAGCGATTAACTTAAAGCCAAGTGTATTTTGATACCAATCAATTGCTTTATCTAAATCATCAACTGCAAGTCCAATATGCGTTATAACTGCCAAAATCAACACTCCCTTATTGTTTATTCTTTTCTATATATTCCCACCCCTTTATCAGTCAAACAAAAAAGAGCTGGAATTATTAATCCAAAGCTCCTAATCATTTTTTTATTATAATGTCCTTCGGTTCATCAGCCTTTGTTTTAATAATAAACATTGAAATCAACTGGACAATTGCAATGCAGGCAAGAATTAACCGCATATACATATGCGGTGCAAAGTAAGCACTTATTCCAATGCATATATAGCAGGTGGCCAATATTTTTATTTTTTGTTTTTTTGTTAGTTCACCTTTTTTAAATCCTTTAACGTATTCCTCATAAAATTTTGTTGAACGAAAATATGCATTCAGCCTTTCTGAGCTTCGTGTGTAAAAAAATGATGTTAGCAGCAAAAATGGAGTTGTTGGTAGTAAAGGCAGAAATATCCCGAGAATACCGATTCCTAAAAATATCGTTCCTAGCACAATATAGATCCATTTATATAATTGCTTCACTTTTCAATATTTGCTCCTTTCATCCAAACGCACTTGATTAATTAGTATTCATTAGTAGGCTAGAATTTTTTTATTCCTTTATTATAGACGTATATGAACCTTCTTGAATGATCTTTTTTAACATATACACCAAAATTAATTTTTATGTGAACAAATAAAGAATTATTCAATCATTTGATCTTTCCTACCCTTTTTCTCACCTAAATACATAAAAAACTTTACTAGCAATACAGCAGTAACAAATTGGAGATAATCAAACAGAAAAATAAAACCCACATTCATCCAGTGATAAAGCTGGATATAGTCAATTGCCTTCGCAAAGCCACCAAGGACGATTCCTGTTCCAATGCTTGCGAAAATGCCACCAATATACACGTTTTTGTTTCGTTTAATACAGTATTGATATGTCAGCATAAATGTAACCGGAATGAAGGATGTGTTGATAGATAAGTTAATATTCATTAATGGTGTAAGTGGAAAAGGATGAAATACAAGTCCCTTCAATACGGCAACAGAATCTAAATAATTCATCAATGCATGAATGGCAAAGCCAAAGAATAAAATTTGGAAGATCCTTTTACGATCAATGAATAGGAGCAAAAGAATAAGTGGCGCTAAAAGGAAAATAATATTAAGCCAGAATTGCCAATTTTCAAAATCAGCAAAGCGGCTCCAATATTCTGTATGAAAGTTGTCCCCCTTGGCCGTCATTTCCCGCATTTTATCGACCATTTGCTGTTGTTCCTGTTTCATTTACAAACACCTACAATTTTCTTTTTGCTAATTAACATCTCCAAATTACTTCTTAATACTCCCTAACAAGGAAAATAATTGCACTTTTTTAGACTATCTGCCACAATATAAACAACATATATTTCCATATTTTAAAAATGGAGGCAATAACATGACCAAAATCCATGAAACACAAATTGATGAAACTAAATATATGAACAATAAGGAAGAAATATTTGTACCCTCTGAATTTAAAGCAGCACAGCAAGTAACTGGCGACCGTTTCCCAGAACAGGATTATCATGTCAGCACATTTCCAAAGCCTGTCCGATATGCCGGCTATGTGCTTGCCACCTTCCTTGTCATAATGGTTGGCTTCGCTCTTTTTGCTATGTGGCTGTAATAGGCAGACACTAGTTAGTGAATTTGCCTTTTTTGAAAATAGATTTTTTAAAAAAAGCATTTTATTTAGCAAGTGCCGCACTCAAAAAAGCAGTTAAATGCTCAACATTAGTTATTTTCTGATTGCATTCGGTACTGTCTGTACATATTAAATTACCAATCGCCTTATAGTAATCTGGACTTTTTGACTTTTTTGCTTTGGTGATAGTAGAAAAATAGGATACCTCTGTGAAGCAGTTACAAAAGGTGCAAAGATTTTTTTTACTTGTTGGTGTTAAACTGCCTTCAATGCCGACTAGCTTTCCATTCAACACATAGACAATAAACTTTTTATTCGACCTTAAATCATTCCAGCATAAATAAGTGAGCTTGCTGTAATCTATACTCCCTAAATCAGGCAGCTTTAATTTTTTTTGCTTTGGAAACATTTTTTTCAGCTGCTGCTCGGTAACTAATGGAAAGGGCAATAGATAGGTTGCAAGACGATCGATATATTGATCATATTCTTTATCTGATTTTAGTTTAGAAACATCCAGCATATCTTGTTTTTCTATTGATGCATTAGGAAAAAGGGCAGAGATTTTGCTATTAGCTAAATCAATCACAGCCGTTAACACTTTTTCAGGTACATTTTTTTTCATACTATCGTTTATTAAAGCAATCTGGCTTTTCACATAATTTAACTGTTCATTATTAATAAACTGGTTAGTCATTTCGTATCTCCATTCCATTATTTCTATCCTTATTTTAAATGCTGAAACGTCTTGCTTAAATGGATAAAATAACTTAGAAATGTTTTTTACATAAAAGGCACTGATGAAAGCATCAGTGCCTTTTATGTGAATAAACTATTTTCTTTATTGTTTCTAAAGAAAGATAATATTCCTCCGCTAATTGAGGGATACTTCTGCCTTCTATAAAGGAATTTCTTATTTTGGCATTGCGGCAATCGAGCTGCTGCCTTCCGCCACTTGAACTTCCCCATTTCCGATATTCTGATTGCTGCTTAGGAATATATAGAGTTTCTCCCTGAATATATTTCTGGATTTCCAAAATGAGCTTTTCAGGAAGTACCTTATTTGCATTTGTATATTTCAATTTCGCTCCACCCCTTATTTAATAATGAATAAAAGGAGCAAAGCCAAAATTATTAGAAAAGCTTATTAAGCGATATTTTAATTATTTCGCCCCATGCAAAGTATCGCCTTTCCAATAACAGGCTTTGCATGAGTGGATGAAGTACTAGATAATTCTTTATGATTATCCATATGTAAGCACCTCCTTTACGTTTTTATTATAACGAAGTTTATAAAGCAATTAAATTGTTTTTATCTCTTTAAGTGGCGCATTCACCATTCAAGCCCATTACACATATATCGTTACAGAACCCTTTTATGCACATAAAAGCTTTGAAGACAGGAGGAAAAGAGGATGAGTAAGTCTGGTTTTGTACCTGATAATACAAACATAAAGAAGACAAGTGGGACTCCTAATCTCTTTTTTGATTCTAAAAACAATGTCGAGTTTGAAAAGGATGCTGATAATATTATTTATAAAGTGACCTCAACCCAGCTACCGGCAATGGTTGGTGGCGCTTTTGCAGATGTGTATCTTTCAAGTGGACATATACGTGAGCCGCATTGGCATCCTAATTCATGGGAATTAGATGTCATTGTCTCAGGTGAAGCGCAAATCTCTATTGTTGATCCAGATACAAATAAACTGCACAAGTTTAATGCCAAAGCTGGTCAAGTTGTATTTATCCCTATGGGCTGGTGGCATTGGATAACTGCTTTGTCAGATAAACTGCATATGCACCTCTTTTTCAACAACGACCAATTTGAAACAGCGTTAGGCTCTAATATGCTGCGGCTTACCCCACCAGAGGTATATCAGCTTTCATATGGTGTTGCTGCAGACAAAATAGCAGACATTTTAAGCCCCATTGATGCTGCAGTTGAAATCGGACCACCATCTAAATCTACAGTCCGCAACGAAACGAATACAAAGAATTCCACCATTACAACATCCGGTAACCGTTCCAAACACCTGAAGCCAGAAGAAATAGTGATTAATATTGGCGTTAAAAACATGAAGCTGTAAATGCCGACAATCCAGCATGGGAAACCATATATCTTTATTTATAGTAATACCTTCATATCCAGTAAAGCTAATAAAAAGGCACCCTAATTAATAGACATAGCCTACTAATTAGGGTGCGCTTCATTTTTGAGAAAAGCTTGTATTAAGAAGACATTATAAAGAGGGATTGTGAAATTAAATTGGAAGATTATTAAGAAGGAATCTTATTAAACAACTGTAACAAAATCGCGGACGTTGATACGGTATAAATCTGTACCAACAAGTATTAAAGCATATACTCCTGTTTTATCTTTGATCAATCCTTGGTATGTTCCATACGTTGGTTGACCATAGAAAGGAACAGTAGCTTGCAGTGTAAAGTAAATACCTTGATTTCTAGCTATCCCTGCAAACAGGCCTTGTTCTGTAATAGTGATATATTTAGCATAATCGTCATGTTTTTTATCGTCATGCTTCTTGTCATCGTGTTTCTTTTTGTCATCATGTTTTTTGTCGTCATCTTTCTTTTTATCCCACGGATTTTCTCTATTTGGAGGCATCATCATACTATCTTCTCCTTTATCAGATGAATTTTCTTCTATTGCCATATCGTCCAATGGCTTGTCCAATTTCATACTTTTACCTTTATGTTGCTTATGCTTTTCGAATAACAAAACTTCAAATTTAAATTTCATCAATTTGCTCCTCCCTCATGAATTCTTAATACTCTATACTATATTAATGCTTGTCCTTTAAAGAAACCGCATTCCCCCAAGCGTTCGTCCATTTTAATAGAAATAATAAAAGCGTGGAAGTTAACGTTCCACACCATAAACATAGAGACAAAAAATAGGCGCACTTTAAAGTACACCACAGTCCTTTTTCATAACCACCAGTTATACCAGTTCATTTATCTCTTGAATAGCTGCTTTCAAGTCAGTTTGAGTTTTTAATAGCTTATTTCTTAAATTTGCATTATTAAACGGATCATCTAAATAAAAAGCTGCGAAAGCCTGTTGCTTATATCTTGGTACAATATGCATATGAAAATGCGATAACTCGCTAAAAACTCCTCCATTTTGACAAATCGTTATACCATCTGGTTTATAAAGGGTCTTTACCGCTTTTGATATCACTCTTGCTGCTTGGAAACAGTAGCTTGCTGTTTCTGCATCCAGTTCATCCATATCCTCAAAGTGTTTCTTTGTTAATATTAAAACATGGCCTTCATTGTATGGGTCATGGTCTAAAATACAGCAAACAAAATCATTTTCAAATACTACATGCACTGGAAGCTTTTTATGTGCTAAATCACACCCTATACAAGTCAAAATCCTCCCTGCCCTCTAGTTTTGATTTACAAGCACTCGTTCCTTAAACAATATTCTTTGCAAAAAAAGTAATCTCCTGCTTAAAAAATAATAATAGAGGGTAAAATTCCCACGTAATATGTGAACATTTTTTGAGAACATATTATTAAATAGCTCGCTCCTTAATACATGAAAAGAGGGTTTAGGATGGACAAACATATTCAAGAGTTACAAGATCAATTAAGAGCAGAACATAAAAATGTAGCCAAATACACGCAGCATGTACTGGAAGCACTAAATAAGCTAACGGAGGAACATCGCCGCATAGTTTCCTCAAATGCACTTGCAGGAGTTAAGCCTGACGGTTGTGAAGAGCATGCCTTTTATAAAACAATTAATGACGTAAAGTTTACACTTGTTAATGAATTACGCAAAACGGTTGATGATTTTAATCATTTAGGTGATAAGCATCATGCGCGGAATTATCCAGATGGTGTAAAAGAATAGATAGAGGAAAATCGGGAGCAGTGCAGCTCCCCATTTTTTTTAATCACAGAATTGTTTTAGTCATTATAAAGTCTATTTGTTTTTCCTCTCCCATATAAAAGGAATGGGCACCAGTTTGAACAAATCCATTTCTTTTATAAAAGGCGATGGCATTTTGATTTTTTTCCCATACACCAAGCCAAATTTTCTTTTTATTTAGCTCCTGGGAAACATCTATTGCCTTATTAAAAAGCTTTTGCCCAAGCCCAAGCTTTTGATACTGGTTCTTTACATATATTCTTTCCACCTCAAGTGATTCTGCCCCCATAGCTTCAGACTGAGCATTATCTGTATTAATCTTTAAATATCCGGCGATTTCGTTATAAACAAAAACAAAAAAGAATTGAGAAGAAGTATTTTTTAGTTCTGTTTTTAACTGTTCTATACTAAATGCCTTTTCCAAATAGGAAGTCATATTTTCAGGTGAATTCTGATCTTTAAATGTCTCGTTAAATGTTTCATAGCTGATTTCTTGGAGCATGTTAACATCCTCCATCATGCATTTTTTTATCGTAATAGTCATTCAAAAATGTTCCTCCTTTTCGTTTTTACTTCATATTTTTATTGCAATTACAACAATAATTACTTATATTAAGTATATCTTAACTTTGTTGTATTTGCAACAAACCTAAGGAGGAGTAACGTGAAATACATTATTTATATTTTAGGAATTGCCATCTTAACCTTTGGTATTTCTTTTACGATTCAATCAGATATTGGAACTTCACCTTTTGATGCACTTTTAGTGGGCTTGTCCATGAGGATAGGTTTAACTGTTGGAAGCTGGGAAATAATTCTCGCTGCTATCCTAATAACCTGCAATGCCTTATTAACGAAACAAAAACCAGAAATTGCAGGGCTATTAACAGCATTTATAACAGGTATTTTTATTGATATATGGCTATTTATAATGGACATCTGCCTAACAACTGAGCTTTGGTACAGTAAAGGAATATACTTTACGATTGGGTTAGTTCTTATCAGTCTTGGAACTGCTATTTACCTACACACAAATATTGCTCCAATACCAGTGGACAGATTAACATTAATTATCCAAGAATTAACGAATACAAATATATTTATTGCAAGAACATTCATTTATCTTTTATTTTTGATTTTGGCAGTACTATTAAATGGGCCAATTGGTATCGGTACTTTACTAACTGTTTGCCTAGGGGGGATGGTTCTCCATTTCTTTATGCCGTATACCGAAAAGATCTTAATCTACTATATAAAATCAGAAGACCAGCAGCATTCTGAAAAAATAAAATGCTAAGCTCCTATTATTCCTTTAACTTGCCGTAATATTAGGTTTATGAACCGGTAAAATTGTTAATGCTATGTAGCAATAAGGAGCTGATAATCATGTATGCAGAATTAGCTAAAAATGAACAAGGCAGATATGCTTTACCAAATGGCGAATATTTTACAGCAGAAGACGACATTGAAGCCCTCATTAAGGATCAATGGATTAAAACCACTGTTCATCATAATCATGATGATTATTATTTGGTCGGCTTTGCAGATATCCCTATGGAAGGCTTAATTGCCAAATACCCTAATGTTGTTTAATACTTAAATAAACGAGAAATAAAAAAACACAGCCCTTTAAAGAGCTGTGTTTTACTAGTTTACGCATACATCTTTCCATTTTCTTCTTTGCGGAAAAAGCTCGTCATCGCGTTGAAGACATCTGCCTTCTGTCTCAACAAGTAATGCCTAAACTTTTCGTTAGAGATGTTCTTGTAGGCAGACATTAATGTGCTGTGGCGGTTGTATTGATTTACCTCTCCATAACCAAACATATTGGACACTTCCATCAGCTCCTCGACAAGCTTAACACAGCGTGCGTTGTCTGATGTGAGATTGTCGCCATCTGAGAAATGGAATGGGTAAATATTAAACCTGTTTGGATCGTACTTGGCATCAATCAGTTCGAGCGCCTTACGGTAAACAGACGAACAAATAGTACCCCCGCTTTCTCCTTTAGAGAAAAAGTCTTCTTCTGACACGACTTTTGCTTCTGTATGATGGGCGATGAATTCGATTTCGACTGTTTCATATTTCGTGCGGAGAAATCTTGTCATCCAGAAGAAAAAGCTTCTTGCCATATACTTTTCCCACAGTCCCATTGAACCGCTCGTATCCATCATTGCTAGAACAACTGCCTTCGATTCCGGCTTTGTCACTTCATTCCAAGTTTTAAACTTCAAATCCTCTGGATAAATAGGATAAAACCCTGGTTTATTGCTCATCGCATTACGTTTAAAGGCTGACATCATCGTACGCTTCTTATCAATATTACCCATGAGCCCAGTTTTTCTAATATCGTTAAATTCAATATTTTCGACTACGATTTGATCCTGTTCTTTTCGCTTAAGATTTGGCAGCTCTAATTGTTTAAAGAGTGCTTCCTCCAGCTCCATTAAGGACACTTCTGCTTCAAAGTAATCTTCGCCAGCCTGGTCGCCGGCACCTTGCCCTTTGCCAGGTCCCTTTTGGCCGCCAGATCCATCTCGAGCCACAACATCGCCAACTTGGCTATCTCCATTTCCTTGCCCAACATGTTTATTTTTATCATAATTATAGCGAATTTTATATTCATCTAAAGAACGTATAGGGATTTTCACTACTTCTCTTCCATTAGACATAACAATGTTTTCTTCTGTAATCAAATCGGGCAGATTATTCTTGATTGCCTCCTGTACTTTTTCCTGGTGTCGTTGCTGGTCATCATGGCCTTTACGATGGAGGGACCAATCTTCTTGGGAAATTACAAACTGGTGGTTATTTTCAGGCTTTGTCATTTTTACCCCTCCTAAAAAAAATTTATTAGCACCATTTTCTGGTTCCATGCATAAACTAATTCGGGCACCGCATCCAAAAAATTAGTGATTACTCTATGATATGCATGGTACTCAAATAATTTACTAATAATTTAGATAATTGAATAATATGGTCAAATGACAATTAATTTTCTATATGGATAAAAGAAGGAACAGACAAATCCATGCCCGTTCCTCCCTTTAGTCATCAGCGATTTAATAGACTTCCAACATAACGCAGCAAATCATTTGCAGATGTTGAATTGTAGCCATGCTCATCAATTAGGCGTGCAATGACCTCATTCACTTTTTTAAGCTGCTGCTCATCAGGTGTTTTAGTGGACGTCGTAATCTTAACGACATCTTTCAAATCAGCGAATAGCTTCTTCTGGATTGCTTCTCTCAAGCGGTCATGAGAGTTATAATCAAATCTTTTTCCTTTTCGTGCATATGCAGAAATGCGGATAAGAATCTCCTCACGGAATGATTTTTTCGCATTTTCAGAGATGCCAATTTGTTCTTCAATGGAGCGCATCAGCTTTTCATCAGGATTGATTTCCTCACCTGTAAGTGGATCGCGAAGCTTATTCTTATTGCAATATGCCTCCACATTATCCAAATAGTTATCCATAAGTGTTTTAGCTGATTCCTCATAAGAGTAAACGAACGCTTTTTGCACTTCTTTTTTCGCAATTTCATCATATTCCTTGCGGGCAAGAGAAATGCAATTCAGGTACTTTTCACGCAATTCATTCGTAATGGATGAATGCTGATCCAAGCCATCCTTTAAGGAGCGAAGCACGTCTAATGCATTAATTGTCGTGATGTCCTTACGAATAATAGTTGATGAAATACGGTTGATTACATAACGTGGATCAATCCCGCTCATGCCCTCATCACCATATTCATTCTGCAATTCTTTAATGTCAGCCGAACTGAAGCCTTCAACACTTTCACCATCATAAAGACGCATCTTCTTGACTAGGTCAATATCGCCTTTTTTCGGCTCCTTCAACCTCGTTAATATTGTGAATATTGCGGCAATTTTTAATGTATGTGGAGCAATGTGCACATCTGCAACATCACTTTCTCTTATCATTTTTTCGTAAATTCGTTCTTCCTCAGATGCCTTTAAGTTATAAGGCACAGGCATTACTATAATACGAGAATGCAATGCTTCATTCTTTTTGTTGGCAATAAAGGAGCGATACTCTGTTTCATTCGTATGTGCCACAATCAATTCATCGGCAGAAATAAGAGCGAAACGGCCAGCTTTGAAATTTCCTTCTTGTGTTAAAGAAAGCAAATGCCATAGGAATTTTTCATCACATTTGAGCATTTCCTGGAACTCCATCATCCCTCTGTTCGCCTTGTTTAATTCTCCATCAAAGCGATAGGCGCGCGGATCTGATTCTGATCCGTATTCAGCGATTGTCGAGAAGTCAATGCTTCCAGTTAAATCGGCAATATCTTGAGATTTCGGGTCAGATGGGCTGAATGTACCAATTCCTGTACGTTTATCTTCTGAGAAGAAGACCCTTTCAACCATGACATCTTCAATTTTTCCATTATATTCTTCCTGGAGTCTCATTAAATTTAATGGTGATAAATTACCTTCAATGCGAATGCCATATTCATCGTAAAAATCCTTGCGTAAATTATGCGGAATCATGTGAAGAGGATCTTCATGCATCGGGCAGCCTTTAATTGCATATACGGCGCCTCGTTCTGTGTATGTGTATTCTTCCAATCCCCTTTTCAGCATGGTTACAAGTGTCGACTTACCGCCACTGACTGGCCCCATAAGCAGCAAAATACGTTTTCGGACATCTAGACGTTTTGCCGCAGGATGGAAATACTCTTCTACTAAGCTTTCTAATGACCCCTCTAAACCAAATAGCTGATTCGAGAAAAATTTATATTCCTTTTTCCCATTTACTTCATCAATGCCAGCGTCTTTAATCATATTGTATACACGTGAATGCGCTGATTGAGCTACCCATGGCTTTTCCTTCAAAATTTCCAAATACTCAGCAAATGTTCCTTCCCACTTAAGCAAGTCTTCTTCCTGTCTATACATCTCGATTTTTTTTAATATACTCATATGGACCTCCCCTGTCACTTTATCAGAGACGATTAATATAATCTATGCAGGCAGGAGAATGAACATGCTTAAAAGATAAGGTTTGTTTAAAAACCAAGCTGAAGTGCTATTAAGCTAACCGAAGAGAAGCCCGTAAAAAAAGGAATTCTCACGATAAGAATTCCTTTTTTTCCTTTATTTTAAATCGAATTTTTTTCCTTCTACAAATTCCTTCATATATAAACGTGCTTTTTTATCTAACATGCCTATCATCTGGGCTGTCCATGTATCGCTTCTTTCGTTGTTTGTTCTTTCTTGGTAGTAGGCAGATATAATGTTGTTGTATTCTTCAAGCTCTTGTTTGTACGTTTCCAAATCTTGTTCATATTCATTTTCATGATACACATGATGGAAAGGTACTCTTGGCTTAGTATCTGTATGCTGATCTGGATAACCTGCGACAATAGCGAATAATGGCAGCACTCTGTCCGGTGTTTTTAACAGTTCAACCACTTCTGGCAATTGATTACGGATTCCGCCAATATAGCAAATACCAAGTCCCATTGATTCTGCAGCAAGAGCTGCATTTTGGGCTGCTAGGGCTGCATCAATTAAGCTGACCATAAATTTCTCTGTGCTTTCAAGTGATGTAGAAACATCCTTTCCTTCCATTGCCGCAGCAACGTCATGGCGATGCAGATCTGCACAAAATACGAATACATGTCCATTCTCAGCAACATAGTTTTGATTGCCAGCAAGCTCTGCCAGCTTCTTTTTCTTTTCTTTATCTGTAATGCCGATAATGCTATATGCTTGAATGAAGCTTGATGTTGAAGCACTTTGAGCTGCTTCGACAATCGTTTTAATTTGCTCGTGAGTTAATTCCTCATCCTTAAATTTTCTTACAGAACGATGGTTCAGCATCGTTTCAATTACATTGTTCATTCAGTACATCTCCATCTTTTTGTATTTTCGTCTATCCTCATTATAATAAAAAAGGCTCACAGCTAATAATAATCTGCTTCTTAGCCTCCCCATAAAAAACAGGGATAAACCATTCGGCTTACCCCTTAAAAGTTATTCGTACTTTTTATTTAAATCACGATAGTCCTGCTGTCTCAGCGCTTCATAAACAAGAATTGCCGCTGTGTTTGATAAATTCAAGGAACGGATATGGTCAGTCATTGGAATGCGCAATGCTCTGTCTTTATTGTTTTCAATGATATCCTTCGGCAAGCCTGTCGTTTCTCTGCCGAAAATGAAATAATAATCCTTGTCCTTGTCACTGTAATCAAAGGAAGAATGCGGCTTCGTGCCAAACTTCGTCAAATAGAAGAATTCTCCTTCTTTATTTTCCTCAAAGAAAATGTCAATGGAATCATAATAACGGATATCGACATGCTCCCAGTAATCTAATCCAGCGCGTTTCAGCATCTTGTCATCTGTTGAAAAGCCTAATGGACGAATAAGATGGAGCACTGTATCTGTTCCAGCACAAGTTCTTGCGATATTGCCGGTATTGGATGGGATTTGTGGTTGATATAATACGATATGTAAAGCCAATCTTGTCACCTCTATCAATTACTTCATTGTTTATTATACACCTTGCCGGCAAAAAAATAATGGTTTTGCTTTTTTCTTCTTTACTGACCGTCAATTATAGAGAAAAATCGGTATTTAATATTTGGTGTATATGCTGTTGAATCTTCATATGCCCAATATCTCATTCTGCTGTTATACGTATGGGCATTTACTAATGGTTCCCCATTCCCATCCTTGGCAGTCACGATTGTTGTGTGATTGTACTTGCCATCCCCCTCAAAATCATAGCAAATAACATCACCAAGCTTCAATTGTGATACATCGCTTACCACTTTTGCTCGCAAGCCCTGCTTTGAAGCTTCTAGATAACGAGGAAAGGCATTGGCGACAGACCAGCTGTAGCTCCAGCTGTTATTCTGCATCCACCATCCGTTCCCCCTGTTTGGATAGCCCCTCATTGGCGCTCCTCCAGCACGGACGCATTGGGAAATATAGTTCGTGCAGTCCACCTCAAATTGGTGATATGCAGGATTATAGCTATTCCACCATTTTTCAGCATATTGAACTGCCTTCCGTCTATCATACGTATATCGCACCTCATCGCTCTGTGCATCAAATAAAATTAAGTCTCTCATCAAATCATCTTGAGGTGAGATAAGAATTTCCTTATCTTCTATTAATATCCCTTTATAAAAAATCCCTCTTCGGTTTTCAATCTCTTCCTCTACATAAAAATGATCCTTTTGCTTAATAAAATATTGAAGATGAACTTTATAATCCACTTCCTCTGTATCTTCCTGACTGTTAATCACCTGTATATTTCCACGTGCCTTCACATTTACAATAGCAGAATTCCGTCGTTCAAAGAGCCTTGTCTTTCTTTCAAACTTATCATCTAAAACAGGCCCCCTGCCGTCTGCAACACATTGCTGCATTCTTTTTTCCAACAGCTCTAACAACTGATTTCTCAATTTATACACTCCTTTCCATGCTTATACATATGTAAAGGAGCTTCATACCTTGCAAAAAAAAAAAAGGTATGTGACAAAACATCATTTAACTTATTTAACGGCTAATAATAAATAGTTTATATCTAAGTCTCAAACAATGGATTTATAAATAGGGAATGGCGTTAAAATTAGTTTTGTTTCATTACACTCAAATTTTTAACCAAATAAAAAAACTGAACTATTAATCAATAATTGATAAAATAGTTCAGTTTTGAATTAGAGTTGCATAAATTATTTCTCAGCTTGTTTAGCCTCATGATGACAGACGGGCAAGTGCATCCTGCATTTCCTGCAACACTTCTGGGTCTGTTTCTGAAATGCTGATTGCTTCTAAAGCCTGCTTTGATTCAGAGCCGCCAATTTTACCTAAAGCCCATGCAGCAGTCCCTCTTATAACAGGTCTTGGATCATTTTTCATTACGCCAATGATATCAGGCACTGCACTTTCCTCCTTGAAATGGGCAAGTGCAATAATCGCATTACGCTGGATCGGCTTCTTTCCTCTCCAGGAGCCTGATATATGTCCATACTTTTCTTTAAATTCCTTATTGCTGATCGTCAAAAGCGGCACAAGCAGCGGCTTAGCGATTTCAGGATCTGGCTCCATTTCTATATGGTTATGAAAGTCCATACCTTTGTTTTTCGGACAAATAGTCTGGCATGTGTCACAGCCGTATATTCTATTGCCGAGCTTCTCTCGGAACTCTTCTGCCAAAAATCCCTTTGTCTGTGTCTGAAAGGCAATGCAGCGCTGTGCGTCAAGCTGGCCGCCTTGAATAAGTGCGCCAGTTGGACAGGCATCAATACATTTATTGCACTCCCCGCATTGGTCCTCCATCGGTGTATCCGGCGAGAGAGGTAAATTTGTAATCATCTCCCCTAAATATACGTAGGAGCCAAATTCTGGTGTTATGATGGCACAGTTTTTCGCTGACCAGCCAACCCCTGCACGCTGGGCAACAGCTCTGTCAACTAGCTCACCTGTATCCACCATTGATTTACATAGTGCGTCTGGAACTCGCTCCATAATATATTTTTCCAGCTTGGAAAGCCTGTCCCGCAACACAACATGGTAGTCTGTTCCCCAGGATGCACGGCAAAATATTCCCCGCCTTGCCCCTTTTTTACTTGTAACTCGCTCCTTCATTTTTGAAGGGTATGCTAACGCAATGGAAATAATCGATTTAGGTTGATCCAAAAGGAGGGAGGGATTCACTCTTTTTTCAATATCCTTCTCCTCAAAACCTGATTGATAGTTAAGCTCTTGCTGCTTAATCAATCTGATTCGCATTTCCTCAAAGGTGCTTGCCGTAGTAAAGCCAATTTTGTCAATTCCAATTGTTTTGCTGTAGTCAATAATATCCTGCTTCAGCTGATCGTAGTCCATGCTGCTCCCTCCTTTCTTCTTCTTTGGTTTTTTTGTGTTTTTTCGCTAAAATAATAGCATAACATATAGACATTATTTATTGGAGGTACATATTATTGGATATTTCAATTACAAAGGAACTCGCTTCCCTTATACCTGGCTTTAAAATCGGGGTAATTTTCTATAACAATATTGAAGTTGGCGAATCACCGCAAATGGTAAAAGGCCGTCTTCAGCTTTTCCAGGAATCCATCTATTTCGATTTACTTGAGAAAAAAGTCCAAGACATTCCATCGATTCAAGAATGGCGCCAAATTTTCAAGAGTATCGGCAAGGATCCGAACCGCTACCGACATTCTGCCGAAGCACTTTATAGACGAGTTCATAAGCAGAACTATCTGCAGCCAATCAACAGCAGCATTGATTTAAATAATTTCTTTTCCCTTCAATACGGAGTGCCAATTGGTGTTTATGACCTGGCTAAATTAAATGGTGCTATTACAATCAGGCTAGGAAAAGAAGGTGAGCAGTACACGGGATTGAACGGCAGAGCTAATTCTCTTGAAAACTTAATTATAAGTGAAGATGTATCCGGCCCATTCGGCAGTCCTTTTGTTGATTCGGACAGAGCACCAGTGACAACTAATACGAAAGACGCTGTCCAGCTTGTTTACCTCCAAGCCTCCACACAAAAGGAAACAGCAGAACGCATGGTAGCTTCTTTAATGGATATGTTTGTCCAAATTCACGGCGGGCAGGCACAATTTACAATTGTAGAATAAGCAGGAGCATGTTCAGGTAAATCTTGAGCATGCTTATTTATATATCTGCAGTGTATCCAGTTCATTTCCTGCTGAAACAAAGTTATCCACAATTTAAATCAATTTATGAGTTATCCACAGGGAGAAGAAAATCTCCCCATAATGAAAAAACGCAATGCTTCGTTCTTCTTTGAAACGAAACACTGCGTTGTGACTATGTATGGAGCGGGTGATGGGAATCGAACCCACGACATCAGCTTGGAAGGCTGAGGTTTTACCATTAAACTACACCCGCATTTTTTAATAAGTTTTTTTACGAAAAAACAACTTATTTTTAACACGTTTTTTATTATATAACTGCCCTTTTAAAAAATCAACCACTTTTCGACATTTTTTTTACAAACATTAAAGTTTGATGTTAGTTCTTCAACATTTGAGGACTAACTTTTTACTATAGTATGAAGACTTTCTTTAAATAGTACCCATATAAATAAAAAAAATTAGACCAGAGAATTGTCTGGTCTAAGCTTGTTTGCATACAAACACATATAAGTGCGTATCAGGAGTTGATTTCACTAAAGGAATGAGGGCAGAAAAACATCGGCGTTGCTTGAGTCTCACCTGTTTCGCTATTCCAAGTGCCCCTTACTCTCTCATTTTCTAAATTAATCTCTATAATATTCCAATGAGCTAAGCAGATAAATCTGTTTTCATTTTAGAATATATTCTTCCGCTCTTTGAGTCCGAACATAATTGTAACAAGCATCACTATACCTATAATGAGGACGTACAGGTTGACGGCACCGCTGACTCCTAGTGTTTGAGATAGGAATCCTAATCCAATAACCGGCAGGCTGACACCTAAATAAGTGATAACAAAGAAGGTTGAAACAATATTCCCTTTCGTTTTTGACGGCGATCTTTCATTAATCAAAGCAAGGCTGCCTGCATAGGCAGGACCGTTTCCTCCACCGATTAGGACTGCTGAAATGAGCAGCAGCACCAGTGATTTTGCTGCTAGTGTAATAACAAGCAGTATAAGTCCTAACGCCAGCAATATATAGCCAATAGTTATCATCGTTCGTAATGAAAACTGCTTCAGCAATATTTGATTTGCAGCTGCGGCAATTAACCCTAATGCAACGACAATCCCTGAAATAGTTAATGAGTGGACTTGTGTAAAGCTTGATAGATTAGCAGGAATTAAGCTCATGAACATGCTGATAATCGACCATGCTAAAAATGATGTAATGGATGCCAATATAAAGCTTTTAAGCATTGATTTTGGGACATACGGCTTTTTCAGTTTAACAGGCTGCAGACCAGGACGGACATTTTCATTCAAGAAGAACAATGCCGCAAAGCATGGCAGGATAAACAGTAAATGCACATAGTATGATAATCTCAATGGGAATGGTGCGAAATCGCCAAGTAAGCCAGATAGAATCGGGCCAATTGCATTACCTAGAGTTACAGCCAATGCGCAAATAAGTGCTGTTTTCTTTTTGTCCCTTTTTTCGTCTAGTTCGGTTAAAGCTGCAACAGCAACACCATTTAAAATCCCAACAGACAAGCCTTGGAACAGCCTTGCAAGCAGAAGCATGCCAAGACCGTCAGCAATCGTGAAGCACGCAGTGCCGATTATAGAAAACAGAATTCCAGGTATTAACACCTTCTTCCTGCCAATCTGATCCGAAAGCTGGCCTGCAACGATAATTGCTGGGATAACAGTAAATGCGTAAATGGCAAAAACTAATGTAATCATTCCTGAAGAAAGTCCCCACTCTTGGCGGTAGAGTGTGTAAAGGGAAGCAGGTATATTCGTACCAAATAGCGTTAAGAATAAACAGCAAGCAACAAGCCAGAAGGACATTTTTTTGCTTAATGTCCGCTGTTCTCGCATTACTTGGATAGAGCTTGTGCGCTGCATTAGCCTTTGTTGGAAAGCAGAACGGGCAATCGCTGAAGCGTCAATATCCACAACATCCATTAAGCCTTGCAATCCGACAATCAAATTTTGAACTTGCTTCTCTTCTGCATTGCTTGCTATCCTGATTCTTGTAGTCTCTTTATATTTTTTTGTTTGAATACTTTCTATATTAACTTCGTGTGCTCCAAATAGATTGGATATACGAGCCAGGACTCCCGGCTGATCTATAACTAGCATGGAAATACGATAATCAGAAGCCATCAGCTCTTCACTCCCTTACTCAAGTATCTTTACTTATATTGTAAAGCATGAATAAATATAAAGTCTATACACTTGTAAGAAAATATAACATGAAAATATCGACAAAATGTGCCAACCGTTATAAATACTATTAAATCAAGGTTTTTTAGGCTCTTCCAATTATATGACTTTATTGAATTTATTTTATTTTCAGAAAACTCTTGCATATTTTTTGTATATTTTATTCATTTTTTTATAATGTAAAACTGCTGACTCTCTTAAAAATTGAACATTTTATGAACTGTTATTTATATTGTGATATTTTTCACATATATCCATTGTAAATATCAATAACAACATTCATAATATGGTTATCAAATGTTTCCATAGTGTTAACATATATATAAAAGCTTAAACTTGGAGGAATCGTGATGGAAGGCGCATCTTTATATCAAGTAGAAAAACTGGCTCTAAAAAAATGGAAAATATTCAAACAGAGCAAATTCCGATTTTTCATGCGGGCTGTTGTTGCGAGCATGTTTATCGGTTTTGGAGTAATCGTTGCATTCAAAACAGGAAATTTCTTTTATGCGGAAGGCTCCCCCTTCGCTTACCCTGCAGCTGCACTCGTGTTTGGGGCTGCCATTATCCTAATAGCGTACGGAGGCGGGGACTTATTTACAGGTAATACTTTTTACTACACATATGCGGCATTAAGAAAAAAAATTGCTT
Organism: Niallia taxi; assembly: GCF_032818155.1. Lineage (NCBI taxonomy): Bacteria > Bacillati > Bacillota > Bacilli > Caryophanales > Bacillaceae > Niallia > Niallia taxi. The sequence goes on from NZ_CP102589.1 coordinate 3,668,492, forward strand.
GGCGGGATGTTTTTAAGGTTTGGGGCACAAGCTATGCCGGCAACATATGTGGAGCTGTTTTCTTTGCTGTATTCATCTACTTAACAGGCTTGTTTAAGTCACATGAGGTGAATGAATTCTTGCTGCACGCTGCCCAGACAAAGATTGAAGCACCAATTAGCGAATTGTTTTTCCGGGGAATCCTTTGTAACTGGCTTGTCTGCCTTGCCTTCTTTATTCCAATGTCCTTAAAAGAAGATATTGCAAAAATATTCGCTATGATTCTGTTCGTATTCTGCTTCTTTATTTCTGGATATGAACACAGTATTGCTAATATGGCTACCTTCTCCATCTCCCTTATCCTTGATCAAAATCCGGCCATTACATTGCCAGGCATCATCCGCAATATTATTCCTGTCACATTAGGTAATCTAGTTGGCGGCGTTGGATTTATGGGCGTGATGTACTATTATGTGAACAAACCGTTTATGGACGATATCGACGAAAAATAAAAGGAAGCCTGAACACTTTGTTCAGGCTTCCTTTGTTGCATGAGTTGAGGTAAAGCTTCCTGTTTTAACGATCTTGAACCAATTTAGCTTTTCTTCTAATGATTGCATATATAGATATACCAGCGGCTGCCAGTACTGCACCTATGATTAGAAGATTGTAATTATCTGTAGCAGTGTCTGGAAGGACAGAATCATTACCGCTATTATTAGCTGATACTGAAACAAGTTGGACATTGCTTCCCTTTTGTCCACTTGCATTCATTTTGTCATCCCCAGAATTATTACCTGTATTTGTGTGCCCTGGAATATTTCCATTATTATCTGACGGATTAGAAGCTACAGGTTTCTCTTCATTATCTCCGTCAGATGGATCAGTGTCTCCTGGTGTTTCTCCATTATCTCCATCAGATGGATCGGTTTCTCCTGGTGTTTCTCCATTATCTCCATCAGATGGATCGGTTTCTCCTGGTGTTTCTCCATTATCTCCGTCAGATGGATCGGTTTCTCCTGGTGTTTCTCCATTATCTCCATCAGATGGATCGGTTTCTCCTGGTGTTTCTCCATTATCTCCATCAGATGGATCGGTTTCTCCTGGTGTTTCTCCATTATCTCCATCAGATGGATCAGTGTCTCCCGGCGTTTCTCCGTTATCTCCGTCAGATGGATCTGTAGGCGTTTCTGTATCAGCCTCTTTGGCTCCCTTTATAAAAGTCCAAATATCAGATACGGCACTGCCTGTATAATCATCTGCTACAACAGCATACCAAGCGTATTCGTTGCCTTCCTCAAGCCCTTGCCACTCGATTTCTGCTGTCTTGCCGCTTTCTATATTTTCCTGCTTGCCAATTTCATCATCTGTATAAACATTGACAGCAAAATAATCTGTTGCGACTCGTTTCTTCTCTGCTTCAAGATCCATATTGATGATAAGCTCATCCTTGCCTGGATATTCTGCAGGATCATAGAAATTATAATCGTCTAGATATGGTGAATATGTGTTAACAATTATCCGGTTATTATCCTGGTCAAAGTGCAGCAGCTTTAAGTAGCCTTGCCCGCCTTCTGGACCTCCTTGATAATCACCAAGCATCTGATACACTTCTCTATCAGAGATTCCATCACCATTATCGTCCACTTCACTGATAAGTGTTTCTGAATCATGGTAATGGCCGCTTAGCACTGCAAGCACATTTTTATTTGGTTTAACAACTTCTTCGTAAATCTTATCACCAATCGGACTTCTGTTACCTGATACTAGTAAATATTCATGGAAGTTCAAAATTGCTTTGCGATTTGGATATTGCTTAAGAACATTGTTCATCCAGGCAATGTCCTCATCATCGACTCCCCAGCCCATATACAGCATAATAAAGTCGTTTCCGCCAGCTGAAATTAAATCATAATGTCCGCGATTGTTTTTGTAGGAATTACCATAATAGGATTTGCTGCTGAATCTGTCAGCACCGAACCATTTATAGTATTCATTGTAATCATTCGACAATTGGTCAACATCATGGTTTCCTGCCAGCACTCCATATGGAATATTGTTATCATCCAGCACCTGCATATATTCATCAGCATATTGCCATTGCTGTACCTTATCTGATTCATCAACAAGGTCTCCAGTATGGAATACATATTTTATCTTCATTTGCTCTTTCATTTCTGCAATCCATTCTGTCTGGCGCTTGAAAATATACGGGTAACTCTCTGAATAGTATTGTGTATCTGACATCCATACAAACGTATAATCATACTCATCCGGAGTGCTCGGAATTTCATCCTGAATAATTACATTGATTTTGGAATCCTTCGCAAATTCCTTTACAGATGCATCTGCTTTTAATACAAAATCAGCATTGCCAGCAATTTTATATGTGAGCATTTTCCATTTGTTCTCACTAAAGCTCCATGCATACATGGATACCTTTCTGCCCTCAAGCGACTTTCCGCTCCATGCAAGCTCGACTCTGTCGTTTTCACCTACTGATGGGTCTAGTTCAACATCAAAACGATGATATGGAAATTGTGTATCAGAGTCTGTTGTTAAATACTTTCCATCAAGGCTTGAAACGGTGTTTATTTCCTCTTCAGTAAGAGCTGCTTCTCCAGCCGGTTTTTGCTCTGTAGGCGGCTCTGTGTCGCTTGCATGCTTGTATGCAGTCACATTACTGCTTTTCGCTGAGTACTTGAATCCCTTATAAAAAGTAACATTCAGTTTGTCATTAGTTGGATCTGCAACCTTAACCTTTAAAAGCGGGTTGCCTTTGATGCCGTCAGCAATATCTGCAGGAGATACAAGCTCAGGCTTAGTTGGGTTCTCATCATTGACAGTAAAGGAAACCTGTCTATTTGCAATATTTCCAGCCTTATCTGTCGCAGTGATTGTCAAAACATGCTCGCCAGGAGAAAGCTTAGAAGATGCTGTCTCATAAGGAACCTCAATTACTTCATCGTCAAGCATTGCCTGGAACGATTCCATTCCAGCTAATTCATCACTTGCAGTGGCGTTAATTGTAAATGCGCCTCTATATTCTTGTTTTTTCATATTAGTGTCAATAACAGGTGCTGTATTATCAACCATCACTGAAACAGAAGTTTCATTCTGGCCATCCTTAGCACTAATTGTATGCTTCCCGTCTGAAACAGTTTTGCTGTCCCAATTATAGGCCGCAGCACTTGTCTGCTCACTAGTCAATGTGAAATGAAAGTGCTCGAATGGACGGTATGTTCCGTCGTCACCCATATCATATATCTTAGCAGGATCACTCTTTTGGGGATCTCTGATAATAGTGCCATCAGCTAGAATAAGTCTGACATTGCGCAGAGAATAATCATCCCTATTTTCTTCACTTTCTTCCAACTGGAATGGGGACGATTTATTTCCAGCGCGAACGGTAATTTCATTTATGCCCTGCTTCAGTTTGTCCGCGTCAATCGGAATCGTGAAGGTTTTCCAATAAGACATATTATCTTTATCCAGTAGCTGGATGATTTCATCACCCATCGTAATGGCGTTTTTGAAATACATATTCAGTCCACTAATATCAACAGCTAAATATGCTTGTGTTTCCAAGGATGGGTTCATTGCCGCAGACAATTCTTTTCCATCAATGAAAAGCTTCACTTTTTTTGCATCATGACTATTGGAGGTTCCTTTTAGCAGGACATTGCCGCTGACAGTGCTGCCGTCCTTTACATTAATTCTCAGCTCTTCTGTATTTTCCGGATTGTTTATCTTGATTTTGTGATTCTCTGTCTTTACTTCATTTATACCATCAGATGCTGTCAAATAATATTCAACATACTCTTTGGCAATAAAGTTAGCAGCATAAATGGTCGTTGTATACAGATTATCATTGCCATCCTTTTTAAGAAGGAGACGCTCATATTTCTGTTCACCATTTGTGCGATAATAAACAGCTACTGTTTTTACACCGTTATTATCATTTGCTTTAGCAGAAACAGTAATATCCTCTATTCCAGTTTCTGTTAACACTGTCGTATTTTCTATTGTTGGCGGTGTTGTATCTTCCTCCACTTGAACAGACTTACCAGGTACTTGATTAGCTTCCACACTTCCTGGAGTTCCTTGCTTTTCACCACTGCTTATCTTAATAGATGTTGTTGAACCATCTTGCGGATATTTGTACAATATCCCCTTGTTTGCAACAGTATCATCCACTTCAAGGACATCATTATAGTAGGCTACATTGAGTTCCTCTTGTGTGTTTGTTGCTATTGCCACTCCTCTTAAGCCACTGTTCGCCATTCCATCACTTTGAATGCGGACAATGTCTTTGTTCTCAACAAGACTAGTACCGTAGTTAGCATTAAAGTCAGCAACTGTCTTATCTCCATTGGCACTGTTAATAATCCAGAAAACCAATGTCCCTTTTGCAGGAATGACAACATCCTCAGGAATAGACGGCCAGACGACATCACTTGCAGGATCTGCCCCATATCTGTATTGAATCTTGTAATCTTTAAAGTTAACAGGTTTATTTGTATTGTTATAAACCTCAATGAATTCATAACCATCTGCTGAGTTGACATTTGAGCTGTCTGGCACCAATTCCGTTACAAAAAGCTTTGGCACCTTTGCATAATCTACAGCCGCTTTTTTGATTGCCACTGTATATTTGTCGGTTTCCGCTTTATTGAATCCATCACTTGCTTCAATATAGTAAGTAAGATTAGAATCAACGTCTTCTGCAGGAATAATCGCCTTAAACTTCCCCTTTTCCTTTGTGTCCTCTGTCATGGACAAGGAGATATAGTCATCCGTTGATTCAGACTTATAATACAATGTCGCAAATGGATTAGCCTTATCATCAGTCACAACTGCCTCTACGGCAATATCTGCGAACGCTTCCCCATTACTAACTGCTTCATGGCTAATGGTTGGAGCCTTTGTATCTTCTGTTTGTTCAGGAAGCTCTGCTGGTTTGGTTGGCACCTGTCCTTGCTTCAGACTGCCTGGAGTAGGATCTGCAAGCACCTCAAGCTTTGCCATCACTGTCCCGCTTTTCGGGAATTGATATTGAATGACTTTGCCATCATTATTATTCTCAGTTCCTAAGTAGGACGCAGAAACAAGCTCATTTCCGCTTCGATCCTTAATAACGACTGCCCTGTTGCCACCATTGGCAAATCCAGGGAAAGCATCTGTGAAAGACAACAGGCTGTCTTCAGTTAAGCTTGTACCAAACTGACTGTTAAAATCAGCAAGTGGCTTTGCACCATTATTGAACCAAAGAACAACGGTTGTTTGCGGTTTAATGACTGCGTCTGGGACTTTAAAATTAACATCTTCCCTGCTACCATCTGTATATCGATAGGCAAAAGAGTAATTAGTCAAAGGCAGCGGCTGATTCGAATTATTATAAAGCTCGATATATTCATAGTAGTCTGTTCCGCCACCTTGCGAGTTCGGAGCCAATTCTGTTACAAGAAGCGGAATGGAGCTATATGTATCTTCCTGTTTGTCTACTTCAATCACATATTCCTCTGTTTTGGCTGTTGTACTTCCGTCTGTCGCCTCCAAGTAATAATGGATATTCTTAACAACATCTTCTTTTGGAATAATAGCAGAAAAACCAGTATTACTGCTGGAATCCTTGCTCATAAGCACAGATTGATAAGTGTCATTTCCTTCTTGTTTATAATGAAGAGTTGCCGATGGAATCTTTGCATTATCTGTGATAGTTGCTTCAATTTTTATAGATACAGCTTGTTTGCTGCTTTTGATTGGGCTATGTGAAATTTGCGGTGCTTCATTATCGACAACAGGAGCATCAATCTCTACTTGCTTAGCTGGAACTTGATCATCCAGAATTGAACCCGGTGTTGGCGCTGCTTTTATTTGCAGCTTATCCATAATTGTCCCGCTAGCTGGATAGCGATAAGCAACTGTTAATCCTGTATTATCTGTTTCTCCAGGCATGTAATTCGCTGAGATGATTTCATTTCCTGCAAGGCTTTTAATAGCAACTGCTCTATATCCACCATTTGCAAAACCTGAAAAATCGCCTTTAAACGAAGTGACCTGACTATCACTTAAGGATGTTTGAAAATGCTTGTTAAAATCGCTGATGCTTAACTCATCCTTATTAAACCAGATGACTTGTGTTTGCCCTGAAGCAATAGACATATCAGGCAATTGAAGAAGCTTATCAGCTTGACTTTTGTCTGTATATTGGTAATAAAATGCATAGCTTGCTAGATTGAGTGTTTGATTCGTATTATTATATACCTCAACATACTCATATAAATCAGTACCCTTTGAATCTGGAGAAATCTCTGTTATCAATAGCTGCGGGTACTTGCTGAAATCTTCTTCAGCCGTTTCTTGTTGTTGCTCCTTCTTTTCCTCCTCCTGCTGAGATTCCTCTGCAGGCTGTTCTGGTTTTTCTGGCTGTTCCGGCTGCTTTGCCTCTTCTTCTGTTTGAGACTGTGTTTTCGTTTCTTCTTTCAAATCTGTGGAAGAAGACTTATCTTCCTCTTTTGTTTCTGTTTGTTCTGGTGGCTGTGTTTCTTTTGTCTCTTCTGGCGAATCACTTGCTGGTAAAGTTTGCTCCTTTTCAATTGTTTCATCAGAGCTGTTTGCCGTTTCTGATTCCCCGTCAGATGCTGACGGAGCTTGCTGAGGATCTGAAGGTTGTGCTGCATAAGATACTGAAGGTCTACTGCTTGTAAAGATAGTAGAAAAAAAGAATACAACCATGAGTACAAGTAACATCCATTTCTTACTCGTCTTTCTCCCCTTGCGACTAATCATATTTGCCTCCTCTGCTTATTCAAATGCCACCCTCGTCCATCATAATAAAAAGTTTTTAAACTGCTTTTAACAATTTGTGAATAATTGTTAAGAAAAGGGGATATATGTAAACGAATTGTGAAAATTATTGTTCCTCCAAAACAGAAAATGGATAAATCCCATGTCCTGTCAGCGTTATTCCTTATTTACAAAATGCAAACAAAAAAATTACATAATTCAGATAGTTACACCATAGTAGAAAGTTATCCTATTTATAGATTTATACATATAGAGGAGGAACAAGAGGAAAAATGAAGCTACCAAAAAAATTAAAAGGAATTTCCGCATTATCACTAACAGGCTTAATGCTGTTTTCTGCCTACCCATCAATCACACTTGCTGAAAGCAGCTTAGATGTGAAAAAAATTGCCAGTTACAGTACAGGCATTACGGATGAGGATGGCGGCGTTGCTGAAATCGTCAAATACAACAAGGATAATGAGAAATTCTATGTCATTAATGGTAAAGCCCAGACAATTGATGTTGTAGATCTGTCAGGTTTATACTCCACAGAAGTACAGAACCTGCAAAAAGAAAAGTCGATTAACATTGCGGATGTAGTCAATTCAGACTCCTTTCAATACGGAGACTTAACGAGCATCGATATTAATACAGATAAAAAGATTATTGCTGCAGCTGTTCAAGATGCTGATTATACGAAAAACGGACGAATCGTTGTCATGAACTATGATGGAGAAGTCCAGGAAACATTTGAAGCAGGTGTACAGCCTGACATGGTTAAGATTTCAGCTGATGGGAAATACATCCTGACTGCAGACGAAGCCGAGCCAAGACAAGGACTTGAAAACGGAGTAGATCCAGAAGGTTCTGTGACAATCGTTAATTTCGATACGAAAAAAGTTAATAAAGTAAAATTTGATGATACAAGTGTGATTAATCAGGATGTACATATCCGCAATGGCGGCACAACAGCTGATGCTGTCCGTGATCTTGAGCCAGAATATCTTGCTTTAAACAAGGATGCAAGCAAGGCTTATGTAACATTGCAAGAGAATAATGCAGTTGCCGCAGTTGATGTAACAACAGGCAAGGTGTTATCTGTTAAATCATTAGGATACAAAGACCACTCCTTAGAAGGAAATGGCCTTGATGCAGCCCGTAATGACAAAATTGAAATAAAGCAATTACCGATTCTAGGTGCATATATGCCTGACTCCATCGCGCAAACCGAAATCGGCGGTGTTGAATATCTCCTTACTGCAAATGAAGGTGATGCGACAGAGTGGGAAGAATTTGTTAATATCGAAGACTTCAAAAAAGTCAAAGATTCTATTACTTTAGATACTTCCCTGTTTAAAGGCTTTACGAAAGAAGAGGCAGAAGCAGCCTTTCAAGAAATGAAGGACTCAGGAGACTATGACAAGCTAGAAGTGCTGACAGACAGAGGCACAGACGCAATTTATACACTGGGCGGCCGCTCGTTCTCCATTTGGAAAGCAGATACGCTGGAACTAGTATACGACAGTGGCAGCGATTTTGAGGATATTACAGCAGCACAATATCCAGATGTATTCAACTGGTCAAATGATGACGATGTTTTTGAGAAACGAAGCGCCAAAAAAGGTCCTGAGCCTGAAGATGTTAAAGTCGGGCAAATCGGTAATGATCTGTATGCATTTATCGGACTAGAAAGAATCGGCGGTTACATGACCTATAATATTTCTAACCCTTCCTCTCCAACATTTGCTAGCTATTTGAATACTAGAGATTTTTCTAGTGCAGTGTCAGGAGATGTGGCACCAGAAGGACTTGAATTTATCCAAGCAGTGGATAGTCCTACAGGCAGACCTCTTGTCCTTGTCGGCAATGAGGTAAGCGGTACTGTTTCTGTTAATGAATATCAGACAGAACAGGTTATCCCTATTGTAGAGATTGCACTTACTGAAACAGAAGCTGCATTGGAAGTCGGCAAAACTTTAGCTCTAACTGCTTCCGTTAAACCAGCAAACACAACAGACAGCAAGGAATTAATATGGTCAAGCTCTGACGCAAGTATTGCCACTGTAAACGAAACAGGGTTAGTCACAGCTGTAGCACCAGGTACTGCAACTATCACAGTGGAAACTGCTGATAAAAAGCATCAGGCAACAAGCATTATTACAGTTACAGCACCAGTTATAGCTGATGATGAAACTGATGATGATCCAGGTACAGATACAGGCACAGAAGAAGACACGGAGACTGACACAAATCTTCCTGATGAAGATACATCTTCACAAGACGACCAAGATAACTCTGGTAACGAAAACAGTAGTGACAATAACAGCAACGAGTCTGATGATAATATAGAGGTTGTTGAAACTGTTACCGCAAATGATAACAATAACGCTGGCAATGGCAATGCACTGCCAGAAACAGCAACAAGTAATTACAGCTTCTTATTGTATGGCGGTATCATTCTTGCCGGCGGCGGTATCCTTTACTTTATTGCGAAACGCAGATTAGCATAAGTGCAAAATCCCCCTTTAGTATAAGGGGGATTTTAATTTCTTTAATTGGAAGTAATCATTAACAAACAAAGTACACAAAAAAAACAGCCTAACCTATCTTAGGTCAAACTGTCATCGCTTCAAATATTTATATGTTAATCAAGTATTTTCGTCTTTAGTTGCTGTAATTTGAATTTCAGCCTTGCATTAAGCTCCAATAAGACATCCTGCTCCAAATCGATCTTCGGAAGCTTTCCGCTTGGCTTTTCCAGTAAAAAGGGACTTTTTCTTTTCTTAGATGTCATCATATTCCCCCACGCTGTTATTATAATAAGCTTAGTATATTTACTGTATAGGCAAAATATGTGTTTCTTAATCATGCAGATGAATAATATTTGTTCCTCTGGCAGTCTTGTTGTATTTTAAGTGATTGACCACTTCATCACTCTTTTCAAACAATTCCCTTGTATATAATGCTGTAGGAACATGTGGAAGAGATGATGTAGATTTTTTGACAATAAGAGGCGATTGGTTCTTTTTTCTCATCCGACCAGCTTCTCTGACTGCAGGCATCGTGTAATCTTTATCCTCCATGATATCTGTTCCTTTCCTTGTTTATACTTCTATTTTATCATCATATCCTTGAATCTTCCACATAAAAGAGCGCCCGTTTTTATTGCTCCTTGTACCATGTGTGAATTACTGCAAGGTCAATAATATAGTCAAAATCGATTTGCAGCAGCGGCTCCTTTTCCGATTCAACAGAAATGATGACAGGATGAATCAATTTCGTGAAAGGAATAAGCACTATTTTTTTGTCTAATTGCACAATTGTCTCTTCATTTAAACGGTTTAGCTGATCCTCATTCAGTTCAATTCCGAGAGTAGTCCCGACTTCAGCAGTAAAGATGCTGTCATCCTCTTTGCAGAAAACCGTAATATCCTGTCTGCACACTTCTCCATAAGCATACAGGAAATCCTCAAGGCTTATCCGGTAGTCTTCTATATCCGTCCAATCTTGTGTTCCGAATGATTCTGTCGCAATACTGTCCAAAATCGTCGTGAACTGTTTACTTCTGCTTTTCGTCTGAATGATTACTTTTTTCATCTCATCATTAATGCTCTCTACCTCATTGATGCTTTCTACTTCTGCTACCCCGATTCTTTTAATATTCGGTGTGATAAATATAGCCAAGTCTACAAAAACAAACATAAGAGCCATCAATGCATAGCTCCTCCATTCGCTCTCCTTAAACCCTATATCCATCAGCAGCAAAATCATGCCAACAATAAACAGAAAATACCATGTCCTTCTCAGGTTTTGCTTGGATTCTCGGAAGAAAATCGGAAACGACCAGCTAATATATAACATAATAGCCGTAAATCCAATTATTAAACTCCATTTATTTCCCTGTAAAAAAGCAACAGCCTCATTGCCCCAATAATTTTTCGTCAACACTATAAGGGCGAAAACAATAAGCGGAAACGCTAACTTGATTATCAGCTTCTGTGAATCCTTTCTAATCATCATCCCTGTTTCCTTCCCCTCTTTTTTAGCAGTGATTGAAGATTGGACAAGTATTGAGCTCTAGCAGTTTAGGTTAATAATAACTTTATAGTGTTATAGTAATTCTATCAAAAATTTGGGTTTATATGGAATGAAAACTGTGCTTTATATCTAAAAATACCAAAAATAGGACATATTTGCTAGATTATCCTCTATATGGTTGATTATACTAAAAAACAGGGAATAATGTTTTCCCTGTCAGACTGAAGTAATTTACATAAAGAGTTTGAGGATACCCAATTACAATGTTTTCTTTATTTAATTGCTGCTCTCTCCGTCTCTTTTCAACTCGTCTACATGCAGGTTTCGTAATTCAGGGGATGTGACATTTGCCTTTTCTAAAGCACTATGCATAATTTTAATGATAAGATCTGAAAAAATCGGATTAGGATTAACCAGCTTAAGTACATTACATTTTCTCGCGATAAAATCGGAAAGCTCTGTATCATATACAATAAGATCATTTGATTTCATTTGTCTCAGTTCATCATTAACTTTAAATACGGCTCTTCTAGTAAAGGAAATCATTGATACATATGTTATCCCCTTAACAGCGCTCAAAACAGCTTTAATAGCCTCTATATGCCCATAGTTTTGATTGAATGGGTTCATCATTGGAAACTTTCCATTAACACTCCAGTTCTTTCGCTTGCGGTCACCGTAAATCGTTCCTTTGTAATTTTTTGTTTCTATTACAAAAATGGCATACGGAGTTAACACAATATGATCAATTTGAGAATAGCCAGATTTAGCTTTGCTGTTTTTAATAAGCAAATCGCTGAGATACAAATAATTTTTAGGCAGCTGGTCTAACTGGATATTTATCTTATATTCTCCTAATTCACCAATTCTGTCCGCAGCAACTTTTGCTTTTATGCCTTTTTTTTCCTGAGTCATTATTTCCACTCTTTCTATGAATGTATGTATATATTTATATTACTTATTGAGTGCACAAAAAACCAGTTCCTATTATCCTTGGAGCTGGTTTAAAGGAATAAAATACATTCCATATCCTATAATAGCTTTCCATCCATTTGTTGAATTTTATCTAGCTTCGTTCACTAATTTAGTTACTTCTTCGTTAATACATTCCTCGACCTCTACTTCTTCTTCAACGAAAGTCTTATCAGCTTTTGTTCTAGCATGCTTTAGCATTACATCAAAATTCTCAGCCGGTCTCATGTATTTACTGCTTTTCTTGTCATAATCAAATTTCGCTTGATATGCCCCAATAAAAGAATAATAATCAAAATCTGTTTTAAAATCAGTTTCAGATTTGCCGTATCCATTTAAAAAGGCAACCATTTCATCACCTTTTGATGACGGTTTATGTCCATTCAGTGTAATGAGATAAGTTTCCTTCAATTCTTCTTCAGTCAAATCAGGAAATTGCTCATCCATTCCATCTTGTTCTGCAGTAATATATCCTCCCTCCTCCAGTATTAATATTTCACTGCCTTCTAAGCTTGGATCACCATTTAACACTTGATTAATTTTAAAGGTTAGTTTTGTGTAAGGATAGCCTTGTGCGGTTTCTTTTTCTATGTACACATATTTCTCAGTAGATACCACTACTCCCTCTACTGCTATTTCTGAATCATCCACTAACTGTCTAGCATTCTCGTACTTAACAACGAATGATGCTTGAGTTTCTATAATAGTAGCATTATCTGCCGAAATTTCTTTATTATTGTCTTCAAGATTTTTTTCTTCTACAGAACTATTTGAACTATCTTTTTGAGAAACTGATTCAGTATGATTCTTTTTCTTTTTTTCTTGCTCTTCAATCTGTGATTCGTTCCCTATGCTTCCACATCCAGTTAAAATGAACATCGGTAGTAACCCAAAAAGTATAGACTTTATTTTCTTCAATTCTCTTTCCTCCTAAACTATTATTCATTCCAGGAGATATTTTACGCTTGTTGTATGTAGTATAAGCATTAATAGCATTGAAAAACATTGATATAACAGCAGCACTTAATATAGATTAAATATAATCCTCCACTCAGATTTTGTATCCCCTTACATTTCAGTCTATCTTATTGTCAAATAAATTCACAGACACTACGTGTTGTTTCTCTTCTATTTAATTTTACAAGGAGGATATAATTAGGAATGGCCTCAAGGTTATGAAGAAAAAAAATCCACCATTTTCTAATAAGAAGTCCAATTAAGTTAGATGATTTGTTTGTTTCAATCCAAAAAGCAAATGAAGCCAAAATGCTAATACATAAAAAAGGCTCCCTACAATGTAGGGAGCCTTAAATTTATACATGATACCGGTGGCCGGGGTCGAACCGGCACTCCAGAGGAACACGATTTTGAGTCGTGCGCGTCTGCCAATTCCGCCACACCGGCGTAATAATTTTTTTGGAGGCGGCAACCGGATTTGAACCGGTGATAAAGGTTTTGCAGACCTTGGCCTTACCACTTGGCTATGCCGCCTTGACAATATTGGAGCGGAAGACGGGGTTCGAACCCGCGACCCCCACCTTGGCAAGGTGATGTTCTACCACTGAACTACTTCCGCTTAATGGCTGGGCTAGCTGGATTCGAACCAACGAGTGACGGAGTCAAAGTCCGTTGCCTTACCGCTTGGCTATAGCCCAATATCATTATATTCAGTATTATCATAATTTATTATAAATATATATGGGGCGAATAATGGGAATCGAACCCACGAGTGTCGGAGCCACAATCCGATGCGTTAACCACTTCGCCATATCCGCCATAAAATTTATTTGGCAGGGGTAGTAGGAATTGAACCCACACCGGAGGTTTTGGAGACCTCTGTTCTACCTTTAAACTATACCCCTGTAATGAATGGTGGAGGGGGACGGATTCGAACCGCCGAACCCTAAGGAGCGGATTTACAGTCCGCCGCGTTTAGCCACTTCGCTACCCCTCCGACATAAATGGTGGCTCAGGACGGAATCGAACCGCCGACACAAGGATTTTCAGTCCTTTGCTCTACCGACTGAGCTACTGAGCCTTAATACTTTTAAATTATAATGGCGGTCCGGACGGGACTCGAACCCGCGACCTCCTGCGTGACAGGCAGGCATTCTAACCAGCTGAACTACCGGACCGTGATTGCGGGGACAGGATTTGAACCTGCGACCTTCGGGTTATGAGCCCGACGAGCTACCAGACTGCTCCACCCCGCGATGATTTTATGGTGGAGGATGACGGGATCGAACCGCCGACCCTCTGCTTGTAAGGCAGATGCTCTCCCAGCTGAGCTAATCCTCCATATTTGGTATGTGATAATTGGTGACCCATACGGGATTCGAACCCGTGTTACCGCCGTGAAAGGGCGGTGTCTTAACCGCTTGACCAATGGGCCATTAATAATGAGATACTGAGTGAAAATGGCGGAGAGCAAGGGATTTGAACCCTTGAGACAGGGTTACCCGCCTACACGATTTCCAATCGTGCTCCTTCGGCCACTCGGACAGCTCTCCATATAATGGCTCCGCAGGTAGGATTCGAACCTACGACCGCTCGGTTAACAGCCGAGTGCTCTACCACTGAGCTACTGCGGAATAATGGTATGCCTGGCGACGTCCTACTCTCACAGGAGGAGAACCTCCAACTACCATCGGCGCTGAGAAGCTTAACTTCCGTGTTCGGTATGGGAACGGGTGTGACCTTCTCGCTATCGCCACCAGACTTTTTTCAAGACAAGAATTATTATATCTCATCTCCGAGTGTTTTGCAACACTTTTTTAAAAGTTTTTTTCAAAGAATTTTATTCCCTGAAAACTAGATTATGTTGTAAGAAAAAAGTTTGAGTAATCTTTCATGTCCAGCTTCAAAAGCCTATCGATTTAAGCGGGCTTTTTCCGCTTTTCGTTTTAGTTAAGTCCTCGATCTATTAGTATTTGTCAGCTCCACGTGTCACCACGCTTCCACCTCAAACCTATCAACCTGATCATCTTTCAGGGATCTTACTAGCTTACGCTATGGGAAATCTCATCTCGAGGGGGGCTTCATGCTTAGATGCTTTCAGCACTTATCCCTTCCGCACATAGCTACCCAGCTATGCCTTTGGCAAGACAACTGGTACACCAGCGGTGCGTCCATCCCGGTCCTCTCGTACTAAGGACAGCTCCTCTCAAATTTCCTACGCCCACGACGGATAGGGACCGAACTGTCTCACGACGTTCTGAACCCAGCTCGCGTACCGCTTTAATGGGCGAACAGCCCAACCCTTGGGACCGACTACAGCCCCAGGATGCGATGAGCCGACATCGAGGTGCCAAACCTCCCCGTCGATGTGGACTCTTGGGGGAGATAAGCCTGTTATCCCCGGGGTAGCTTTTATCCGTTGAGCGATGGCCCTTCCATGCGGAACCACCGGATCACTAAGCCCGACTTTCGTCCCTGCTCGACTTGTAGGTCTCGCAGTCAAGCTCCCTTGTGCCTTTACACTCTACGAATGATTTCCAACCATTCTGAGGGAACCTTTGGGCGCCTCCGTTACTTTTTAGGAGGCGACCGCCCCAGTCAAACTGCCCACCTGACACTGTCTCCCACCCCGATAAGGGGTGCGGGTTAGAATGTCAATACAGCCAGGGTAGTATCCCACCAATGCCTCCACCGAAGCTGGCGCTCCGGCTTCCAAGGCTCCTACCTATCCTGTACAAGCTGTACCAAAATTCAATATCAGGCTACAGTAAAGCTCCACGGGGTCTTTCCGTCCTGTCGCGGGTAACCTGCATCTTCACAGGTACTATAATTTCACCGAGTCTCTCGTTGAGACAGTGCCCAGATCGTTACACCTTTCGTGCGGGTCGGAACTTACCCGACAAGGAATTTCGCTACCTTAGGACCGTTATAGTTACGGCCGCCGTTTACTGGGGCTTCAATTCAGAGCTTCGCGCGAACGCTAACCCCTCCTCTTAACCTTCCAGCACCGGGCAGGTGTCAGCCCCTATACTTCGCCTTACGGCTTCGCAGAGACCTGTGTTTTTGCTAAACAGTCGCCTGGGCCTATTCACTGCGGCTCTCTCGGGCTTGCACCCAAAAGAGCACCCCTTCTCCCGAAGTTACGGGGTCATTTTGCCGAGTTCCTTAACGAGAGTTCTCTCGCTCACCTTAGGATTCTCTCCTCGCCTACCTGTGTCGGTTTGCGGTACGGGCACCTTGAATCTCGCTAGAGGCTTTTCTTGGCAGTGTGGAATCAGGAACTTCGGTACTATATTTCCCTCGCCGTCACAGCTCCGCCTTCACGGTAATGGGATTTGCCTCATTACCAGCCTAACTGCTTGGACGTGCTAATCCAACAGCACGCTTACCCTATCCTCCTGCGTCCCCCCATCGCTCAAACGATTCATAAGGTGGTACAGGAATATCAACCTGTTGTCCATCGCCTACGCTCTTCAGCCTCGGCTTAGGTCCCGACTAACCCTGAGTGGACGAGCCTTCCTCAGGAAACCTTAGGCATTCGGTGGATGAGATTCTCACTCATCTTTCGCTACTCATACCGGCATTCTCACTTCTAAGCGCTCCACCAGTCCTTACGGTCTAGCTTCAACGCCCTTAGAACGCTCTCCTACCACTGACATCATAGATGTCAATCCACAGCTTCGGTGATACGTTTAGCCCCGGTACATTTTCGGCGCAGAGTCACTCGACCAGTGAGCTATTACGCACTCTTTAAATGGTGGCTGCTTCTAAGCCAACATCCTGGTTGTCTAAGCAACTCCACATCCTTTTCCACTTAACGTATACTTTGGGACCTTAGCTGGTGGTCTGGGCTGTTTCCCTCTTGACTACGGATCTTATCACTCGCAGTCTGACTCCCAAGGATAAGTATTTGGCATTCGGAGTTTGTCTGAATTCGGTAACCCGATGGGGGCCCCTAGTCCAAACAGTGCTCTACCTCCAATACTCTTACCTTGAGGCTAGCCCTAAAGCTATTTCGGAGAGAACCAGCTATCTCCAAGTTCGATTGGAATTTCTCCGCTACCCACACCTCATCCCCGCACTTTTCAACGTGCGTGGGTTCGGGCCTCCATCCAGTGTTACCTGGACTTCACCCTGGACATGGGTAGATCACCTGGTTTCGGGTCTACGACCACATACTCTATCGCCCTATTCAGACTCGCTTTCGCTGCGGCTCCGTCTCTTCAACTTAACCTTGCATGTAATCGTAACTCGCCGGTTCATTCTACAAAAGGCACGCTATCACCCATTAATGGGCTCTAACTACTTGTAGGCACACGGTTTCAGGATCTATTTCACTCCCCTTCCGGGGTGCTTTTCACCTTTCCCTCACGGTACTGGTTCACTATCGGTCACTAGGGAGTATTTAGCCTTGGGAGATGGTCCTCCCTGCTTCCGACGGGATTTCTCGTGTCCCGCCGTACTCAGGATCCACTCAGGAGGGAACGAAGTTTCGACTACAGGGTTTTTACCTTCTGTGACTGGCCTTTCCAGACCTATTCATCTACCCCGTTCCTTTGTAACTCCATGTAGAGTGTCCTACAACCCCAAGAGGCAAGCCTCTTGGTTTGGGCTAATCCCGTTTCGCTCGCCGCTACTAAGGGAATCGCGTTTGCTTTCTCTTCCTCCGGGTACTTAGATGTTTCAGTTCCCCGGGTCTGCCTTCAGTTACTCTATGTATTCAAGTAACGATACTATCCCATTACGGATAGTGGGTTTCCCCATTCGGAAATCTCCGGATCAAAGCTTACTTACAGCTCCCCGAAGCATATCGGTGTTAGTCCCGTCCTTCATCGGCTCCTAGTGCCAAGGCATCCACCGTGCGCCCTTTCTAACTTAACTTGTTTTCGGCTAAAGATAAACTTCGCATTTCTTTGTCAGCTTCTTCGCTGTGCTCCTCACGTACTCTCGTACGCTCCGGTGCTCACTCCGTCGCTTCCTCGACCTGCTCGTTTCTCTTTACCCTCAATTTCTCTAATTATTAGAGAATCTAAGATGGCGATTACTCGGTTTTATCTTGGTTCTTACTATACATAATCTAGTTTTCAAGGAACAAATCGGCTATTGATTAAATTACTTATCAATACCCTTGTGTTTTGAGGAATTGCTCCCTCAAAACTGAACAACAAACTGTCAACAATCTATGAATGGAATAAATCCATTTTTCCTTAGAAAGGAGGTGATCCAGCCGCACCTTCCGATACGGCTACCTTGTTACGACTTCACCCCAATCATCTATCCCACCTTAGGCGGCTGGCTCCCAGAAGGGTTACCCCACCGACTTCGGGTGTTACAAACTCTCGTGGTGTGACGGGCGGTGTGTACAAGGCCCGGGAACGTATTCACCGCGGCATGCTGATCCGCGATTACTAGCGATTCCAGCTTCATGTAGGCGAGTTGCAGCCTACAATCCGAACTGAGAATGGTTTTATGGGATTGGCTCGACCTCGCGGTTTTGCTGCCCTTTGTACCATCCATTGTAGCACGTGTGTAGCCCAGGTCATAAGGGGCATGATGATTTGACGTCATCCCCACCTTCCTCCGGTTTGTCACCGGCAGTCACCTTAGAGTGCCCAACTAAATGCTGGCAACTAAGATCAAGGGTTGCGCTCGTTGCGGGACTTAACCCAACATCTCACGACACGAGCTGACGACAACCATGCACCACCTGTCATCCTGTCCCCCGAAGGGGAACGTCCTATCTCTAGGATTGTCAGGAGATGTCAAGACCTGGTAAGGTTCTTCGCGTTGCTTCGAATTAAACCACATGCTCCACCGCTTGTGCGGGCCCCCGTCAATTCCTTTGAGTTTCAGCCTTGCGGCCGTACTCCCCAGGCGGAGTGCTTAATGCGTTTGCTGCAGCACTAAAGGGCGGAAACCCTCTAACACTTAGCACTCATCGTTTACGGCGTGGACTACCAGGGTATCTAATCCTGTTTGCTCCCCACGCTTTCGCGCCTCAGCGTCAGTTACAGACCAAAGAGTCGCCTTCGCCACTGGTGTTCCTCCACATCTCTACGCATTTCACCGCTACACGTGGAATTCCACTCTTCTCTTCTGCACTCAAGTCCCCCAGTTTCCAATGACCCTCCACGGTTGAGCCGTGGGCTTTCACATCAGACTTAAAGGACCGCCTGCGCGCGCTTTACGCCCAATAATTCCGGACAACGCTTGCCACCTACGTATTACCGCGGCTGCTGGCACGTAGTTAGCCGTGGCTTTCTGGTTAGGTACCGTCAAGGTACGAGCAGTTACTCTCGTACTTGTTCTTCCCTAACAACAGAGTTTTACGATCCGAAAACCTTCATCACTCACGCGGCGTTGCTCCGTCAGACTTTCGTCCATTGCGGAAGATTCCCTACTGCTGCCTCCCGTAGGAGTCTGGGCCGTGTCTCAGTCCCAGTGTGGCCGATCACCCTCTCAGGTCGGCTACGCATCGTCGCCTTGGTGAGCCGTTACCTCACCAACTAGCTAATGCGCCGCGGGCCCATCTGTAAGTGACAGCGTAAACCGTCTTTCAGCTTTTCTACATGAGTAGAAAAGGATTATCCGGTATTAGCTCCGGTTTCCCGAAGTTATCCCAGTCTTACAGGCAGGTTGCCCACGTGTTACTCACCCGTCCGCCGCTAACTTAAAAAGCAAGCTTTTTAAGTCCGCTCGACTTGCATGTATTAGGCACGCCGCCAGCGTTCGTCCTGAGCCAGGATCAAACTCTCCGATAAAGAGTAAGATTAGCTCATTGCTAAACTCTAGCTTTTGTTACTTGTTTTGTTTCTATAACAAAAGTTATAAAAACGATTATTGTTGACGTTTGTTTGTTCAGTTTTCAAAGAGCAATTTTTTCTAACGCTTCCTTCTTCTTCCAGAAGCGACTTTATTAATATAACATCTGACGTTTTTTATGTCAATTGTTTTTTAAAAAAACTTTTCCGTCGTTTCAGCAACATTTCGTGTTGTTTCAGCGACGGATATAAATATACCAAGTAATTTAGTTAGCGTCAACACTTTTTCTAAAAAAACTTTAATCTTTTTTTGAAACCTTATAATAACGGTGATATACCTTAGGACTTTTAGTTTCTACCTCGACCACCTCAATAAAGTGTTTCTCAATTAAATATTCAATCAGCCTGCCCAAATCAACGGAATATACAAGAAACAATTCTTCATTCTCTATAAGGTCATTAAAAGACCAATAATCTTGTTCCGCTAATATATCTGAAATATGCTGAATGCTCATTTTCGTTTTAGAGTGGATAAGGAATTCACTTGCCAAAAACAGCAACTCAAGTCTTTTTTCCAAAGGCTCCTCACTATTAATCAATTCGACATACAATTTGTATATCTCTGGTTCAATTTGCTTAACTTGGCTCCAAACTGTAACCTCTGGATGAAACCCATTTTCAATAACAGCAAGTCGCGCAAGATGATGTAAGGAGTGAACGACATCATTATATGCATCAAGATAATGTTTGTTCTCAAAAAATGCTTTACCATCCATATATCTTCTAATTAACTTAGCAAACTCCACTCCCATCTTACGTTTCCTTTGGATGACAGGGAAATCCTTCAACTCGCTTTTCAACTGGGATACATATTCATTTCGATCAAATATAACTCTCCCATTATAAAGCCATTCAAATATTTTTTTATTTGTCCCAAGCAAAATCCATTTTTTTAATTGTGTTTCTGTAATAATATGAAGTGCAGCTTTTTTGTCTGTATACGTGTAATGTTTAATAAAAACAGGCTTGTCTGCCTCTTTCACGATGATAAGCATCACCGAGTCAAATGTATCTGTTACCGTCATTTCTTTTTGTCTTTTTTCTATCATAAGAACTCCAAGTGTATTCGCTTGGCTTGCTCTCTCTTGATAAATCGGACGAAGAATGTCTTCCATCATTATTCCTCCATCATAAAAAATTCGTTTTTAATACTTTCGACACTTTGTTTCGAATTCCTGCATGTCCTTTTTTTACATAGCTGAACCCTTCGGTATGATCTATTTACTCTTTAACACAAATAAAAGACAAAAAGAGGAGTCATCCAATTTAAAATCACCTCCAGAACCTGGCTCGTAATTTTAAAAGAGACAATCCTCTTTATACTTGCTTAGTGCGCTTCATTTTTTGCACAGTCAGGACATGTTCCATAAATTTCTAAGCGGTGATGACTGATTTTAAAACCTGAAACATGGCTTGCGAACTGTTCTACCTCGTCTAGTCCAGGATAATGGAAATCCACTATCTTCCCGCATTCCTTACATATGATATGGTAATGATGGGAAGTTATAAAATCAAATCGGCTTGAGGAATCACCATACGTCAATTCCTTTACAAGACTCACTTCTTTAAAAACTCTTAAATTATTATAAACAGTGGCCACACTCATATTTGGAAATTTGCCTTCCAGTGCTTTGTAAATTTCATCGGCAGTCGGATGTGACATTGAGCTTATTAAGTATTCAAGTATCGCATGACGCTGCGGGGTAATGCGCACTCCTGTTTCTTTTAATTTATCAAGAGCTTCCTGTAACTCATTATGTTCCACAGACATGCACCCCATTTCTAAAAGATATTCTTATTTTATAATGTTTATAATTAGTGTACTAACAATATCATGTATTTGTCAATAAGAATGGCGGAATAGCCGTTAAAAACACCGATATTATCAGTTATCATACATCTAAACTAGAATGATTATCTTTCAATACTATTTATTATATGCTAATACACCTATTTAATGCTTCCCTAAATCAAATCTGGATAAAAAAGGCAGACCACCGATTGTGGTCTGCAACATATATCTGAGGAGGTATGCCCTAATATAATGTATTCATAACTTGTATATTGGAATGGACAAAAGCCTCAAGGCAATAAAATTAGGCAGGGAAAAGCCTTAAAGCTTTTTCAGCTCTTCTGCAATTTCCTCGACATGGCCGGCAACTTTAACCTTTCTCCACTCACGAACAAGCCTCCCCTCCTTGTCAATAAGAAAAGTGGAACGTTCTATCCCCATATATTCCTTTCCAAAGTTTTTCTTCAGCTTCCATACATCATAACTCTCTGCCACTTTATGATCTTCATCTGCAAGCAGAAGGAATGGCAGCTCATGCTTTGCAATAAACTTCTTGTGTTTATCTACAGGGTCTGGGCTTACACCAAGGACAACGGCTTCTAGTTCCTCGAATCTCGAATGACTGTCCCTAAAATCACATGCTTCAGTTGTACAGCCAGGTGTCATATCTTTTGGATAAAAGTATAAAACAATATTTTTCCCTCTATAATCAGACAGTTTAATTACCTTGCCGCTGTTTGCTTCTAATTCGAAATCAGGTGCTTGTTCTCCTATATTTACACTCATTCTCTTATCCTCCAATGCTGGTATTATTATTAGACTAGCTAATGAAGGAAATAATTTCAACTAACATACTCTAACAAATTAACTTTCCATATCTAACACAGCTCTTGCAACAAATGCCGCTGGGATGGTATACCCGATAAGCGCTTCAATTACTACTATCAATCTGCCGAGACCAATTGGCGTCAAATCACCAAACCCTACTGAAAACAGCGTAATCCCACTAAAGTATATACCTGTTTGCAGCTCGTCTAAAAAATGTAGTGAAGAAGCATATATTTGCTGGCTTTCGTTATAGACCTGCACGCCATTTAACTGAAGAAGCGTGTAAATTAGGCCAAAGCCTATCATTATGGTGATATAAACAAAGAAAAGATACAAAAAGTTTTCAAATGAGACCCATTTTTCTTTCAGGCGATAAGGAACAAACAGCGTTCGCAAGCTCATCATAATAAAAAAGATAATCATCGCTAACAAAAAATAAAAAAACACGTTCCTCCCCCTATCCATTTCTCCCGCCAAGTTCAATATATTTAAAATGTATGCTTGTCTGCCTGTTTAAAGACCTTTTCTAAATCCCTACGCAAGCTAAGGCAATACCTTTATCGTTTATCTTCTGAAAAAAAGTGCTAAAATTATAAAGAACATCTTTTAATGATGATAAGTTTTAGGAGGAATATCATGCAGCATAATAATTCTGAGAGATTACATGAGGAAGCCCTTAAAGTAATCGTAGGCGGAGTCAACAGCCCTTCTCGTTCGTATAAAGCAGTTGGTGGCGGTGCACCTGTAGCAATGGAAAGGGGTCAAGGTGCTTACTTCTTTGATGTGGACGGAAACCAATATATTGATTATTTGGCAGCGTATGGTCCAATCATTACTGGACACGCTCATCCCCATATTACAAAAGCAATCACTAAAGCGGCAGAATCAGGGGTTTTATACGGAACGCCAACACCGCATGAAGTTACATTTGCAAAAATGCTTCAAGAGGCTATCCCTTCCATGGAGAAGGTCAGATTCATGAACTCTGGTACAGAGGCAGTCATGACTACAATCAGGGTCGCAAGAGCATATACCGGCAGAAACAAAGTAATTAAATTTGCAGGTTGCTACCACGGTCACTCTGACCCGGTTCTTGTTGCGGCAGGTTCTGGTCCATCTACACTGGGAACTCCGGATTCAGCTGGTGTACCAGCAGTAATCGCAGCTGATGTTATCACTGTTCCATTCAACGATCCTGATGCATTCAAGGATGCTATTGAAAAATGGGGTGCAGAAATTGCGGCAGTTCTTGTAGAGCCAATCGTTGGTAACTTTGGAATTGTCGAGCCGATTAAAGGGTTCCTTGAATTAATCAATGAATATACGCATAACGCTGGTGCACTTGTCATCTATGATGAGGTAATTACAGCATTCCGCTTTACATATGGCGGCGCACAGGACTTATTAGGAGTTCAGCCAGATTTAACAGCATTAGGAAAAATTATCGGCGGAGGCTTACCAATCGGAGCTTATGGCGGTAAAAAGGAAATCATGGACAAAGTGGCACCAGTAGGACCAGCATACCAGGCTGGCACACATGCTGGAAATCCAGCATCTGTTCTTTCAGGGATTGCTTGTCTTGAAGTACTAAAGCAAAAAGGCGTATACGAGCATTTAGACAGACTTGGAGCATTGCTTGAAAAGGGTATTGCCGAAGCTGCCGCTACACATAATATGCCTATTACAATTAATCGGTTAAAAGGCGCTTTGACTGTTTATTTCACAAACGAAAAAGTAATGAATTATGAACAAGCCGAAAATACAGACGGCGAGCTTTTCGGTAAATTCTTTAAGTTAATGGTTGAACAAGGCATTATGCTTGCACCTTCCAAATACGAAGCATGGTTCATTACAATCGCCCATACAGAGGAAGATATCGAAGCAACAATACATGCAGTCCACAATGCTTTCGAAGCATTAGCAAAAGAACTATAAGAATCAACCGCTGTCGGTAAAAGCAATATTGATCTACTCAGCAGGGAGACCTCTACTTAAGATAGCCAACAGGCGTTACACTTCATCACAAGAAATCCCTGCTGCGAAAATTTATGAACAGAGAGCATGCGGCTCTCTGTTTCTATACATTAAAGCAATTATCCTAATATTCTCTCCATTTAATATCTATTAAGAATAACTAACAACACCAAACACCCGCATCAGCACTACTTTCACTTACTTTTCATGAAAAATTCATATAATCATACAAATGACTATTGATGTTAACAAGCAATCACTGTATAGTACATTATTGTTTAGTTTTTCTCTAAATTGTTTAAAGTAAAGGTATACTACGCAACAGAAAATGTATGAGAGAGGATTATTTCAATATGACACTTGGAGCGCGCATTCTTAAAACAGGAATCGCCATCGTTTTAGCATTGCTGCTTGCACAAACACTGCAAGTACCAACTCCTGTATTCGCGGGAATTTCAGCGATTTTTGCGATACAGCCTACTATCTATCGATCTTACTTATCTATAATAGAACAAATTCAAGGTAATATAATCGGCGCGATCATCGCAGTTGTCTTTGTACTTAGCTTTGGCAACAACATCTTTATTATCGGTCTAGCAGCCGTTATCGTCATTACAATTAACTTAAAGCTTAAACTGGAAAAGACGATCATTTTGTCGACAGTGACGTTGATCGCTATTATGGAAACAACAACAGATGACTTCATCATCTTTGCGATAATACGATTTTCTACTATTATGCTTGGGATTATTTCAGCATTTATCGTTAATCTCGTGTTTTTGCCTCCTAAATATGAAAACAAGCTGTACAACAGCATTTCTGATATTAGTGAAGAAGTTACAAAGTGGATTCGCCTCAATATAAGGCATGCATCCGAACATAGTCTATTGAAAAATGACATCGACAAGATTTCCGACCGGATAATTAAAATAGACCAGCTTTATTTAATGTATAAAGAAGAAAGAAACTATTTTAAGAGGAATACCCCTTTTAAAGCAAGAAAGCTTGTCATCTACAGGCAGATGATAAACACACTTAAAAGGTCCTTTCATACTTTGAAAAAGCTGCACCGTTTTGAAAATGAGCTTAAAACACTGCCAGAGAATTTTCAAAATATCATTCAGCAGCAGCTCGATTGTCTGATCCATCATCATGAGCATGTTATGCTGAAGTTCATTGGAAAGGTAAAGCCAAATGTCACCTTTGAAGAGGGTAATATCACCCTAGATAGAAAAGAATTGTTCTATCAGCTTATTAACCATTACCGGGAAACGGTAAATGAGCGGGTATGTGAGCAAAACGAGGAGATTGTACAGTATCATGCGATGCAAATCATTTCTGCCATCATTGAGTATGATGAGAATGTGGAGCATTTAGATACGCTGATCACTACAATTCAAGTTCATCATAATCATGAGCCTGAATTGAAAATAGAAGAATAAATAAGAAGGATGACCTAAAAAAGAGGTCATCCTTTCTTATTCTCTATACTCCTAGCTGTTGAATTTGAAACAGATTGAAATAATGGCCTTTTAGCTTCATCAACTGTTCATGGCTGCCATCTTCCGCGATTTCGCCATTATTGATTAACACAATTCGGTCTGCATGTGTAATTGTTGAAAGCCTGTGAGCGACAATCAATGTCGTTCTTTCTTTTGCCAGTTTTTCAATTGCCTCTTGTATTGACTGCTCGCTTTCTAAATCAAGCGCTGAAGTTGCTTCATCCAAAATTAAGATCGGAGGATTCTTCAGGAATACACGAGCAATTGCGACACGCTGCTTTTGGCCGCCGCTCAGCTTCACGCCTCTTTCCCCTACCTTCGTATCATAACCATCTGGAAGCTGCATGATAAATTCATGGGCGTTTGCAGCCTTTGCCGCCTCCATCACTTCTTCTATTGTTGCATCCGGATTACCTATCATAATGTTCTCTTTTATCGACTCACTGAATAAAATATTTTCTTGGAGAACCATTCCGATTTTATCTCTCAATGTTCGTACTTGAAAATCGCGAATATCCTTTCCATCGAGCATGATGGTACCACCAGTAACATCATAGAAACGAGGTATTAAGCTAATGAGTGATGATTTTCCGCCTCCACTCATACCAACAAAAGCAACTGTTTCTCCTTGCTTAATTTTCAAAGAGATATTATTGAGCACAAGGGAATCATTTTCATCATAGGCGAAATCAACTTCCTTAAATTCAATCTCCCCTTGCACTTCGTTACAAGGAATTGCATTCGGCTTATCCTGAATATCGTATTTCTCATCAATCAGCTCAAAAACACGGTCCATTGAAGCAATTGACTGCGTCAGCGTCGTTGATGAATTCACCATTCTTCGCAACGGATTATACAGCCTTTCAATATAGGCAAAGAATGCTACCATTGCACCTAATGACAGCTGATCTGTTAATACTTGATATCCAGAGTATGCAATCACAATAATCGGTGAGATGTCTGTAATCGTATTAACTACGGCAAAAGCTTTAGCATTCCAGCGTGTATGATCTGTCGCCTTTTCCAAGAATGCATTATTATACTTCTTAAAGTGCTTTTGTTCATGGTCTTCTGTTGCAAAGCTTTTAATAACCGAAATTCCTTGTACTCTTTCGTGTAGGAAACTCTGTACTCCTGCTAAAGCCTGAGACCTCTCTCTTGTCAGCGTTCTTAAGTTTCCGAAGAAATGCTTGATTGACAAGGCGTAAAACGGTAAAAGGATGATCGAGATAATCGTCAGCTTTACATTCATTGTCAGCATGATCCCGATTGTTATTAATATCGTGACACCATCAAGCCATAAATTCATCAGACCTGTCAGTATAAAGTTCTTTGTTTGCTCCACATCATTAATGACCCGTGAAATAACTTCACCAGCCCTTGTATTGGAGTAGTACTTCAAGCTAAGCTTTTGCAGGTGAGCAAACAGCTGATCGCGAATATCATAAAGAATCTTATTCGATGTCCACTGTGCAAAATATTGACGGTAGTATTCAACAGGCGGTCTGACGATGACAAAAATGACCAGCATTATCCCCATCATCTTTAAAAGACTTGTTATTCTTTCCTGCTTGTCCAAATCTGTTGCATTGATGATGTCATCAACTACAAATTTCAGTAAAAGCGGAATAAGCAAGGGAATAGCGAATTTAACGATTCCAATGATGATTGTCCCTATAATTTGCATTCGATATGGTTTTACAAAATGCAAATATCTTTTTATACTGTCCACACTCTCTCCTCTTTCCTTTCTAAAATTTTATGTAATAAATGAAATTAGAACTTAACCTCAAACAAGAAGTTATTTTACCACTTGCATAAATGAAAACAAAAGAAAAAGCTTGCTGAACTTTCAACAAGCTATTCTTCCTACCATATTAACTTCTGTACGTTAAATACCTTTCATACCATAAATCAATAAAATCTGGTGCAAAGGGACCCTTTCTTTGGCGTATCCACTGGATCAATTGATTAACATGCGATTTCAAAATACGGTCGATCGCTTCAGGATAATTCATTTCTGCACGATGACGTTCATATTCATCCTCATCAAGAAGATTGAATGTCATATCAGGGAAAATCTTTATATCCAAATCATAATCAATATATTTTACTGCTTCTCCATCATAAATAAATGGCGAACTAAGGTTACAATAATAATGGATTCCGTCTTCCCTTATCATTCCTATTACATTAAACCAGTATTGGGAATGAAAGTAGCATATTGCCGGTTCACGGGTGACCCATGTTCTGCCGTCTGATTCTGTAACAATTGTCCGATCATTACCGCCTATTATTAAATTTTGCGTCCCTTTAAGTATCGTTGTTTCGTCCCAGATTCGATGGATGTGACCATTATGCTTGTAGCTATGGATTTGTATTGGTTCACCCTCGATAGGTACGCCCATTATTCTCCCCTACTTTCATTTTGCGGACGCTTTGCAACCTACTTACATTTAAATATTCTATTTCCCAATCAAGGCAACAAAGAACAATTCCTCTTTTTTCTATTATTATAACGGTTAATAGAAAAATTTAAAACAAAAGAACCATTGAAATTGCGAAAGGAATGAGAAATATTTAAAAATTCCTATTAAATAGAGCTTAAATTCATTTCATTTTCCTGATATACCTTAATCACTTTCTCTGTCTGTATCTCAAAAATCCGCTGTATTTCTTTTAATTCGCTTTTCATGTTCATGATTTCATGCTGTACTTCTTTCAATTCCGTTTCACTTTGCAATTGCTGCAGCTGACCTTCAATTTCTTCACACCGTTCTAGCTCACTCTGCAAGTACAGTAGTTTTTCCATAATCTTCATCTGTTCTCCTACTAATCCATTGAACACGTCCATGAACACACACATCCTAATTAATATTTTTTGGAAGATTTCGTTAATCACTCAACATTTAAAATGAGAGTCTCTCTTCCCTAATAACAGACTGAATTTAAAAAACCTTTTTATGGGGAATTAGATTATTTTTGCTCTGTTGATTATTTCCACTTCCTCCAGTCTATTTCCTTTGACAACTTCTGTAGACTGACAAGAAGTTTTGTCGAACTGTAAGATGAGCTTATCGGAGTATTATTCTTGGAGAAAAGGAACGAAGACACTTTCCTCTAAGAAAAGTGCCTTCGTTATCAGCTAATTATGAGTTTTTAGATTTGTTTTGCTCTGCTTTAGCGTTACGTTGTTTTACTTCTTGTACATCAGTTTCGCTAGCGAATTCTGTTCCAAATTGACCAGAAGTTGCTGAAGCGTTTTGTTGTTTCACTTCTTGGATGTTAGTTCCTGATTGTGTGCTACCTGCTTTTTTAGCCATTAATATCACCTCCACGAATATTAATTTGTCCCGTATGCAGAAGTTCTATCCATATTTTTTTAATTCCAATAAAATCCATACAAAAAAAGCACGGAATATCCCGTGCTTTCAACTATAAAAAATATCTTTACTCTTAATATTTGTACGACTGACCACCGTCAATCGGAATGACTGTCGCATTGATGAAGTTTGCTTGATCCGAAAGAAGGAATGCTACTAGGTAGCCGACTTCTTCTGGTTTTCCGAAACGCTTCATCGGGTTTGGCTCAACAAATTGCTTGCCTACCTCTTCCCAATTGTCTGCATCGATTTGTTTTAATGACCCTTCAACCATTGGTGTCATGATGGCACCTGGTGCTATTGCTTTAATGCTCACTCCATATTGGCCGTATTCGATACCAGAGTTGCGAGTTAAGCCGACAACGCCGTGCTTACTTGCTGCATAACCGGATTGGTTACCAACACCGCGGATACCACCAACTGATGCAGTGTTAACAACTGAACCGAAGCCTTGCTCTCTCATAACCTTTAATACATGCTTTAAGCCATAAAAGACACCATTCAAGTTAACACTAACAACTTTTTGAAATTCATCTAAACCGAAATCCTCTGTTAAGTCCTGCTTCCCTTCAATTCCAGCATTGTTAAAGAAGCTGTCAATTTTCCCGAATTTGGCAACTGTTTCATTCACATAGTTTTCAACTGCCTTTTCGTCTGCCACATTTGCAGTAATAAGCAGTATTTCAGCATCTGGTGCTACTTCAAGCACTTTTGCTTTTGTTTCTTCTAATGAAGCAGCATTTAAATCGACAAGCGCCAATTTCGCCCCTTCTTTCGCAATTTGCAGAGCGGAAGCCTGACCTAATCCAGATCCAGCTCCTGTGATTAAAACAACTTTGCCATCAAAACGATTATTCATGATTGCTACCCCCTTTTTTTGTGTGTGAACCGTTATTGCGCAGTATAACCGCCATCTACAGTCAGGCTGTTACCAGTCATATAAGAAGAATCATCAGAAGCAAGGAACAGAACTGCTTTTGCCATTTCTTCTGCTTTACCGAGACGTTTTACAGGTGTTGCTGCAGCTAGTGCTAATTTGCTTTCTTCTGGAATGATTGGTGTATCAATAAATCCAGGGCATAATGCATTAACACGAATATTCTGTTCTGCATACTCCAATGCAAGGGAACGAGTTAAGTTGACCACTCCGCCTTTTGCAGCATTATAAGCAGCAGAGCCAGGTGAACCAACCCATCCATACATAGAAGCAGTGTTAACAATAGCGCCTCCGCCTGCTTTTAGCATTTCACGAATAGCTTCACGAGCTACTAGGAATACACCATCCAAGTCTACATTTACTGTTTGACGCCATTCAGCATAGTCCAATTCATGTGTAGGATGAACACGGCCAATTCCTGCATTATTGAAGACAATATCCACTTTGCCAAACTTTTCGATTGTTTGTGTGAAGATATTAGCAACCTCTTCTTCGCTTGTAATATTTGCTTTCACAAATAGGGCATCTGCATTAAGCGCTTTCAATTCTGATTCGAATGCCTTGCCTTTTTCTTCATTTAAGTCTACAAGAACAACCTTAGCACCTTCTGAGACGAATAAACGTGCTGTTGCTGCACCAATTCCAGACGCTCCTCCTGTTATGACTGCAACCTTATCTTGTAATTTTCCCATTGTAAATCCCCCTTGTTAAAAATAAACTTACATATTCATGTAAAAAGTACTAGACTAGTGAATATGAAATAACAAATTAAATTTTACTCTTTTGTTCACAATTAACAATCATTAAGATATTATCATGTGACTATTAGTTAGACACTTACCATAAATATGTCTATTTTCAGGGAGGTTTTTTTTCATGGATCAGGAGCACCCAGCAACTGCTCGGCAAAATAGAACAAGAGAGCACTTAAAGCTAGCGTTAATAGAATTAATTAAAGACAAAGGCTATCATGCCGTCACCGTTAAAAATATTGTGGATCATGCTGCCTATAACCGCAGCACCTTTTATATTCACTATCCGGATAAAATAGAATTGGCAGAGGACCTGCTTGTTTCCATGCTCAAAGGGTTAGAGGAAGCAGTTGGTATTCCATACATGCATGGCCATAAATTCTATACAGCTAAGCTTAATACGCATTCTTTTAATATCGTTTCTTACATATATAAAAACCGTCATTTTTTTGAACTGATAAAGCATGAAGATACTTTACCTGGTTTGCATACAAGATTTCCGCAAACTATTTTGAAAATATATAAAGAACAATTTGATTTCGATACAATTAATCATATTCCTGTTAACATGGATTATTTTAAGCGTTATACGGCATATGGATTTTACGGACTTATTTTGAATTGGATTAGAGATGGCTTTAAGGAGACGCAGGAGGAATTCATTAAAGAAGTGATCGAGCTGACAAAAACACATATCTATTCTTTTGAGTTTATCGGTAACGACCATTCACATAAGCATTAAAAAAAGGACCTGCATTCGGTCCTTTGCATTTCTTTATCACACTAATAAAGAAATGCCTCCATCGACAATGATTGTTTGTCCTCTTATCATGCTTGCCTGATCGCTTACTAGGAACATGACTGAGTTAACCATATCCTCGATTTCAACAATTCTTCCTGCAGGCGTTCTTTCAGCAGAGTGACTTAACAGCTCTTCTCTGTTTGGGAATGATTTAAGTGCTTCTGTATCGATTGCTCCGCCTGATACAGCATTAACGACAATATTTTTTGGGGACAGCTCTACAGCCAAATAACGTGTCAAAGCTTCCATTGCCGCCTTGCTCACACCAACTGTCGTGTAATTTTCCAAATATCTGATGGAGCCTAATGAGCTGATGCTGACGATTTTTCCGCCGTCTGCCATTAGCTTCGCAGCCTCTTGTGCACAAAACAACAGTGCCTTGCTGTTAATATTCATCGTCCAGTCCCAATGTGATTCTTCAAGCTCCATAATTGGTCTCAGTACGCCTGATGCTGCATTATTAATAAATACATCCAGTCTGCCAAATTCATTTTTAATCTCGACAAACATAGCTTTAATCTTGTCCACATCGCCAACATTCGCTCTAACAATAAGAGCTTTTCGGCCAATTGCCCTAATTTCCTCTGCTGTTTCCTCTGCTGCCTTCTTACTTCTGGCATAATTTATAACAATATCATAACCTGATTCTGCAAGTCGTAATGCAGTTGCTTTGCCGATTCCTCTTGAACTGCCAGTAACTAGCGCTACTTTATTCCCCATTCTTTTTCCATCTCCTCCGTCATTGACTCGCTTCACATTTTACCTGTTCTATGCATAGTTCGCAATCAACATCAACACAATACTTATAGACAACTTAGTAAAGGAAGGTGCTTTATATGTATGTAGGCAGAGATATGACAGAGCTAGCAATGATAGATAAAGGTGAATGGAAAGACAGCGAGCTTGCTTATTTTCATCACTCCTTACAGCAAATGGCCCAGTACTTAAATGTAGAAGGTGTTTCCATCCATAATAAGATTATTGAGGAAATTGAAAATCGCGGCGGCTTACAACGAAATGAAGCAACTTGGACTAGTGGCACGGAGGTCAGCTACGACTAACTAAAAATGCCTGCTTCCATATACGGGAAACAGGCATTTTCTTATTCTGATTCGGGCATAAATTTAAGCATCTTTTGATGAGAAACAGGGAAAGGATACGGTTCAATTTCATGGGCATTAACTTTTCTTAATGTATCGGTTTCTTCTTCTAGCTTTACGAGTTTTCCCTTATAAACAGTTATCTGCCAAATTAGATGGGAGAATACATGCTCAATCCTTGTAATGCTTTCCTCTACTTCAATCGTCGCTCCGTACAAGCTTTGCAGTTCCTCTTTCAGCTGTTCTGCTTCACTTGTAATGGTCTGGACGATTTCTATGTTCGGAAATTCCCAAAGGTTGGCAAGCAGACCTTTATCAGATCTTTTATGAATAAGTGTTCTTCCATCTTCATCTGCTAAGATGATTGCTGCTATCTGTACAGTTTTTTGCTTTTTGTTTTTTGTCTTCACAGGCAATTCGCCTTGTGTGCCGTCCATGAATGCCTGACAATGCTCTCTCACTGGGCATAAAAGGCAAGACGGTGATGTTGGTGTACAAATCAGCGCGCCGAGCTCCATTAATGCTTGGTTGAAGTAAGAAGGATTTTCATGGGAGATTAACATCCTGACGGCATCCTCAAATGTTTTTCGTGTTTTGGGCTTGGCGATGTCTTCCCATATTGACAGAATTCTTGAGAGCACCCTCATTACATTTCCATCTACCGCCGGCTCTGGAACGCCATACGCAATACTAAGGATGGCGCCAGCAGTGTATGGGCCAACACCACGTAATGTTGCAATCTCTGCAGGAGTATTCGGAACTACACCAGCGTATTTTTCCCGGACTTCCTTTACAGCTGTATGTAAATTCCGGGCACGCGAATAATATCCAAGCCCCTCCCACGCCTTCAACACCTTTTCCTCCTCAGCATCTGACAATGCATCAATGGTTGGAAACAAGTCAACAAATCGGTTAAAGTATGGAATTACTGTATCTACCTTTGTTTGCTGTAGCATAATTTCTGATACCCAAACTTTATATGGATCCTTGTCCTTACGCCAAGGCAGGTCACGCTGTTCTGCTATGAACCAATTAAGTAAGTCATCTCTAAATTGCTGTATATCCAATTGGTTTTGTGCTTCTTCTTTCACTTTTACCCTCCACCATGTTAATATTTTTTGAAATGGGGAATAACATAAAATGTGTTCTTCTCTTTCACTTTGGGCTTTCATCAAAACAATCTCAATGATAAGGTATAGATATCGTCTTTCTTTCACAAAGTAAACAGAGATTATTTTTTTACTTAGATTCCAATCAATGTCTAATATCAAAGTGTATCTTTACTCATAAAAAAAATAAAGCTATTTTTTATAGAAATTATTAGGTAGTTAACCAATAATTGCTTATGCAAATCAAGGAGGTTTTTTATTCTTGGATACTGGGACACATGTAGTGATGGGATTAGCGCTAGGAGGCTTGGCTACTCTTGATCCAGCAGTTGCAGGAAGCCATGCAACAACTATAAGTGTGATGATTGCAACATTAGCCGGTTCTCAAGCTCCTGATGTCGACACCGTCTTAAAACTAAGAAATAACGCTGTATATATCCGAAATCACAGGGGCATCACACACTCAATTCCAGCTGTAGTCTTATGGCCGCTATTGATTGTTGCTGTTTTATATCCGTTTTTCCCTGATGCAAACTTATTGCATTTATGGATGTGGACATTTATTGCCGTATTCCTCCATGTTTTTGTCGACATATTTAACGCATATGGGACACAGGCATTAAGGCCCTTTTCCTCTAAATGGGTAGCACTTGGCTTCATCAATACATTCGACCCGATTATTTTCAGCTTGCACGTTGTCGGTCTGTTCGTTTGGGCATTCGGAGCACCACCAGGATATACTTTCCTTGTGCTGTATATTGTATTGGTTTTTTATTATATACTCCGTTATATTGCTCAAAGAAGGGTGAAGCATAAGGTAAGGGAAATAATTCCAGATGCGAATACGATTATTTTATCCCCGACAATGAGGTTCAGCCATTGGCGTGTTGCAGTTATGACAGATGAATACTTCTATGTTGGTAGAGCACATAACTACAAAATCGAAATTTATGATCAATTTAAGCGAATTGATCTCCCGGCAACACCAGTTTTGGAAGCAGCCAAAACGGACAGTAACCTGTCTGCTTTTCTTTCCTTCTCTCCCGTATATCGCTGGGAAGTAACAGAGCTTGAGGATCAGTACCAGGTTCGGT
This sequence comes from Niallia taxi, assembly GCF_032818155.1. Classification (NCBI taxonomy): domain Bacteria; kingdom Bacillati; phylum Bacillota; class Bacilli; order Caryophanales; family Bacillaceae; genus Niallia; species Niallia taxi. The sequence continues at coordinate 3,703,324 of NZ_CP102589.1, forward strand.
TTATCGATTTACGGTACCGCAGTGACGGTCATTATCCATTTGTCGCTGTCGTCCATCTTGATAAAGACTTAAATATTATGTCTTCCTATACTGGCTGGATATTCAGTGAAGAAAAGCTTCAGAAAAAATTAGATATATTGACAAACTAAAAAAATCCAGCTTTTGCTGGATTTTTTTTAATGGAAGCTTCGTTTATTTTCAGTAAGAAAATCTTTATATTTTGGATTTTCCGCAACAAATTCATGAAGCTTTGGTCCATAATTTTCAATCCACTGGCTGACAACCTTCTCTGTCATTTCCGCTCCTTTATATTCTCTACCTGCTTTCGCATACGTTGTTTCGAAATCTTCCCATAATAGCTCTATCCACGTCTGTGCCTGAATAACGTTGATACTTTCGTTAATCTCCAGCAGTCTGTCCACAAGCCTTTTTTGATAATCATACATTGTAATGACCTTCTTTCATTTAAATAACGCTAATAGTTTGCTTACCTGATACAAATACTAAAATGTGTGACAAAGAAATGCAGTGCATATCTGTCATACATGAACATACAAAGGAGGAATTTGCCCCATGGTTAAAGGCGTAGATAATATAAATGATAATAAATTTGAAGGTGAGCCAAGAGCAAAACCCGAGTATGCATCTAAAAGAGCAGATGGCACAATTAATACACATCCTCAGGAAAGAATGAACGCTTCATCACATAGACAAAAAAAACAGTAATGAAATCTGGCATAAGAACAGCCTGTTCTTATGCCTCTTGTTTTTTCAATAAAGAGATTGGAATTCCTTCTTCTGTATTTTGACCATTGTCTCGTATACCCCAAGCAAAAATGCCGTTCATATAATGAATATGGAATTTCACACCCGGATCTCCCTCTATTTCATACACTTCACCATTAATAAATTGATTTGGATCGAGTAAATATGCTTTTGCCATATGAATTTTCCGTTCCAATACAGCGAACTCATTAACCATACCGAGCTGCTCTGCTTTTTTGGCCTTATCATTTAATTGTGCAATTTCAATACGTAATTCGTGTTCGGACATCATGCTGTATCTTTTAGTTTGCATATACTTCCTCCTTAATCCCTGCTGCTATGGCTTTATTGTAAATGACGTCTAGGCTTTGAGCAAAAAAAATGTACTAAAGAATCAGTTCTCCATATCAAGCTCATCAAGATACCTTTCAATCAGTTCAATGGAAAAGCCCTTTCGGTATAAAAACTGCTTCATCTTTTGTCTGAATTCATAGCCAGAATAAGCGGCAAACTTTCGCTCTGCCTTTTGTCCATGAACACGTAATGCACTGAGTTCATCCTCTTCATCATTTCCTTCTAATGATAGCTTTACTTCCTTTATAACTGCAGAAGAGTATCCCTTCCTTGTCAAAGTCTGCTCCATCTTCTGTTTAGCCATTTTAAAGGAGTTATTTTTGTTGCTGCTTAACGCCTTTGCAGCTATTTTTTCCGCATTGGCAAGCTGTACATCAAAAGGTAGCTCCTCTAAAGCACTGCTTATCAAGTCATCGCCTAAGCCTTTTTCCCTTAATTCTCTTCTTATCACTGTAGGACCTTTATCTGATGTATTTCGCTGTGTTCTTACATAGGAAAAAGCGTAATCCTCATCATCTAAAAACTTCATATCGTACAGTTTCCGGATAACCTCTCCAATAACCGTTTCTTCTTCTATTTTTGTGCGCAGATATGCTCGTACCTCTTTTTCCGTTCTTTTCACTCTTGCCAAATAATTAACTGCTGTATGATAACCTTTACGAATTTCATCACTGTACTGTATTTCATTCAATAGAAGCTTATCAAGCTCCAGGCCTTTTCGCAGCTGATATTTAATAAGAACCGATTCATCCACACTAAATGCATATTCATCTTTACCTGCTATTTCGGAAAAGATATTGTAGCGGTCACTTAAATTCTTTTGTCTCGTTATTTTACTGATAATCAAATTAGTCATTCTCCTTTCATCATTACCGTAACATAGTTATTGATAGGACGTTAAACTGGGAAATGTTCTTATGTGAATATTATAATGAAAATAAAATATTTTGAGGAGGAAAACAATGAACTTCCTGATTGCAGGCGGAACTGGTTTAATCGGTAATACCCTTATAAAGAGTTTAACGCAAAAAGGGCATACCATCTATTGTTTAACGAGAAGCACAAATCGGGAAAACAGCGGACAAATTTTCTATATTAACTGGGAGCAAGCACTTGATAATTCCGCTACCGCCCTCCCTGATCCTATCCATGCTGTCATTAATCTTGCTGGTGAATCCTTAAACAGCGGTCGCTGGACAGCTTCTCGTAAACAAAGAATAGTGGAAAGCAGACTTGCTGCAACAGACAAGCTTATTTCCATTATTAAACAGCTTCCAGACAGACCAAAAGTTTGGTTAAATGCAAGTGCAATTGGAGTATACGGAACGTCCTTAACAAATAACTTTACAGAGGCATCGAATCTTGGAAATGACTTTCTTGCAGATACTGTTAAACAGTGGGAAGCACATGCCCAGCATGCAGAGCATCTAGGTATTAGAACCGTTTATTGCCGATTTGGCCTAGTCTTGTCTAAAGACGGCGGAGCATTCCCAACATTGCTTCTTCCATATAAATTATTTGTTGGAGGTAACCTGGGCAGTGGAAACCAATGGGCTTCTTGGATTCATATAGAGGATGTTGTTGGTGGAATGCAATTTATTATAGGAGACGATACAATTTCCGGTCCAGTCAATTTCACTGCGCCAGCACCTGTTAAAATGCACGTTTTAGGTAAAACAATAAGCAGGCATTTACATCGCCCTCATTGGCTGCCAGTCCCTTCCCCGCTCCTTAAACTAGTATTAGGAGAAATGAGCATCCTTGTGGCAGAGGGCCAGCATGTGCTTCCCACGGTTTTAACAAGGCAAGGCTATCCCTTTGCTTTTGCATCAATAGAATCTGCGATTTCAAGCTTTGACTAATGTATCTTTCTAAAAAAGATGGAAACAATATCAGTAACTTAACGTGAAAGGATGGTAACAATGGACAAGAAAAAAGCATTCAAAGGTAAACCAAAACTTTCTAGTATGCAAGAGGTTACATACCAGCATGAATTCAAAATGGCAGATAGAGCTGCAAGCAGAAAATCCGGACAAGAAAAACAGTGAACAATTTGAAAATTTAATCTTTGGGGATAACTTTCTATTTTGTAAGCATTTTCATTATTTTTGCTTACAATAAGGTTATTTATCCACAAATCCACTGGTATAACCACATAAAAACTGTGGATAATGTGCATAAACCTGTGGAATACTTCTATACCATAGTTTTAACATGTGTATAAATTCGTGTATAACTGAACTATTTTTCCACAATGTCTTAATAAGAAAATCCACCAGTTAGTTTTCTGGTGGATTTTTGTCATGCTTCTATACTATTTAAAATTCTCTGCCAGAGACTTGCCTGTCTTGCAGCATTCTCAATTTATCTTGATAATAGCAATATTTTTGGAAATACATGTTTCTATCTAAACCTAATACAGCTTTATTCGATTTTTGTGAATACTTGTTAATAAGCCTAGCATAATAGCGAATTTTTATAGATTGAATAATGGCATCCATTAATATTCCTCCAATTATAAACCGTTCTTTATAAAGAACCAATAAGTAAAAAAATAACGCTCTTTATAAATATATTCTTTATAAAGAACATTTACTGTTTGTTATTACGTATTATTGAATAAATAATACGATGATTTGTTCTTTATGTCAATACATTTTGTTTTTTATAACGAACTTTTTACACAAAAAAAATAACCCCTTTCTTTAAGGGGCATTTAATTTGCTTATAAATGGACAATTTTCGACGACTGAAAGACATTATCTTTTAAAACTATCTCTTTCTCTAAATAGCTTGATTTCACACCGAAGTGTGGGCGGAATTGTTTTATAGCTTTTTTACCTTGCAGTAGCAGCAGAATCGCTCTGTATGGCATATTAATACCTGCTAGGCAGCTGTAATGCAGTCCTCCAGACATTCTTGGGTTAATTTCTAATAGCTTTGGAATGCCATTCTGATATTTCACTTGTATATTATAAATAAACGGAATTTTTAGTGTGTCATTGATATCTTTAGCAAGCTTTAACAGAACAGGGTTGTCCTCTAGCTCCCTGAGCCTTCCTTTTCCCTTTTTTCTCGGAATGGCAGCCATAAGTTTGCCGTCATATGAAAGACAATCAATACTGTATTCATATCCTTCTAGATATTCAAGCACCATTAGTGGTGGAAAGACCGCTTGCTGCTTTAGAATCTCATATGCAGAATCAAAGGATATATTAGCATTAATTCCTTGATAGAAAAGCTCTTCAATTGAATCAGGCTGTTCTTGCACAAGTCTAAATCCGTTTCCCCCTTCACCAATTACAGGCTTAAAACATACTTTATGACCCTTTTTTCTTAAAGCTGTATATGCCTCTTTAAAACTTTCTGCATTGTTGACAATAATATAATCTGGTATATTTACAGCCGTCTTGAGGATGGAATGCTGCTGCATCAATTTATAAGTTGCCTCTTTGTCATCAAGCATTTCCATCAATGGCGCATCAGGACATACAAGGACCTTAACACCAAGTTGCTCGAATTTAAACAGGTTCTTTGCTATAAGCACATTCTCTTTTCTTGGAACAAATATATCTATGCGATGAATTTTGCAAAATCGCAGACAAAATTCAATATAATCCTCCCCAGCTATATCTGGTTCTATAAATGCTGCATCGCAATAGCTTAAATATGCGGCATGTTCATTATTTGAGGTTCCATACACCTCAAATTCCATCCCATCTGCATTATATTTAATCATGTCAATAAAGTGAGCAGCTGTTGTGAACCATTGATTAAACCATATTTTTTTCTTCATTTTCCTATCCTTTCCATAATACTGCATTGCTATTATCTCTCTCAAACTAACAGTATGCTCAAACTTTTTTTATTTATACACATATTCCAACAATGCCTTCTTGTTCAGGTGTTTTCATTCTGCTTACGTCCTGAATTTTCTTTCTATTTTTAATTTGAGAGTTCTTTTATTAGTGAGTGGGCTTACAATTTGCTATAATATATTTAAATCTTTTAAAGGAGTCCTGTTCATGACAAATTCAAAAAAGTTCATAGGTTATGTAGGTACATATACAAAGTCAACTAGTAAGGGAATCTATTCATTCGTTCTGGATACAGAGGAAAAGAAAATTACTAATGTCGAACTGGCAGCTGAATTGGAAAACCCGACATATGCAACAGTTTCTAAAGATAATAAATACTTATATGCTGTAGGTAAAGAAGGCTCACTTGGAGGAGTTGCAGCTTATACTGTTGACCCTGATACAGGCAAGCTTGAATTTATTAATAAGCAGTTCACTGAAGGCGCTTCCCCATGTCATGTTAGTGTAGATAACAACAAAAGCTACACACTTACTGGAAATTACCATAAAGGGACTGTTGAAGCGTATCCGTTAAATGCTGATGGAGCAGTTCAAGAATTAACTGCAAAGGTAGAACATACAGGTACAGGGCCAAATACTGCACGCCAAGAAAAACCTCATATGCACTTCACTGGTTTTACACCTGATGAGCGTTTTGTCGTTTCTGTCGATCTTGGAATCGATAAAGTAGAAACATACAAGCTTACAGATGGCAAGCTAGAAACAGTATGCAGCCTGTCTGTGAAGCCTGGAAGTGGTCCAAGACATATCGCATTCCACCCGAATGGCAAATTCGCTTATGTGATGACGGAATTAAGCAATGAAGTCATTACATTATCTTATAACAGCGAAACAGGCGAACTAAAAGACTTGCAATATATCTCTGCATTACCAATCGACTTTACTGAAAACAGCCAAGGCAGTGCTATTCACCTGTCATCTGATGGCAAATTTGTCTATGCAGGAAATCGCGGACATAATTCAATTGCTCTTTTCAGCGTCAACAGCGAAACTGGTACATTGACATTTATTGAACATACGTCAACAGAAGGAAATTGGCCTCGTGATTTCGTTCTTGATCCAACAGAGCAATTCGTTGTTGCATCTAACGAACAATCAGACACACTTACTCTTTTTGAAAGAGATGAAGCTACAGGTAAATTGACTTTGCTTCAATCAGAAATTCACGCTCCAGAACCAGTGTGTGTGAAATTCTTGAACTATTAATCAGTAAATAAGCACCTGATATCATATAAACCCCAGTCGACAATTAAATTCGACTGGGGTTTATTATTTTTTCACACTGATAATGGTATACTCCATAACTGCCTCGACTGCAAAGTAACCTTTTTCTTTAAATATTTAATCCTATTTATAAATCCAGAAAGTAGATTTCTCACTGGATTGCCTACCTTGTTTTTAACTTGTGCCGTCATATGAAAGTATCGATAAAAAAAACAGCCGACAAACTTATAAGAAAATAAGTTTGTCGGCAGACTGCCTAGATATTAACCGTCTTGTTTATTATTTAAATCCAAGGTGCATCTGTCTTAACAACCTTCGCAAAAGCCTTGCTGTGTTCTCTTCTGTCTTTTCTCACCTTTACTCGCTGTTCTGCTGTGTTAAAAAGCATATGCTCTTCCGCTGATTGAGGAATAATTTGTGGGATTTTTGTCGGTTTGCCTTCCTCATCAAGCGCTACAAATGTTAAAAATGATGTTGCGGCAAGCTTACGTTCACCAGTTTTTAAGTTTTCTGCTACTACTTTAACGAATACCTCCATTGAGGATCTGCCTGTATGTGTAACATATGACTCTAGACAAACTGAATCAGTCGGCCTTATAGGCATCAAAAAATCGACGGAATCTGTTGAAGCTGTAACGACATTGCTTCTTGAATGCCTTGATGCTGAAATTGAAGCTACATCATCAATATAGCTCATCAGCTTCCCCCCAAATAAAGAATTATGATTGTTTGTATCAATCGGGAAGATTCGGCTTGTTTTTACTACTAATGAGTCTTTGCAAAATTTCTCTGTTGGCATATTCAAAATGCTGCACTCCTTTTTATGCCTATTGTGACTGCTTCCGAAGATGATATTTAACGGCCAATAAAAAGTAGCCTATATGCTTTCTTCTTTGCATAATGGCAATTCCAATAAAAATATTGTAGTAGAACCGTCGGATTTTTGTAAAGATAAAAGTCCTCCAAGCGCTTTTGCCAAAAGCAGACTGTACGGCAAACCGAGTCCAAGCCCCCGCTCTACATCCTTTTTATTTTTCCCCCTATAGAAGCGTTCAAAAATATAATGCTGCTCTTCAATCGGAATTCCATAGCCATTATCCTCTACTATTATCAGGATATCATCATTATCGTATTTCAAGCTGACTGACAGTTTGCCGACAGCCTTGCCTTTGATAGCATGAAGACTATTATTGAGCAGGTTAACAATGATTTGCTGCAGACGAACACTGTCTGCGTTAGCATATACGGGCTTTTCCATACTATTATAGGTTATCTTCACATTTTTTAATGCATCTGCATGGACGATTTCCCATTGATAGATGATTTCTTTGACAGCAGCCTGAATGTTTATTTTTTCGAGATTCACTCTGATTGACCCTGCACTGAAGCTGTTGAAATCAAGCAAATCCTCAACCATACTTTGCAGTCTTTTTGCTTCCTTCAAGCTCATCGCCAAAAACTCTTTTTTCCTGCTGTCTGAAATGATATCATCATTCACAGCTTGAACAAGGGCACTAATGGAAGTAATCGGTGTTTTTAGTTCATGTGTGACTCCTGCAAGGAGCTGTGTACGCAGCCCTTCTAATGTTTGCAGCCTGTTCGTCATTTCATTAAAGGACAGCACAAGCTGATGCAACTCCTTCTCTTGCACATCCTCACTTAGACGAATATCATAGTTTCCATTCATTAAGTTTTGGGCTGCATTTGCTACTTCCTCCACCGGCTTTGCCAGCTTTTTCGACAAGGAATAGATGACAAGCCAGCCAAGAATTGCAAGACCTGTTAAAAGCAGCCCAAGCAGCTGGTACTCCTCTGTATTTATGCGAAGCTGATCATGGGGCTGGATAATATACACATTGCCCACTAATTTATCATCCTTCTCTATCGGAGCAATTACAACAGATGCCTTTCGTTTATCGCTAAGCGTTATCGTTTTAATCGTCAGCTCTTCGACTATATCCATAGCCTTTATTTGTTCAAGCTGACCAGAATTATTAGGTGTAGGTTCATTCATCAAATTTCCCTGTTTATTACCATTTGGGCCCATATCCTGCATTGGAGAAAGAAGATTCACCTCGTCTGAGTCGTCCTTTATATAAACACTCATCGGCTGATAAATGCTTTGTGAATCCTGTCTATCCTGCATAAAAGGGAACCTGATGTCTGTAATATTCTCCAGATCCTCATCAGATGCCCTGCCGGCAATCTCCTGGGCAACGAACTTTGTCAGCTCAAGCCTATTTTCTAAGGCATTATGTCTGATCCAAAGGATGGAAACAACACCAATAATGACAAGCCCAAGTAATAATGTGAATAAATATCTTTTTGTCCAATAGTATAGTAGCGGAGTTTTCTCCTTACTTTTTCTCTTGAATATAGAATTGATAGCCGAGTCCGCGTAATGTTTTAATTTCCCCATATTCTGCATCCCATCCATTCAAAGATTTCCTGATTCTTTTAATCGCCAAATCAACTGCTCTGTCACTGCCATCATAATCCCTGCCCCACACATGGTCGAGCAGCTGGTCTCTCGTAAAGGTCTGATTTGGATTTCCAGCTAAAAACAGCAACACCGATAAATCTCTCGGTGTAAACGGGACCTCAATGCCATTCAGGAATATTTGATGGGAAAGATTATTTATTTTTAAATTTCCGTAATAGGTCACATCTTCTTCTGCCTGGTACTGAGGCGATCTGCGCAGAACAGCCTGAACTCTTGCTATCACCTCTTCTGCAACGAATGGCTTAGTTATATAATCATCTGCGCCTGTGTCAAATCCTTTCAGCTTCTGATCTGTATCTGAAAGAGCAGTGAGCATGATAACAGGACAAGCACTTTTTTTACGAATATGTGCAAGCACTTCCCAGCCGTCCATATGTGGCATCATGACATCAAGCAGCACCAATGCTGGCACTGCTTCATCCAGCTTCTCCAACGCCTCTTGTCCATTGTATGCATAGCTGACAGCAAAGCCTTCCTTTTCAAGGTAGGCGCCAAGCACCATGCTTATTGCCAATTCATCTTCCACAATTAATATATGTTTCATTCTATTAAGTCCTTTTTTGTTTTTTACTCATTATACAAGAATCAAGTGCCAAAAAACTACCACTATAAAAGAGGACCAGGCTTTTACTAGTTACTGATAGTAAAAGCCTGATCCCATTTTTTATTGATATCTTAATGCCTCTAGCGGGCTTAAGTTTGATGCTTTGTTTGCAGGGAATATTCCGAAGATAATTCCGATTAATATGGAGAAGGATACAGAACCTCCGACAATCCACCAAGTGATTTGCATCGTCATATCTAGCATGCTTGACAGAACTTCAGCACTTCCAAGTCCAATTAATGCACCAAGGATGCCACCAAATGCACTTAATACAACTGCTTCAATCAAGAATTGGAGCATAATGTCTTTTTTCTTCGCACCAATTGCTTTTCTAATTCCGATTTCTCTTGTTCTCTCCGTTACAGAAACAAGCATGATATTCATGATACCAATTCCCCCAACAATCAAGGAAATGCTCGCAATACCTGCAAGAAGCAATGTCATCGTGTTGCTGACAGAATCAAGCGCATCAGATACAGAAGACTGATTACGGACAGAATAAGATGTTTCATCTCCGCCAAACTGGTTGTACAGATCCTGCTCCATCTTCGCCATTCCGATTTCAACAGCATCCTCAGAAGACATTTTTACTGTTGCAGATGTAACATATGTCTGCCCGATAAAACGCTGTGCCGTAGTGAAAGGAATCAATACTTGGTCATCGACAGACCCTGACAGCTCTTCACCTTGTTCCTCTAGCACACCAATTACTTTAAATGTTGTGCCATCGATTTTAATCGTCTGGTCAACAGCATTGGAGAATCCGAACAATTCTGTCGCAACATTTGAGCCTAACACAACTACTTTATTACGGTTATCAAGATCAATATCCATAATGTTACGACCTGTGCGGACTGTTATGTCATTAACATCTTCATAAGAAGTGTTAACACCTGCCACCGTAACCCCTTCACTTGATGTAGTGCCATTTTTCAATGTACTGCTAGTAGTAACAGTCGGTGAAACAGCCTCTACCTCTGACAAGTCTTCAAATGACATTAGTTCGTCATATGTGACAACTTCTTCATCACTCGAGTTTCCTGACAGTGAGATGGAAACCGTCGTGCTTCCTAGACTGGAAACCTCATCTGATACCGATTGAGAAGCACCCATACCTAAAGAGGTCAAGGCAATTACGGCGGCAACTCCAATAATGATACCGAGCATCGTCAAGATTGCTCTTAGCTTATTCATTGTTATATTTTTAAAAGATATTTTTATCGCTTGCCCTAATTTCAAGAAACTCCTACCTCCTTTTCCTCCCTAAGTCTTCCATCTTGAATACGAATAACTCGCTTTGCCTGCTTGGCAATTTCAAGATCATGGGTGATTAATATAATTGTATGGCCTTGTTTATTTAAATCCTTAATAAGCTTCATTACTTCAACCCCTGTTTTGCTGTCCAAAGCCCCTGTTGGTTCATCAGCAAGCAGGATTGGCGGGTTGCCAGCAAGAGCACGAGCAATTGCTACACGCTGCTGCTGACCTCCTGACAATTCAGTCGGCCTATGACCGGCACGCTCCAGCAAGCCTACCTTTTTTAAAGCTGTCAAGGCAATTTCTTTTCGTTCCTTACTGTTAAGCCCTCTGTATATTAGCGGCAGCTCTACATTTTCAAATGCAGATTGCTTTGTAAGCAAATTAAATGATTGGAAAATAAAACCGATTTTATGATTTCTCACATCTGCAAGCTGCTTGCTTTTTAATTGAAAGACATTTTGTCCATCAAGAAAGTATTCACCAGAGTCTGGCATATCCAAACAGCCGATCATATTCATCAAGGTCGATTTTCCTGACCCTGATGGACCGATGATGGCGATAAAGTCGCCTTTATTAATCGAGAAGCTCACATTATCCAGTGCCTTAACAGTCTCTCCGCCAAGTGTATATTCCTTATTTAAGTTCTTTATCTCAACAATTCTATTCTCTTCAATCATTAACGGTTCCCTCCTCCGCTGAATCCGCCTGATGGCATTCCGCTGCCGCTTGGCATTTGACCACCTGATGGCATTTGGCCGCCTCCTGGCATCATACCTTGACTGCTGTTGTCGCTGCTTGATTCAAATGTTGGAAGAACAACTGTTGTTCCTTCCTCTAGACCACTAGTAATTTCAGCCACATCTTCATTTTCCAAGCCAACTTCTACTGTTTGCTTCGTTGTTGCTGTTTCAGTTGATCCATCTTCACTTGTTGTAGATCCTGATGGAACCAATACATAGTACTCATCATCTTCTTTTTGAACAGCTTCAACAGGCACTGTTACTACATCTGATTTACTGCTTGTTGTGATTGTCGCTTCTGCTGTCATACCAACCAATAATCCAGAAGGCTTCTTCACTTTAACGGTTACTTCGTATTTAGCAACACTAGAACCTTCTGATGAAGCAGCTTCTTTCGCAACACTAGTCACTTCTCCAGTAAATTCTTTATCATCCAACGCACTTACTGTAATCGTTGCATCTTGTCCTTCCTTCACTTTAGAGATATCCAGTTCGTCTACATTAACAACCATTTCAAGATTATCGTAATCCGTTTCTGTCAGTACTTCTGTTCCCATCGAAACTGTATCGCCTTCTTCTACATTAAGGGCAGTAATTTCCCCAGAGAAGGAAGCTGTTATTGGGTCGATGCTATCATCTTCAAATGTGACGAGCTCATCTCCCTCTTCCACTTCATCTCCAACCGCTACATTGACTTCATCAACTGTTGCATTGCCAGTACTTGTCGCCGTTTCTTTATTAATAGCTGAAATGCTGCCAGTTCCGCTTACTTTAATTTCTACATCGCCAACCTCTGCTGCTGCAGTTTGTGTTGTTGCTTGTGCTGATACTTGCTGTGTTTCATTTTTATTGAAATAAAAGTAAGAACCAAATCCTCCGCCAATTACTACTACTATTGCTCCGCTAACGATCCATTTCTTTATGCTTTTCTTCATCCTTCTTCTCATCCTCTTTCTACAATTAGTTTATTTTTATATGCTAGACTTGCATTTTTTCTTAGCTCCAATAGGCTTGTGCCTCTTACAAGTAATAGAATATAAAAGTAATGTGTCAGGAATAAGTCGAGAAAAAAATTTTTTTAAGTTTGTCTAGAAAATATGTAAAAAGCTCTTTTTTCAACACAAAAAAGCGGAGAAACATAGCTTCTCCGCTTTTTTTATTATTTACTTGAAAGTAGGGGTGCTGTTACATCCTTTACTCCTACAAGCCCTAATATTGTTAAAAAGATATTTTGCGGGCCAAGATGTGCGTCAGTCGGATCAAAATATTCCTCTAATGTGTGGAAACCGCCGCTGTTACTGCCGCCCCCGCCTAATGTTACTGCAGGGATACCGAGGCTGATAGGTACATTTGAATCTGTGCTGAAGGCTGGTGAAAGTACTGGGTTTAAGCCAAGGGAAGCTGCTGCCGCAATGGTTGTCTCGACGATTTCACTTGTAGGGCTTTGTATCCCTGCCGGCCTGTCGCCAACTTGTTTAATGGTAACCTCAATGGAAGTTTTATCGCTTTTCCAGCGGTTATTTTCCTCTTCTGCTGCCTTCCGCAGAATATTTTTGACCTGCTCCTCAAGACGAATTAACTCTTCTGCAGAATTGGAGCGCATATCGAGCATCATGCTCGCCTCTTCCGCTATCGTATTTACAGAAGTACCTCCTGTTATTGTGCCTACATTAAATGTAGTTTTTGGTTCAAGGGGTGTCTGCAGATCTCCGATTTTGCTAATTGCCCTTCCAAGTGCATGAATTGGGCTCGGAATGCCAAAGTCACCAAAGCTATGTCCGCCTGAACCTTTGTATGTAATGTGAAAACGATGGCTTCCTGTTCCTAAATATGTAATTCGCTCTGGATGACCTGGTTCAATGGAGATAAAGCCGTCAATATCCTGCCTATCCTCGAACAAGCCCTTGACTCCTCTTAAGTCTCCAAGTCCTTCTTCACCTACTGTTGCACCAAAGATAATATCGCCACTTGTTTGGATGTTTGACTCATTGAACGCTCTCACTAAAGTCAATACAGATGCGAGCCCTCTGCCATCATCAGAAATTCCCGGCGCATATATTTTGCCATTTTCTCTTCTGACAATAATATCTGTACCATTCGGAAAAACGGTATCCAAGTGGGCACAGACAAAAATTCTCGGACCTTTGCCAGTTCCGTAGCGTGTCCCAAACACGTTGCCATGCCTGTCTGTTTGAATATCAGACAGCCCTAAAAGCTCAAGCTTTGACTTATAGACCCGCCCTCTTTCATCCTCCATAAAGACAGGCGCAGGGATTTTTGTAAGCTCAATCTGCTCCTCCAGTGTCGCATCAGCGTCCTCTAGTAAGTACTCAAGCCCTTTTTGAACGAGCGAATACTCAAGCAATTGCTCAAATACCCCACTTGTTTTTAGATCAGCAACATTATCTTTCAAAAGATACCCCTTCTTTCAATTATTTCGTCTTACAAAATAGTATATTTTTATTATATTCTAAATTTTCTATAAATACTATAAATTAAAATCTCTTTTTTTAAAAGAAAAAAACCAAACATAATAATGTCTGGTTCGACTGTAAAATAACTTCCAAATAGTGAAGTGTTTATAAACATTAATATCAGCTTTCTATTATCACACGCCAGCTATGTCCTGTTCCAAGATTATATTTCTTTGCCATGGACTGCTGATTGATGGCAATACTGAAATAATGGAGAGAATTTAAATAAGCAATTGGCTCACCAATGGCTGCATCAGCAAACGAGTGACCAAATAAAACCCGCTCTCTAAAAATTTCCTCTTCCCCTTCATAGATTACAATTTTCAATATATCGCCGTAACCTATTCCGCTTTGTTTCACTAGTGAAGAATGAATATTTGTCCAGATATTACCGAACCGGTTATCATGAATTTCGATAATCCCATTGAGCTTTCTGTTATCTGAACTCGCCTTTGTCACCGGCAATGTCACAAGTGCATGCTTATCTGTTAATGGACCTATGTCATTAAAGCTAATCTGTTCTGAAGCAAGTCTCGCACCAGTATATGCATAAATATCTCTGCCATGAAAAGTGTAAGATTCTCCGCTATTCGGAAGACGGTTCTTCCCTTCATCCAAAATACGAACCTCTTGTATTTTTTCTAGCATATGTGTAATCGTGCCATTGTCTGGGGTGATTATGTAGTGCCCCGCAGTTGTTTTGGCAACAATGCTTTTTCTGTCAGAACCGACACCTGGATCCACTACTGAAACAAATACAGACCCTGCCGGCCAATAAGCAACGGTTTGCAAAAGGCGGTATGAACCTTCCCATATATTAAAGGGAGGTATATCATGTGTCAGATCAAAAATACGCAAATCAGGCTGTACAGAATTGGCAACCCCATACATTGCCGAAACAGCTCCGTCACTTAACCCAAAATCAGATTGCAGAACTAATGCTTTCATGCTTATCATTCCTCTCAAAGCTGCAATATATGAATAATTGTTTCCCGTATTAATGTTTAGCAAGTATTTATCATTATATGTAGCTGGAAAAACATTATATGCATCATCCCAATTTTTCACTGCTGCACCATTATTTAAAGGATAAAAATATATTGACTCACACAGCCTTTTTACTGTAGCATTATTGTTTGGTTTCATACTATTTTGCATGACGTGGTTCGTAACCATCCCACGTAAAAAAACTAAGGGAGAGACAAAAAATATGAAAACTAAAACACTTGCAGTTAATGGTGTTATCGCAGCATTATATATTGTGGTCACTGTTGCCATTGCCCCATTCGGCTTTACGAATGTTCAATTTCGTTTATCCGAAATGTTCAACCATCTTGTAGTTTTTAACAAGAAATACATTTACGGTATTGTTGCAGGGGTATTTTTGGCTAATTTATTCTTTTCACCAATGGTTGCTTATGACCTTATATTCGGTGTAGGTCAGTCAATTATCAGCTTGCTCATTACAATCATCATTGGTCGTTATGTAAAAGACATTATTAAATGCATGATTATTAATACAATCGTGTTTACTTTTACAATGTTCATTATAGCGTTTGAGCTGAATTTAGCATTTGGTTTGCCATTCCTGTTCACATGGCTGACAACAGCGGCAGGCGAATTTGTTGTGCTAGCAATCGGCGTTCCAATCATCTATTTCATCAATAAGCGAGTTAACTTCGCTTCTCTAATAGAAGAATCAAACAGAACGTATTCGAAAGAATAATATAACAAAATCACCTTAATTAAATTAGGGTGATTTTTTCATATCATCTTGTGCAATATAAGCTGTTCTCCAATTTTACCGACAGCACGCAATCCTTTATCTATAAAGCCCGCCTTTTTGCACACATGCTGTGCTGCTACATTTTCTTTATTCACAGCAAGGATAAGGAAAATTCCCCTTTACAACAAGCGGAAGCTGCTCAAGCATTTTTCCGGCTACACCCCTGCCTTGAAAGCTTGATGCAATCGAATATGCACGCAGCAATATAGCCTTGCTATTTTTATGATACTCCAAAACTCCATTCCCTTTTTGCAAAACAAAAAAACCAGCAGGCTGCATTTCGGCTAATATAATGAATGGGTATCTGTTATGGTCTCTCCTGCATTGTTCAATTGCGTCAAGAGGCATTGCTGTTAAGTCCTCCTGTCCTGTCTTTAACTGATAATTTTCGAATAAATGGCGGTCATTACTAGTATATCGGACGATTTCAAGCACTGCTTCCACCTTTTTTATGCCCCCTGACTTTAGGTTATTTTTCCGGCTGTAGCACGGTTTTCAATTCCTGTTCAACTGTGAATAGTTCAGTTTCTGCCTTCTGTCTTGTATGATTTCCATCAACTTGAACAGCAATTGTCTCTTCAATTGCAGACAGCAGTTTTTTATGCGTATCCTTCAGCTCAGCAATTTCAAGCAATTGCTGCTGTGTCTCGCTTCCCTCTGCATGTTGCTTTAGCATTTCTGTATTTTTGTCGAGTATATTTCCTGTAGCATTGCGAATGCTTCTGTCCGTTTCCATTGCATGCTTCTGTCTCAATAATGTTAATGCAATCGACAGTTGATTTCTCCAAAGAGGTATAGCAGTCATAACAGAGGACTGAATCTTCTCAACGACAGTTTGGTTTGTATTCTGGATAAGCCTGATTTGAGGCGCTGTTTGGATCGTTATTTGTCTGCTGATTTTCAGGTCATATATCCTTTTTTCCAGCCTGTCTGCAAAGTCCTCCATATCTTCCGCTTCCTGCATTTTCATTTCATCCTGCATATCTATTGCAAGCTTCCTCATTTCAGGGAGTTTATGCTCTTTAACCTGTGCAAGTTTCGTTTCTGCTGCGTATATCAGAATATTTAGGTCATGAAAATATTGCTTATTGCTTTCATATAACTGCTCAAGTAAATGAATGTCAGATATTAACAGGTTTTTGCTTCTTGTTAGTCTTACACTTAGCCTGTCAATTTGTGCACTTGTTTTTTGATATTTCGAGAGAATTTCCTGGACTGAGCTTTGTGACCTTTTAAAGATACGAGCAAAGAAGCCTTGTTTTTTTACGGATAATTCATCTGGATTTATATCATCAAGCCGTGCCATCAAATCCTTCATGATGCTGCTCACTTCTCCAACATCCTTTTTTTGAACATGGTCAATCATCGTATGTGAAAAAGATAACAGCCGTTTTTGAGCATCATGCCCGAACCGAATGAGCGCATGATGACTCGACCATTCAAGCCCGTCAGATAGTGCTTTTGCCTTAGTAATCTCATCTTCTGACAAAACAGGAAAAAGGCGATGAGAATTCGCCTTTTCTTCAGACCTATTTTGTAGATTTTCGTTTAATTGAACGTCATCCCTTTCGGTCATTTTAACCTCCTGCTTTCATCAATTGGCTTATTGTCTAGTTTTTTCTGGTCGATAGTGTGACGCACGACATCCATTTCAAAATGCAGGTCATCAATATCATCTGAAAGAATTTCATGAAGATCCTCCTCCAGTGTGAGGGAAAGCTTCTCTAATGTATTTCTCGTTTCAGACAGCGTTTCCTGCAAATCATAGTTTTTCTTTGGCTGTGCAGACAGCAAAGCATATTTTTCCGCTATTTCGACCGCTGAATCCAAATGAGCATAATAAAACTTTTCCGCTTTATAGAATCTTTTCGGCTCTTGCTTCGTCAAACGATAGATTTTTTTCGTAACTCTTATAAAATCAATTCTTTTCTTTATTGATGGAAAATGGCGGATTTGGAACATAGCTTTGTTCAACCGCATTATTTTGCCGTTTGCTTCTTTTAGCTGCTTCTGAATGAATTTATATTCCTTCCTCGTCAAGGCATGCTTCTTCAAAAACCTGTGGGAAGCCACTCCATCTGTGATGAAATATGCTGCTGTTCCAGTAGCCACTGCATACACAACCGACATGAAAAAGTCCTGATTAAAGGCAAACATACATATAAACCAAGTAATAACTCCAGTTGGCAGGGAGACACCCGTTCGGATGAGAAATAGCAAAAATGAGTTCAATCTGATCGACTCCTGACTTTTCGTCCTTTATTATTTTTATACGAACTATTCGTGAAAAAGGTTTCAATTTATATTACTCTTATGCTTTTACAATAACGGATAAGCAATATTTTTTCCATAGACTTAAAAAGGAATCTCAACTAAGACTTAAGACTGAATTTAACAGAAATAATCAGTTACTTCTATTATATGCATATACGAAATTACAAATAAACATGCACAAAAAACCCGCTAAAGAAGATTCTTTAGCGGGTTTATGCTTTTTTACAAGCCAGTTCTTGTGTGTGGCTGCATATTAGGCAGCTTTTGGTTTGACTTTTGCTCTTTTTTCCCTTGGAATGGTGGTTTAATTGTTACGGCAATTACCAAGGAGATGATGCAAAGAATTGTTAAAATAATAAATGTTGGAATAAATCCTCCTAATACTGCTGCGATAAATGAACCTGCAAGTGCTCCTATACCAAAGCCTTGGTAAATGACACCATAGTTTTTACTTTGGTTCTTCAATCCGAAAAAGTCTGCGACGATTGTAGGGAAAACAGTGATGTTCCCGCCAAAACAGAAGGCTATCGTTGCAACACAGGCGAAGAAGATTGGGAAGTTCAATGGAATGAAGCTTAATGTTGCAACAGCAATGGCAGTTGCGAACAATGCGCCTGAAACAACTTTTAATCTGCCAACCTTATCAGACAATGCTCCAAGAACGATGCGGCCTGTTGTATTAAATATTGCGACTAAAGCGACTGCATTTGCTGCTGTTGCAGCATTAAGTCCTGCAAGGCTAACACCGATATCCTTAACGATACCAATTAAGTAAAGACCGCTCATACATGCTGTAAAGAAGATAACGAATAATAGATATGCTTGCTTTGTTTTCAGCATTTCCTTTACTGTATAATCCTTTTGGGCTCCATTTGCTGTAGTTGCACTTGATGCGACCTTCGCTTCTTTCAAAAGGAATGAACCGCCGACTACCATAATCAGCACGATGATTCCCCAGAATAAGAAGGTAGAAGTTACCCCAAATGAACTAATGAAATATCCGTTAATATATTTGAATAAAAGACTGCCTGTACCATATGCTCCTACTGAAATACCTGAAATAAGACCTTTTTTCTCTGGAAACCATTTAATTAAGTTTGATAATGTCGTAATGTAAGCTGTACCGTCTGCAAAGCCGACTACCACTCCGGCAAGAACATAAAGCATTCCAAGTGATGATGCTTGAGAGCTCAGCATCAATCCTGCGCCAAGCAATACACCTGAAGCTGCGACTAAGCGGCGAATCCCCCATTTATCTTGAAGCTTACCTGCAAACAATGTAGCAAATGCCAATGCGAAGCTAGTGATGGAGAAGGTTATTGCTACAGAGCTTAAATTCCAGCCAAATGCATCAACAAGCGGCTGATTGAACAAGCTCCATGTATAAATTGTGCCAAGACCCATTTGAACAATGATTGTACCGATTACTATTAATAGCCGGTTTTCTGTGCGGTTTTTCATCTGAAATCTCCTCTTTCCTTGTTTCGGTTTCTTCCTATATCAAACTCTTAACTTGAAAGTTTAAGCGTTTTCTTTATAGGAGGATTATACCTCCGAATCAGATCATAAAATCGTTTTCAGAATGAATTGCACATAATTCGGAATGAATAGCATTTATAGTTGCATAATTTGTCGGAATTCCTTTACTTTACTTCTGCTTACAGGAACCTCTCCTTTAATATCCCTTAATCTTAAAATATAAGTATGGTTGAACCAAGGAACAATCTCATGGATTTTTGTTAGATTTACCGTATATGAACGATGACATTTGAAGAAAGTATCCTCTGGTAGCTTTGCATGAAACTCGGATATACTCATCGGCATCATGTATTCGTCCGTTTTCGTATAAACGATTGTCACCTTTTCACTTGCAGACGCGTAATAAATATCATTAACGTCTGTTACAATGATATTTTCATTTTTACGAAGGTTGATTCTCCTGCTCGTTCCTTGCTCTATTGCAGGCTCTTTTTCTCCTTCATCACTACGGTCCTTCTTAAAGGCAGCTTCGAGCTTTTTCAGCATCGCTGCAATTCGCTTTTCATCATACGGCTTTAAAATATAATCAAATGCTTCTAGTTCAAATGCTTGGGCTGCATGCTCCTTATAGGCAGTGGTGAAAATAATAAACGGTTTCTTGGCAAATTTGCTAATATTGCCTGCCAAGAGCATACCATCTAGGGAAGGGATATTAATATCAAGAAAGATTGCATCCACTTCCTCCTCCTGTAAAAATTTAAATACATCCAGCCCATCCTCAAATGTCTCGACAATTTCAATTCCACTATGTGTTTCGATCAAATATTCCAGTTCTTCCTTTGCTGGAATTTCATCTTCTACTATTATCGCTCTCATCGCTTCTCCTTCGTAATGTCAAAATATACTTTTGTGCCTGGATTTAATCTTTCGATGACAAGTCCTGTTCCATAAATCAGCTTCACTCTTTCATGGACATTTGCCAAACCGATATGTCTTGATGACATTTCGCCACGATATAGCTGATCGATGATTTCTTCCTTAATGCCCTCCCCTGTATCCTCAACACTAACCCTTATACTGCTACCAAGATCCTTGACAGAAATAGTGATTAGACCAGGAGCTTTTCTTTTTAAAATGCCATGAACAACTGCATTTTCAACTAATGGCTGGATGAGAAGACTTGGAACCTTAATTTGAACATCGTCAATATCATATTCAACTTGAAGCTTGCTTCCAAATCTCGCCTTTTCGATATCAATATAATCATGTACCTGCTGTAATGCTAGATGGATATCAATTAATTCATCCTCGACCTCCAGGTTATAGCGCATATATCCTGATAAGCTAATTATTAATTCTCTGGCTTTTTCCGGATTCCGTCTTGTTGTTGAAGCAATGGCATTTAATGCATTGAAAAGGAAATGAGGATTGATTTTTGTTTGCAATGCCTTCAATTCAGCTTTATTGGCAGCCTCTTTAATTTGTTCAACTCTAGAAACCTCCATTAATGTCGAGATGATTTGAGCAAGTCCAATCGCCATCGTTTGAAGCGTATGTGTAATAGTATATGCCTTACGGTAGTAAATCTTTAATGTCCCTGTCACAACTCCTCTTTCCTCTAAAGGAATAATGAGCAAACAATGAATTTGCGGTGTATGATGGTCTGCAATATTATTGCGTATTGTTATCTTGCCGCTTTTTATCGTTTCCTTTGTTAAACCACTGATAATTTCGCGGCCGTTCTTGTACTTTTCTTCGCCAAAGCCAACATATGCAAGGACATCCCTTGTATCTGTGATAGCAACAGCATCTGCTTTAATTTCCTTTTGAATTATCCTGCAAATCTTGTGGAGTGATTCGCTGTTGATAGACCTGAAGTAAGGCAGAGTTTTGTTGGCGATTCCTAATGCCAGCTGTGCCTGCTTTGCAGCAATTCTTTCCTTTTCACCTTCGACACTTGCAATCATTAACACGATAAAGCCAATACTTACTTGTCCTAATATCATCGGTAACGCAATTTGGGAAACAATGTCTAAACCTAAAGAGAAGGGTTCTGCCATAACAAGTATCAGTACCATTGTCAGCACTTCACAAATCATTCCGGCAGCTATTCCGTAAATCCACCTGTTTTGTTTCTTTACACGAAAATAAATAATGCCTGAAACGATACCTGCCAATATACTCGTAATTAAACAAGGTATGGACGTGACTCCTCCTATATCAATTAGGTATCGATGAACCCCTGAAACGATTCCTGTAATGATGCCAACCCAAGGACCAAACAAAATACCTCCGGACATAACCGCAATGATACGGATATTAACAATGGAGCCTTCCACCTCAATACCGGAATAGGTACCAAACAATGCAAAGGCACAAAATATAATTGTTATGAGTGTCAATTCTGTTGGAGAATGATTTTCCTTTTGAAGAGTCTCCTTAAATTTTGGCACCCTTGATAAAAAAAACAAGGAAATAAGCAGCAATGCTGCTCTTTCAATTAATTGAATGAGCATTTGAATTTCCATTGAAGCGTACATCTACAATCCCCCTCTAGTTGCTATTATGCTATGTATGTATATCTTCTACTATATATTAGCAGTAAAAAATGCTGGCTTCATCCGAAATGATATTGTCATTTTATCGCAAAAGAAAAAACCTGCCAAAAATGCAGCAGGTTTTCATTTAGCGCTTATTACTTTTCGGATCAAGAGCATCACGCAAACCGTCTCCGATAAAGTTAATGCATAATACTGTTACAAAGATACATAATCCTGGCGGTACCCACGCCTCAGGGCTGTTTCTTAAAATACGAATGCTTTGTGCTTCAGAAATCATATTTCCCCATGTCGGAGTTGGCTGCGGTATTCCAAAACCGATGAAGCTCATTGCAGATTCAATGATAATATATGTTGCCATCATCAATGTAGCGTTAACGACAATTGGTCCAATTGCATTCGGAATAAAATGCTTAAAGATGATTCGGAAATCACTTGCGCCTATTGCCTTTGCTCCATGCACAAATTCTTGTTCCCTTAAGGATAAATAGGTTCCCCTAATAATCCTCGTCAAGTTCGGCCACGAGGTTATCGCTATAATGGCGACGAAGCTGCCAATTGACACCTTTGGCATAATAGAAACTACCGTCAATGCAATAACGATAAATGGAAGCATCATGATGATATCAGCGATACGCATGATAGTTGCATCAACAAGTCCGCCATAATAACCAGCAATAGATCCTAAAAGCACACCGATAACCAATGTACATACCATTGCAGAGAAACCGACGATAAGGGAGATTCTACCACCATACAGTAGCCGCGCAAGATTATCTCTTCCTGAACCATCATTTCCAAGCGGATGGTCTGCGCTTGGTCCATGCTCAACCATCATCAAATTTGATTTGGTCGGATTTTGGTCTGTTAAAAGTGGTGCGAAAATCACTGCTAAAATGATAATCGTTAATACAATTACACCAAGTACAGCCAATTTATTTTTCATAAACCGTCCTAGCGCAATTTGGCCAGGAGTTTTACTCTTTTGATTTTCTACTTTAATAGGTAGATTCGGTTCTGTTTCGACCGTTTGTTGATTCAGTTGCATTGTTCATTCACCTCACTCATATCGAATTCTAGGGTCAACAAGGCTGTAGCCGATATCTGCCAGCAGATTTCCCAATAATGTAAAGAAACCAATCATTAAAGTAATAACCATGATAACAGGGTAATCCTTGCTGGAAATAGAGTTAATGAACAATGTCCCGAGGCCAGGATATTGATATACCCCCTCTGTTATAATCGCTCCACCCAGCAGGGCGCCGATTTCAAAGCCTAGCAAAGTTACGATTGGAATCAAGGCATTTCTCAATGTATGCTTGTACAATACTGTGTTTTCGGTCATCCCTTTTGCTCTTGCTGTACGAATATAGTCACCAGACAGTACATCAAGCACTTCTGAACGCATATACCGTGTATATGTAGCCATTCCACCTAATCCCAGAGTCAATCCTGGCAAGATTAAATGATGCAGCTTATCCCAAAAGAGCTCTGCACCTTGCAGATTAGGACTCGATACCGTACCTTGCGATGGGAACCAGCCGAGCTGGATTGCAAAGAAGTAAATTGCCACTAAACCAAAGAAGAAACTCGGAATTGCCAGTCCAAAAAAACTAAAAGTTGTTACGGAGTAATCCAGCACAGAATATGGTTTTCGAGCTGAGTAAATTCCGATTGGAATCGAAAATAAAATCGTAATAATTAAAGAAAAGGTTCCTAATGTGAGTGTATTGCTGACTCTGGATTCGAGCAGGTCTGTCACTTCACGTCCCTTATATACGATTGATTCACCAAAGTCCCCCTGAACGATATTTCCTAACCAACGAAAATATTGCACATAAATTGGATCATTAAGCCCTAAAGCTTCTTTTTGCTGTTCGTATACTTCTGGGTCTACATTCGGATCAAGCTTTCCAGTAAAGGGATCGCCAGGAGCCGCCTGCATTAAGCCGAATACGATAACCGTCAATGCGAATAGCATTGGAATGAACACTAATACACGACGAATAATATACTTATACATTGCTCCCCCTCCATTTCTAATGTTGTATTTATAAAGTCATAGATTAGTTTTTAAACCTTTTTCGGTTCATTTCGTGCAGACCGCAGCACCACACGAAATGAACCAAAATATGGCTGAAATCATCAAGAGAAAAGGGGGCTCCCCTTAAAGGTTGCCCGCACCTCGGTAACAGAATAGTTTGCCAGCAAAATATCCAGTTTTGATACGGACTCTGAGAAACAGGAGCCCCCGTTTACATAACTATTATTTTGTAACACTCCATAAATGTGTATTGTTCAAGAATGAGTATGGCAATACATCAATGCCTTGCAGACGTTTGTTATATGCCCATAGGCTGTTTTGAGCATATAGAATTAATGCTGGAAGATCTTCAGAGAACTTCACTTGCCATTCGCTGTATTTCTCTTTTCTAAAATCTTGTTCAAATGCATCTGGTGGTGTAAATGCGTCCACTAGAAGCTGTTCTGCTTCTGGATTATTCCAACGGGAATAGTTGTAAGCAGCTTTAGAAGACCATAGTCCGCTTGGATCTGGATCTGTGCTGTCTAAGCTCCAGCCAAGTAAGTATAGATCCCAATCTTGTGCATTCTTTTCTAAATCTTCAAAGTAAGCAGCAGCTTGCTTCGGCTGGCGCAAGTCAATTTTGATGCCCACAGCTTCAAGATACTCTTGAATGATTGGTGCTGATTTTTCACGAATTTGGTTTCCTAATGGATAGTTCAGGTTCAATACCCACTCATTTCCATCTGGATCTTCACGGAAGCCATCGCCATTTGTATCTTTATAGCCTGCTTCATCTAGCAATGATTTTGCTTCTTCTGCATCAAACTTATATTGGTTAGGTTTTGTATCATCATATGCCCAGAATTGAGTAGCGATTGGAGAATTCTGAACTACTCCTTTTCCATAAAGCAAACCATTGATGATTGCTTCACGATCAACTGCATATGCAATTGCCTGACGGACTTTTTGGTTAGAAAGCTTTTTGTTTTCTGTCCATTTAGATGGATCTAACGCTGTATCACCTTGTTCACGATGGTTAACCATCATCCCCATTACCTGATAACCAAAATCTGGCTGTTCAACAATTTCAACATTGTCGTTTGCTGCAACTGACTCATAGTCTGCAGCTTGAATTCCAGTTGGATCTGCAACAAAATCTACTTCGCCGCTTTCAAGCATACCAAGGATGACAGATTGGTCTACAACCTTCCAAACAATGCTGTCTAACTTAGGAGCACCTTGCCAGTAGTCTTCGTTTTTCTCAAGAACGTATTGCTCACCTTCTACAACATTAGTCAATTTGAATGGCCCAGTACCAATAACGTCTTTTGTTGTAGCAGCAGCTTTAGGCATGTCAGCGATCGCAATATCCTTAAAGATATGCTCAGGAATAATTGGGAAGCTTGAATCAGAAAGTGCTAACACATTCGGATTTGCATATTTGAATGTTACAGTATTGTCGTCAACTGCAACAACACCTTCGAATTCATCTGTTTTTCCTGTTGAGAAGTCTTCATAGCCTAATAGTCTTTCAACATATTGTGTACGAATACCGCCAGCCTCAACATATCCAGGGCTTGCAATCGATTTGTATGTAAATACGACATCGTTTGCAGTGAACGGCTCTCCATCTTGCCATTTCACGTTTTCTTCTAAGTGGAATGTAACTTCTGTTTGGTCTTCGTTAAATTCCCATTCTTTTGCTAATTTCGGAATGAAATCAAGGTTTTCATCTTGTCCTAATAAACCTTCATGCGTTAAAGATAAGATATTGTTCTCATATGCATCAGCATAAAAAATCGGGTTGAATAGTCCAGCAGGTGCTGTATCCATTGCACCAGTTACAGTGCCGCCATCAACTGCTTCTCCAGGCTCTGAGTTCGTGTCATCACTGCTGTTGCTGCACGCAGCCAAAATACTGCCGAGCACTAACGTCAAGCATAATACAAGTAACCAATTTTTCTTTTTCAACGTCGTTCCCCCTTAAAATATAGTTATCTGTAGAAATCGCAAACCAAACTCGGTTCAACAACCACCTCCTTAAAAGATCAATAATCAATCTTCTTTACTGTATAAGTGGCATGCAACGAAGTGTCCTTCCGAAACTTCCGTTAAGTCCGGGCGCACAATAGCACATCTTTCATGTGCTTTTGGACAGCGAGTTCGGAATGCGCATCCTGACGGTGGATTAGATGGGCTTGGCAAGTCACCCTTCAGAATGATTTTTTCTCTCTTTTTAGTCACATCTGTTGTCGGAACTGCTGATAAAAGCGCCTGTGTATATGGATGAAGCGGTGTTTCATATAGCCCTTGCTTAGGTGCAAGCTCTGCAATTCTTCCTAAATACATTACCGCTACACGATCACTTATATGTTTAACAACACTCAAATCATGGGCAATAAAAAGGTAAGTCAAATTAAATTCTTCCTGCAAATCGGCCATCAAGTTTAAAACCTGTGCCTGAATAGAAACATCCAAAGCTGAAACCGGCTCATCACAAACAATAAATTTAGGATTTAGCGCAAGCGCTCTTGCAATGCTGATACGTTGCCTTTGACCACCAGAAAATTCATGGGGATATTTTGATCGTGCATCTGCCCGAAGGCCAACCTTTTCCAGCAGGCTGATCGCTTTTTCCTCCCGCTCCCGTCTATTTAACTTTGTTTGTACAAGCAGCGGTTCTTCAATAAGCTCTTGGACACTCATTTTTCCATTTAATGAAGCGAACGGGTCCTGAAAGACAATCTGCATATCTTTTCTGATTGGACGCATCTTTCTGTTATTTAATGTAGTGATGTCTTGATCCTCAAACTGAATACTGCCATCTGTCGGGTCAAGCAGCCGCAGAATGACTCGTCCTAACGTAGATTTTCCTGAACCTGATTCACCAACAAGTCCGAGCGTTTCTCCTCTGATGACATTTAAGGAAATATCATCAACTGCTTTGACATGGCCGACCGTATGCTTCAAGACGCCACCCTTGATTGGGAAGTATTTCTTAATGTTTTTCGCTTGAAGAATATAATCTTCTTCGGTCTTTTTTAATAAATCTTGCTCCATCAATGACATGAAATATTATTCCTCCTATTCATACAGGTAGCAGCGCACCTTATGGTTTTGTCCATTATCTAGAAGATTAGGATTGCTAACACGGCATTTATCCATCACATGCTTGCATCTGTCAGAAAAACGGCAGCCAACAGGGAAATCATAGGCAGGCGGAACTGTTCCCTTAATTACTCCAAGTCTGTCGACATCGTCTTCTAATTTAGGTAAGCTTTCTAGAAGTCCATTAGTGTAAGGATGCTTCGGATCAAGGAACATTGTATTTACTTTTGCCTGCTCCACAATCTGTCCACCATACATAACCATAACCCTGTCTGCATATTCAGCTACGACACCTAAGTCATGTGTTATTAACAATACTGCCATGTTGAATTTTTTCTTCATCTCGTCCAACAGATCCAAAATTTGTGCCTGAATTGTTACATCGAGAGCTGTAGTCGGCTCATCTGCAATTAACAGCTTCGGCTCACAGGAAATAGCTATTGCAATCATCGCACGCTGGCGCATCCCGCCTGACAATTGATGCGGATATTCATTTACCGTCTCTTCTGCCCTTGGAAAACCAACTATTCTTAATAGCTCAATTGCTCTGTTTCGCGCTTCCTCCTTTGAGACTTTCTTATGCTTTCTAATTGTTTCTATAAGCTGGTTTCCAATTGTAAATACAGGATTTAACGCTGTCATCGGCTCTTGGAAAACCATCGCAATCTCACTTCCGCGAAGCTTTGCCATCTGCTTGTCAGAATAAGGAACAATATCTTTGCCGTTAAAGCGAATTTGCCCTCCTTTGATTTTTCCAGGCTTACCAACAAGCTTCATTATAGAAAGAGAGGTGATGCTTTTGCCGCTTCCTGATTCACCAACGAGTGCTACTGTCTCACCAGGATTTATGGAAAAATCAACACCATCCACAGCTTTTGCCACTCTGTGTTTATCCACTTGAAAATACGTTTTTAAACCTTCAACTTCTAATAACGCATGTTTTGTCATATACTCACCTCTGCTATAATCCTTGGATTCTTGTAATTTGTGCTATGTACTCTGGGTAGTAAAAAATGGGTAGGATAAAATTTAATAATTAATTTTGAATTGAGGGAACTTTTTAATTTAAATAATTATTCTGAAAACAGAAACCGTTTTGATAAATAATATAATACCTTCTATAATTCTTGTAAAGACAAATTTTTCAGAAAAATAGATTTTTTGTAGAATCGACTAGGTTTCCCGTCGAATTCTCCGCTATTCTCCTACATTCTTATCCGTTTACCGAGAAGATTATGTCACTAAATATAATATACAAAGATAATAGTTTCCCTTAACAGTCGTATAATTCCGACCTCATACCCGCTTAAATAGAAAACATCATAATTATAGTAAAATCTTGATATTATTGGAATAAAAACATTAATCGACAAACAAAAAGAACAATCGTTTCTCTCAGATAGACAGCATTTATTCTTAGTTGATACCATAAATTATACTGATATAATTTATTCACTTTCTGTTAATCTATCTCTTTCTGTTGTAATCTTTAAAATGAATAAATTGTTACCTTATATTCATTTTTTTATATTAAAAAAGAAATTTAACTATAGATACGTACAAACATTATGAAATATGTGTAAAAAAAAAGTTAAAAAGAATAATATTAATTCCTTTTATTCACTATCTTTTTAGAGGATTAACGGGGAAAAGGAAGCCAAAAAAGCCTCCTTCATCAAGTGGGGAGATTTGTTTTTGGATTTATATTTGTTTTTCATGGTCTTGGAATATTCAGTTGGATGCTAGTTTATCCATAATCTCATCGCAAAGCTCCTTCATGATTTCCTGTTGTGAAATGAGATCGGCATCCTTCATCATTTGTAAATACAGAACTGTTTGCATCAGCAGTGATTTTGCCTCCCCCTCTGAAAGGTCCTTTATGTTTTTTTGAAGCTCACTAATCATATATACCTCCATTTATGACATGTCTATATCACCAATTACTTATTTTAACCGTATCTTATATAATTTTCCATTACAAAACGAGTAATTCTTTTCGTTATACCATGCTGTACAAATATATTTGTTAAATAAGCCACAAAAAAAGAGCCTATGTTTATAGACTCTCTGCAACTTTTATTTAAATATTCCGAATGGCTTGCCAATCGGCAATACGATTTTCCCAAAATGTGTGTTAAGCACGATTGCACCGCATCCGTAAAATGATAGTAGGGCTATACAAAGCTCTGCAATACCTGCCATCGTATGTGTTACTTCGTACATGACATCAAAAGAGCTTAAAGAAAGTCCAATAAATAGGATATCAATAAAGACGAAAATAAAGAAAAGCACTTTATGTGTCTCTAATGCGCCAATTGTCATAAACAGACTAAAGATCAAATAGCCGATGAAAGCAAAGCCAAGTTGTTTTGGATCAACATTTTGTGCGAGTACTTCGCCAAACGCTCCTAGCTGAATTAACCAAGAAAAGCCTACACCAAACCAGAATAAGCCAAATGCTGCAAAAGCGGTTGTTCCAAAGATATTGTTATGCTTCGCATCAAGCAAAGCTGCGATCAATTGAGCTAATCCACCCAAAAAGAACGCCCACGGCAAAATAAAAGATAACCCTTCTGTTAAACCTAGCTTTTGTGAAGATGCTACCAATGTAACCATTGCTAGACCGAATAGTCCAAGTGCAGATGGATCTGCCGTCACCATTTTTACTTGTGTATAGTTCTTGTTGCTCATAAATTCCTCCTATAATAAAAAAACATACTTATGTAATGTATAGGATTAGTAGTATTGTGTCAATCAAATTTTACATAAAAAACATCCTTGCAAATATACAAGGATGTTTTTTTATATTAAGTAAAGCTTTTTTCTAATTCATCTATTAAACTGCCAACATAGGCGACTGCTTTGCTGATTGGTTCAGATGTGGACATATCAACATTTCCAAGCCTCATTAAATCAATGGGCTTTAATGTCCCGCCTGCCTTTAGTGCTGATAGCCAGCGGTCAACAGCAGGCTGCCCTTCTTCCTGAATCATTAAGGAAGCAGCAGTCGAGGCTGTCAGTCCTGCCGAATACGTATATGGATAAAGCCCCATGTAATAATGTGGCTGTCGCATCCAAGTAAGGCCGGCTCCTTCATCCAGTTCCACACTGTCCCCCCAGAATGCCGCAAGAAGATCAAGATTTTGTTCACATAACAGCTTTGCAGTTATCGGCGTGCCTTTTTCTGCAAGTGCATAAACTCGGCGTTGCAGTTCGCCCTCTAAAATATGTGTAACAAAGTTATGATAATACGTTCCCAATGATTGCAGAATAACCCAGCGGCGCATCCTGTCATTATCGGATTTCTCTAATATATGCTTACTTAAAAGCATTTCATTCATTGTTGAAGGTGCTTCAATAAAATATCTTGATGGACGTGTATTCGAAATCGACTGATTCCTACCTGCCAGAACAAAATGACCTGCATGCCCGAGCTCATGGGCAAGTGTAAAGGCATTACGCATTGAATTATTCCAAGTCATCAAAATATATGGATGTGCACCATATGGACTTGAGCAAAAGGCTCCAGATCGCTTACCAAGATTGTCTGCCCTGTCGACCCAGCGATTTTCCAATCCCTGTCTCATTATTTCCGCATATTCCGGGCCCATTATCTTTAGTGCTTCAAGCACAAGCTCTGCCGCTTCATCATAAGAAATTTCCGGATTATAATCAGCATCTAATGGTGCTTTTAAATCACTGTAACAAAGTTGATCAAGTCCAAGAACGCTCTTTTTCAACCTGGCATAGCGGCGCATATGAGGAGCAAGCTCTGTTAAAATTGTATCAAGCTGATTATGATACATTTCCTTTGTAACCTGCTGCTCAAATAGCAGCATTTCCGTAACAGACTCATACTTTCGTAATTTTGCTTCAACCACTTGCTTCTTCACTTCTGTCGCAAGGGTTCCTGCATATGTATTTTTGTACCTATCTAATGTTTCGATAAAAGCATCATAAGCCTTGCGCCTGATATCTGTATCTGGAGACTCTTCATACTTAGCATATAAATTAAATGTTAAAGGGTGAAGAGTTCCATCTTCTGTTGTAAAAGAGGAAAAGCTCATATCTGACGTTTTGCTGCGCTGGTAAATCATATAAGGAGACTCATGAATCTCACTGTATGCGGCTAAGACTTGCTCTGTCTCTGGGGAAAGCATATGTGCCTTATCCTCGAATAAATCACTGAGCATCTTCGTGTAATCCTTTAGACCGCTTTCTTGCTCTAAAAATAAGCCTACTTTCTCCTCTGACAGTGCAAGTACCTCTGAATCAATAAAGGACACGCTGCTACGAACTGTGGCATACACAGAGGCTGCAATAGCATCATTTGCTTGATTAGCAGGGTCTGTCCCATCCGCAGACTGGTTTAAGCTTGCATACGTCATCACCCGGGCAACCCGCTCCTCCAGCGAGTCTCTTTCAAGAAGACATTGCAGGAGGTTTATAGCACTGCTTCCAAGGCTCCCCTTATATTCTACAAGCTTTTCTAGATCGAGTGCGATTGCATCAAGCTCCTTCTTCCATGCTTTCTCACAAGGAAACAATTCGGTTAAATCCCATGTTTCTTCAACTGAAACATCTTTCCTTGCCAGTGTTTTACTTTGCAGCTTATTCATTGTAAGGCTTCTCCCCTTTGTTTATATTTCGATATTCGAAACGAACAACTTTATTATATAAGAAAACTGCAAATTTTCAAATTATTTACCGAATAAACGTAAGTTATCATATTCTTTACACTTTTCTACAATTACCTCTAAATAACTATGTTATGTTAAAAGAGCAATATACTATATGAAACAGGGAGGTAAATGATGAAAAAAAGTGGAAAAATCTCTTTTTTACTTTTCGTGATTTTTACTTTAGCAGTCTCGCTTTTCCCTGCAGCTACAACAAAAGCTGCTACTTTGTCCGTTTCGGAAGCAATAAGGACACAGAACGGTTCAACTCAAGAACTAGAAGGATACATAGTCGGAAAGCCAACTTCCGCTTCCTCCGTCCAAACTAGCAGCTTCTCTGACGATTATGCAATCGCTCTCGCAGACAACCCAACAGAAAAAAACGCTGGCTCTATGCTATATGTGCAAATTCCCTCATCCTTTCGAGCGAGCTTTGGACTAAAATCAAATCCTAATTTGATTGGTACTAAAATTATCGTAACGGGAAGCACTTCAGCCTACTTCTCTCACCCTGGATTAAAAAATGTAACAGCTATGTCAAAAAGCACTGGAGGTTCAACTCCAGTTCCAAATGAGCCTGAAGAAGATTCAGAGCAAGCCCCACCTTTTGGTAACTATGAAGGCTATTATAACAGTGCCAGCGGTAAAACAGGCTCAAGTCTTAAAACTGCTTTGCATGAGATAATCGATGATCATACAAAGCTTTCTTACAGTGCTGTTTGGGATGCACTTCGCCATACAGACGAGGATCCAAATAACAGCAATAATGTCATATTGCTATATACAGGCAGATCGCAAAGCAAAACCTCCAACGGCGGTGGTGTCGATCAATGGAACAGGGAGCATGTTTGGGCGAAATCTCACGGCGACTTTGGAACATCAATGGGAGCAGGCACTGACTTGCACCATTTGCGCCCTACAGATGTGTCTGTCAATTCAGCACGCGGAAACAAAGACTTCGATGATGGTGGAACTGCCCAGAAGGAAGCACCAGATACTTTCGCTGACAGTGACTCTTGGGAGCCCCGTGACGAGGTCAAAGGTGACATTGCCCGAATGATTTTTTATATGGCTGTGCGCTACGAAGGTGACAGTGGCGAATTAGATTTAGAAGTATCAGAAAAAGTAAGTAATGGTTCTGCTCCATTACACGGAAAACTATCGACATTAAAACGCTGGAATGAACTTGATCCTGTCGATGACTTTGAACGAAACAGGAATGAAGTCATCTTTACAGATTACCAGCATAATCGAAATCCATTTATTGACCACCCTGAGTGGGTCGAAGCAATCTGGTAAAAAAAGAAACGGGCCGGCAAGCAGCGGGCCCGTTTTATTATTGACGCTTTTTTGTTTTCTTGTTATTTTTCTTTTCTGCTTCTGACAATGGTTCATTCGCGAATTCATGGTCATAGGCTCTTGATAAATTTCCTTTAACGCCTTCTTGTTTATCATTCTTTTTTGTTGTCATTTATAACACCTCCAGAGCTTAGTGTACGTAACAATTTTTATTATTATGTACCAGCACTCTTTGGGAGGCTATTGCTTTCCATGCATAACTTTTTTGAATACCATTTGCTTTAAACGATCATCCTTCTGATAAGCAATTGCTGATGCAGCAAGCAACAGCACTCCTGTGAGAATAAAAACACTATACGCTGGGAAGATACCGCCTAAAAATCCGCCGAGCATCGGTCCAATCATTCCGCCAATCTGGTTGGCAGTTTGGTTCAAGCCAAACGCTCTGCCGCGAAAATCCTCTGCCGTCGCTTTAACTACAAGTCCGTTCAATGCCGGGAAAACAGCACAGAAGAAAATTCCGAATACAAACCGCGTAATAGAGAAGCCCCATATGTTTTGGAAGATGATTTGAGAGAGAGTCCCTAACCCGCCGCCAAGCAAACCGATAAACAATATTCTGTTAAAGCCAATTTTATCTGCCAGTTTACCCCAATAGGGCGCAAACAGCACACTTGCTATTCCAGGGAGAGAAAAGACAACCCCTGCAAGTAACGATGCATTGGCAGTTGTTCCGCCTAGATCAACAATGTACAGCGGAAGAATTGGTTCAATGGACAGAATGGAACAAGAAGTAACAATTGTCAGAAGCATAACGAGCATCAGTGGCCGGTTTGACCATGCAATCTTAATGTCGTTTTTAACAGATCCCTTTTCCTTGCTCGGTTTAAAGTTCTCCTCTTTTACAAAGAAGATAATTAAAAACGTTGCCAGAAAAACGATAAAACCAGCACTAGCAAATGCCATTCTGTTACCGACCAGCTCTGCCATAACTCCACCAAGCAGCGGCCCGACTATTCCACCGGTAGCACTTGCTGTGGCAACCATTGATAGTGCATACCCTACTCTGTCTGTCGGCGTATTTGTTCCAACTAAAGCAATCGCACCAGGAATAAAGCCTGACAGCAGTCCTTGCAAAATTCTTAATATAAGTAATTCATAAGGATTTGTAACAAATGCAGCCAATGTGTAAATAATAAACAAAGCAAAGCCTGCCCTGACTATCATTGGCTTTCTGCCATATTTATCAGCAATTCTCCCCCAAAACGGTGAGGAAAGTGCTCCAGCAAAAAACGCTGAACTGAATAAGATTCCTGCCCATAGCTCTGTATGCTCATGGACATCGATTTCCAGCAGGAAAATCGGCAAAAACGGAATGACCATATAAAAGCTCGCTGCCGTAAAAAAAACACCAACCCACAACACAAGTAAATTTCGCTTCCACCTTAGCATGCCGTTCGCGCTCCTAAGCTCATCATATACCAATCAATGAGTAGTTTTAATATTCTTAATAATAACACATCCGGAAATTACTTTCATTCCCGAAATTTCTGTTTTCCGAAGAAAAGGCGGCTGTAATGGTTATTCCGTCAGGGTTTTCATGCTTTTTAACAATTTTGTAAAAAAATAAAAATGTACAGTGATGACTGTACATTTTTAAAAGATGTATTTTATAGGCTAGAGTCATTTAATGCTTTTTTCAGCTTCACTACCTCGTCCAAATCAAGTGTTACTCCTTTACCCATTTTTTCATGGTTTGGAGCCCAGTCACGGATGTCATATTTCGGTTCACGGCCATTCCAGCTGATTAAGTTCAGCTCCTTTGTCCACCCTTTTGCTGATTCAGATAGAACCATAATATGTTCAGTGATTTCAAATTTAATTTCAGCCACACTACTACCTCCTAATGAGAATGAAAGACAATCAATATTCTCTTTTTATTATATATTTTTTTGTCTTCTTTTAGGCGACATACTTTATTTATTGTTCTTGTCTTTGCTTTGTCAGGGCTTAATCTATTAACGAATAGAATATTATTAATCTGCTCTAGTTAACGACAATTGCTCTATCTTTTATCGATCTCTGTTCACAAAGTAATCGAGCAAATGTTTTAAGAAGGCTGGATTGCGTGGTGCTTGCTCTAATGTCTCAACAGCAAGGCAATAATGCTCCCACATCGCCATTTTCGCTCCGTCTATCCCGAGGATCGATACAAAAGTGGTTTGGTTGTTATCTGCATCAATTCCAGCCTGCTTTCCAAGCTGACTTGTATCTCCTTCTACATCAAGCAAATCATCCTTAATTTGAAAAGCAATACCGGCATGGTAGGAAAACTTCTTCCATATGTCCATTTCCGCTTCATCTGCCTTTGCAAGAATGGCAGGCATCATTAAACAAACCTCAAATGCCATTCCCGTCTTATAGAAGCTCTTCCTGTCCAGCTC
This sequence comes from Niallia taxi, assembly GCF_032818155.1. NCBI lineage: Bacteria > Bacillati > Bacillota > Bacilli > Caryophanales > Bacillaceae > Niallia > Niallia taxi. Next base: position 3,738,779 of record NZ_CP102589.1, read on the forward strand.
ATCAAGAGTTAAGATTTTGCCCTTAGAGTCCAGATCCATCGCCTGCCCCTTGCACATGTCTGCAGTCCTTTTGGAGGAATACTCAATTAAACGCAGCACAGTCTTTGGGTCAAAGGAGCTAAGGGAAGTCTGCTCCTCTACTGCCTTTTGTGTTAGAAAAAGACCAGTTAATTCAGCAACTGCAATGTTCGTAACTTGATGTAATGTCTGTCTGCCCCTGCGTATATTGGCGTTATCCTGTGATGGCAGGTCATCAAAAATCAAAGAGGCTGTATGCATATATTCCAGTGAACGCAGCAGTGGTAATATTTCTTTGCCGTCCAACCCATAGCCATGAACACCCATAAACCATGTCATAATTGGTCTTAATCGTTTCCCGTCACCATTCAGACTGTAGTTCGCTCCATCAGTGAGCGGCTCTGCAAACAAACTATTTTCCGAGCTCTCTATCGTCATGGCGCTGTTAATCTGGCTGCGTACCGTTTTAACTTGTTCAAAAAACTGTTCCTGCTCCGCTCTGTCACTTTGGAGGACACCTACCATATGATCTCTAAGAAGCTTATCAAAGAAATCAACATCATCTGCCCTTTTAACCATTTTTTGGATGATTCGATTAAACTCTGGCATAGCAGATGCGAAAAGCTCCATTGTTTGGTTGTACTTGTCTGTTCCCCACTTCTTCTTAAAACGCTTCAAACCGTTAATTGCTCGGTCCAATATGACCTCACACGTCTTCCTGTCCGAGTTATACACATTATGAATTAAGTGGGATATAACCGTCCAATACAGTTCATAAGGATTTATCAAGTCAGAGCGTGTACCATGATGCTTCATATAATACGTGTAAGGAGTTACAGATCCATCCTGCCAATCATCAAACATATCAGCAAAATCATCTGCAAGCTGGTTGTATATTCCGTAGAAAAAAGATCTGCTCTCAAAGCCTTCTTCGAGCTGTGCACTTATGACAGACCGAACAATTAAGCGGGAAGAAGATGACTTTAAAATGACTGGGATAAACAAGTCTTCATTTGTGTAATTTCTGTTAGAGAGATTTTTATGCCGATCAACTTCTTGGGAATGAAAAAACACATAAGCCTGCTCTAAAAACGGCTTAATCATTTCCTCGCGCTGGTTTGCCTTTATATATTCAAATGCTTCTCGCAGCTCAGCATGAATATAGAAGATTAATTCAGCATTATCTCCAAGCCACTCTCCTAATTCAGGAACATTTCCTGAAGTAAGTGCCGTTCGAATTAAATGAGAGTACTGTTTTTCTTCCTCTGAAGATAATATTTTTGCATCAAAGAGGTCATCAATGAACGGGTATGTCAATCCATAAGAAAACCCGAGCTTTATTGCTTCGCTTAGCTTTTGCGAGCGAATAGCAGACTCTGTTCCATCCTCTAATTCATCCAAAACATGCATGATAACACCAGCAATAATTTTGATAAGCTTGCGTTGGGCGTTTGCTGCATCCATTCCTGCTGGAATATTGGCGGAAACGGACTTCAGCTTATCCATCAGCCAAATCATCGTCGGCTCGATACCTTCCTTCTCTGCAAAACGATACAAACCCGCCATACTGAAAATCCCGATTTTTTCTTTATTCTTACCAGTTAAATGCTTTTTCAAGCTCTCAACAGAGCTTCTGATCCCAGCAAGTGTTTCCGGTGATTCTAAGGATTTCCCTAAATCTCTCATATAAAGATAAGAAACGCTGCGATCCAAATAATTATCAAGTTTGCCTGTTTGATTCAACCAGTGGATATAATGCTGATATCCCGACGAAATTTCCTTGCCCTTTCGCCGGGAAAAAAGCGAGAAAATAGTAGGAGGTTGAATATGGTTATGCTTCCACTCAGCAAAATCCTTTGTCAGGATTGGGATAAAGGTCTTTTCTGCCACCTGTCCATAAAGCTCTTGGAAATATTGGGACGCCTTCTGCTCTTGCTTAGAAAAGCACGCATCAGGATTTATTGTAAACTCCTTATTCATACAGTAAAATACCTCAACTCTTTTCATTTACTATCTATTTAAATATAGTACTAGAAAAACAGGTTTATAACCAGAAACGAGCCATTCCATAAATACCAGACTTTTCTTTTCTCGAAAGAAAACGCTTTTATATCCAAAGTATGTAAATCACCTTGTTGTTATAGCTTTACGCTATAACCAATTATCTAAATTAACAGTTACTCTATATCAGCTTTGCCATGCTATTATACATACACAATCAAACATAGCAAGGAGAACAAATAATGACAACAAAATCAACGACGATTAAAGCACGGAGCATTAACCCTTCTGCTGTAATTGCGGCAAGCAAGTTCAATCGGTTTCATTTATTAGTTTATTTATGGTGTGTGTACGCAATTGCATTCGACGGCTTTGATATTGCCATGTACGGTGTAGGCTTGCCGTTAATGATGGAGGACTTTAAGCTAACATCTGTTGAAGCAGGAGCGGTTGGAAGCTATACACTTGTCGGGATGATGCTCGGTTCCTTTATCCTCGGCCCTGTCGCAGACATTATCGGCCGCAAAAAGGTATTAGCAATCTGCATGTTCCTGTTCAGTGTTTTCACACTTGGCTCAGGACTGGCACCGACTGTCACTATCTTTACAATTATGCGTTTTATCGCATCAATCGGAATGGGCGGTTTAATGCCGAACGTTATTGCCATGATGACCGACTATTCCCCTAAGAAAAATAGAGCATTAATCGTAGCGACGATGTATTGCGGTTATTCTGTCGGCGGAATCTTCGCTTCACTGCTTGGCATGTACTTGTTGGAGGATTTCGGCTGGAGAATTCTATACTGGCTTGGCATTCTGCCATTATTCACATTGCCAATCTTTTTGAAGAAGTTCCCTGAATCAATTTCCTATTACACAGCGCGCAAGCAAAAGGACAAAATAGCGAATATCATGAACCAAATAGATCCGAGTGGCAATTATAAAGAAACAGATGAGTATGTATTTGCAACAGGAAAAGAAGCTGAAAGTGGCGCACCACTAAAAAAACTATTCTCAAACGGACGTGCTATCAGTACTTTTGCTTTCTGGATTTTCGTTGTCTGCAGTCTTCTAATGGTTTCTGGCTTAAACACATGGCTGCCAAAAATCATGCAAGAATCAGGCTATGGCTTAACATCCGCTCTTTCGTTTACACTTGTATTGAGTGTCGGCCAAATTATCGGATCATTGCTTGGCGGCTATCTCGTTGATAAAATCGGACATCGAAATGTCCTTGTTTCCATGCTGCTGATTGGCGCAGTTTGCTTCGTCGCACTAAGCCTAACATCAAATGCATTGCTGCTTTATGTTTTAATCGCATTAGGAGGAGCCTGCACTGGTGGTACACAAAACCTGGCAAATCCTTATATCTCTGAGTTTTATCCGAAAGAAATCCGCTCTACAGGAGTCGGCATTACAGTTGGATTTGGGCGGATTGGATCCATACTCGCCCCAATCATTATCGGCTTGTTACTTGCCACAAACCTTGAACCAAAAAGTGCCTTTATGGCCTTTGCGATTCCGAGTATTCTTGGAGGAGCAGTCCTGCTCCTAGTTCGAGAGAAGTATGGAAGCTTCGACCGCCTTGGTGCAACGCGAGATAATATTGTGTTGAAGGTAACTGATGAGGTTGGAAGCAGATAATTGTTTGAAGTAGGCAACGACATCGTTCGTTGCCTACTTGTTATTTATTTCTAATTTTACCATTTGAACACTATTCAACATGTACCAGTCTGAAAAACAAAAACCCATAAATGACACTCCGGCTATTCCAAATAAAAAACTCCACAAAGCAAATAAAGTTTCCTTTATCTACCTTAGTGGAGTTGTAATGCTTATGATAATTATTTCGCATTTTCATCTGGCTGGTGAATCCCAAAAATATTCCCCTCTGGGTCCTTATAATAACCTTGCCAAGCCATTCCAGGCAGAGCATATTTCGGCAATGCGACAGTCCCGCCATTTTCCAATATTTTCGCTTCACTTTGCTCGTAATTTTCTACTCCCATCGTACAAGCAAATCCATTCAATGCTTGGGTAGACTCAGGAGCTGGGCCTTGCCGCTGCATTAATGCCCCGTTTATACCCAACTCTTCCTCCTTACCTGTTACCGCTCCAAAGTAAGGCATTCCGGCATATTCCGTCCAATCCTGAAATGTCCAGCCGAATACCTCTCCATAAAACTTCTTTGCCCGATCCATGTCACTAACATGAATCTCGAAATGTACTAATCTTCCCATGTTATCCTCCAAGGTTTATAGAATTATTGTTTGCCATTATTAAATTCCGTTTTACTGTCGTATTTTCCTATATAGGATGGACAATTTTCAGAAAAAAAATTCCACTGTTAAAGAGAAAACCCCAATAATAAATCTTATTGGGGCAGAGTACTTATATTATCCAGAGGAACAAACTCATACATCCATAACCATTAACTAACCGGAACACAAAGCTCACAATAATGACTCCCAACAAGCTCCATGCTGTACCGCTCCAACACAGGTCTCGTTTTATCAAGCTTAAACTCCAATGCATCCAATACTAGAAATACTTCATCCCATGCCCTTTGAACAGCTTCTGCTGTGTGGGTTATTTTGAAGACAGCGTATTTCCCTCCGCTCATACCCCTTAGCTTTACTTCCTTGTCATCTGTAATAAAACCTTGAGGAACAATTAAGCAAACGTCGTATCGGCAAGCCTCCGGTGCTGTCAGTAAGGGATTGTCTTGGGCAATACCGAAAATACTAGATTTCTGCTCCAGCAGGTTGTTAGCATCAAGCCAACCTTTGAATTTCTCCATTAATCGTCGATTCTCAGGTCCATATGGGCCTATTTGTCTCATATAGATGACTGTGCAAGACGGCATTATCTCTATACTAGGTTTCATCTTTTCTTTCCTTTCCATTAAAGTACATCGATGTCTGAACACATCGTATAATGTACTAAAATGGAAAACAACTGGAATTTAAAAAAAGTTTTATATTTTTACTTTTTGAGCTCATCTATAACAGAAATTACTTGGATATTGTGCCTTTCTAGTATTTCGAGCATATTTTCCGGCACTTCCTTTTCCGTAATAACGATATCAATGTCCTCTAAACCGCATACTTTTTGGAAAAAGGTTTTATTAAACTTCGTAGAATCTACAAGGACAATAACTGTATCAGAACTTCTTACCATTTCACGGTTTAGCAGGCCTTCTTCCTCAATGGACGTAGATAGACCCGTTTCAGATATACCGCAGGTTCCAATAAAGCATTTGTTTACTTTATAATCTTGGATATCTTTAATTGCCCGTGAACCATATATGGCGCGATGATTTTTAGAAACCGTCCCGCCTAACAGATTAATGCGGATATTTTCTTTTCCCAATAATTCATTCGCAACATCCATTGAATTGGTCACAATATTATGATTCTGGCTTGATAAGTATTTTGTTAAGGCCAAAACTGTTGTTGATGCATCTAAAATGAGATGATCTCCTTCACGAATTAAGGACGCTGCCAGTTTGCCAATCTCATTTTTTGCTGCTAACGCCATTTCAGCGCGCTCGTCAAAATTATAAACCTCATTGTGTAATTGCGCTCTTTTTGCTCCGCCTCTGATTCTAATTACTCTTTTCGCTTCTTCCAAAAGAATCAAATCTCTTCTCGCTGTATCTTTTGATACATGATTCAGCTCACAGATTGTTTCTATATCAATTCTCTCATTTACTTGTAAATATTGAAAAATTGCCTCAAGTCTTTCATCCTGTAACATTCCTTCACCTCATTCCTTATATTATAAGTTTTTTTAAGTATTCTTGCAAAATACTGAGTTATTTTAAGTTTTTCTGCTTGAATATGCATTTTTAGTTCGTTATGATTACTGTAAACAGCTATGTTTAACTTATTTCGCCTTATTAATTATCAAAATAGAAAGTGGTGAGCATCATGTCTTCATCCTACTGGCTAACGAATGTTTGCTTAGAAAAGGGGTTTCGCTACGAAAATGGCGTGGTTATTGGAACGGAAACGGAAAACTGTCATTTGCTTGTGGAAAATGGCAAAATCGCCAAAATTATTTCTGCTGATACATTGCCTGACGACCAGTTACAAAAAAAAGATGTCGATAACTTATTGGCCTTACCGTCCTTTATAGAAAAGCATGTTCATTTAGATAAGACAATTTTAGGAGAAAAATGGCGGGCAGTAACTCCTGTAGCTAGTATTTTTGAACGATTTGAAATCGAAAAAAGAGTACTTCCCTCACTCTCCACTACAACAAAGGAAAGAGCGAAGGCACTTATTGAAATACTGCTTCAAGCAGGTTCCACACATATTCGCACACATGTAGATATCTATCAAGAAGCTGGGCTCACAAACTTCTTTGAAATCCAAGAAGCACTTGCAGATTATGAAGGAAAATTATCCTCTGAAATTGTTGCTTTTCCCCAGCATGGATTGCTTCGTAATAACTGCGCAGATTTAGTAAGAGAAGCTGTTCGTAACGGTGCTAGTTTAGTAGGAGGTGTCGATCCTGCTAATGTGGATGGAAATATGGAGAAATCATTACAGCAAATGATGGAGATTGCCGTTGAAGGAAATGCTGATATTGACCTGCATTTGCATGATCCAGGCAAGCTTGGACTAGCAACGATAAAAAGGCTCGCACAACTGACAGAAGAGGCTGGCTGGCAAGGAAGAGTGGCTGTCAGCCACGCGTTTGCATTGGCTGACATGATTGAAGGCGAAGCGGATGAAATGGCACAGATGCTATCAGAGCTTGGTATTTCGATTATTACTAGTGTACCGATTGGCAGAACCATTCCTCCCGCCACCTTCCTTCATAACAAAGGAGTACAGGTTGCAGTAGCATGTGACAATATTTTCGACTCATGGTCACCGTTTGGAAATGGAGATATTTTAGAGCGGGCCAGTCGGTTAGCTGAACTTACAGGCAGATCAACAGAACAAAAGCTTGCCGAAACACTTGGGTTTATTACTGGAGGTATTACACCGTTAAATAAAAACGGACAGCAGGCTTGGCCAAAGGTCGGTGATGATGCGAGCATTGTCTTTACAGAAGCAAGCTGCTCTGCCGAAGCAATTGCTAGAAGATCAAACCGCCCTGCCGTTATGTACCGTGGAAAACTAGTATCAGGTGGGTTTACGAAAGGATGATAACATGACATATTCTTCTTATTGGCTGACAAACGTCCGTTTAGAAACCGGATATCAGTACAACAATGAAACCATTACAGGCACAGACACATCCATTTTCCATCTTCTCGTTGAAAATGGAAAATTCGCCAGAATTGTTCCTCAAGAAACCGTAATTAGTGATGATCTAATAAAATATGATGCACAAAAATCGCTGCTGCTGCCAACCTTTAAAGAAATGCATATTCACCTTGATAAAACCTATTACGGCGGACCATGGAAAGCCGTTACACCAGCGAAAAGCATCTTTGATCGCTTTGCAGAGGAAAAAGAACTGCTGCCTCAATTATTGCCGACTGCCAAAGATAGAGCAGAGAAAATCTTAAGTTTACTGATTGGGTTCGGTTCAACACATGTCCGCACCCACGTTAACATTGATCCTGTGGTAGGACTGAAAAATTTAGAAGCTACACTTGATGCTCTGCAAACATTCTCCGGAAAGATTTCACATGAGATTGTCGCATTCCCGCAGCATGGCTTACTTCATTCTGGGGTAGAGAGCCTTGTTAGAGAAGCCTTAAAACACGGAGCAACACATGTCGGCGGAGTTGTTCCTCATACTGTCGATGGAAATATCGAAAAGTCATTAAATACAATAATCGAAATGGCTGTTGACACTAATTCCGAGATTGATATCCATATCCATGACAGAGATCATTTAGGATTGTTTACGATGAATAGATTGGCAGATTTAACGGAGCAGGCGCGGCTGCATAACAAAGTAACAGTCAGCCATGCGTTTGGCTTTGCTGGTATTCCAGAAGCAAAAGCTGCTGAATTGGCAGCAAGGTTCACTCAGCTTGGAATAGAGGTTACTTCAACGGTCCCTATCGGAAAACTCATCATGCCTATCCCCCTATTGGAGGAAAAAGGTGTTCAAATATCACTAGGTACAGATAGCCTAACTGACCATTGGTCCCCTTTTGGCAACGGTGATAATTTAGAAAAGGCAGGCCGTTTGGCAGAACTTTATGGATATGCTGATGAATGGTCATTATCACAGTCACTTAAGTTTATTACTGGCGGAAAAACACCGTTGGATAAGCAAGGCAAACAAGTATGGCCAGTTGTTGGAGACGATGCTGATATGAATCTTGTTAAGGCGTCATGCAGTGCTGAAGCAGTTGCAAGACGGGCAACTAGAGAGGCTGTTTTTTATAAAGGGACATTATTATCTGGTTCGCTCTCCCATTAATAGCACATTCTTAAGAAATGGAGGCTAAGTATATTTGAAGAAACTATTAAGCTTATTATTGATACCCATCATTTTAGTTGGTTGTCAAAAAACTCCTGCACAACAGAATAATCAATCAGAGCCTGATCAAGCGAAGGTGATTGATTCAGAAGACCCAGTGCCTGATCTTAAAAAGGAGGCTAAAAAACCAATGACTACTCAAGAACAAGAGCAGTTTTTTCAAGCAGTCGAGAATGGCAATATCTCTGAAATTACAAGCTTTATAGAAGACGGGGCTAATATAAACAGTGTCAATCAAGAGGGCCGTACTGCAGCAATGATTGCCACTTATAACAATGACCCTGAATCAGTAAAATTGCTAATTGAAAATGGGGCTGATGTTAATATTCAAGATAGTATGAAAAACAACCCCTTTCTGTACGCTGGGGCAGAGGGGTACTTGGAAATCGTGAAGCTGACAATAGATGCCGGTGCAGATCCAATGCTGTTAAATAGATTTGGCGGTACAGCATTAATACCAGCATCTGAGCACGGTTATGTTGATGTAGTTAAAGAGCTTCTCGAACAAACTGAAATTGATGTTAATCATGTCAATGATCTTGGCTGGACAGCTATATTAGAAGCTATTGTGCTGGGGGATGGCGGGAAAAACCAACAGGAAACACTCCGATTATTAATTTCCCATGGTGCAGATGTTAACATCCCTGATTCAAGTGGGGTTACTCCCCTGCAGCACGCAAAGAAGTTAGGGTATAAAAAGATAAGCGATATACTTTTAGATGCAGGCGCAAACTAACGTAACTATGGAAAAGAGACCAGTTTCAACTGGTCTCTTTTCCATAGTCAGTGTAATCACCACAAAATGTGAAATTATTCACAAAATAGTCCGTTATGCTTCTCTCTTAAAAGACTTAACAACCGCTTGTGTCTTTTCAGAAATATTATACCAATAAGCCCCACCTACAAAAACTGCTCCGCCGATAATATTGCCAATTGTCACTGGAAGTAAATTAGCAAACATTCCACCAATAGACACTGTTTCAGGATGTGGAATGATTATAGCAATAGACATTAGAGTCATATTTGCAACACTGTGTTCAAATCCAGAAGTGATAAATGCAAAGAGACACCAAAATATCATAATTAATTTGGCTGTTTCATCCTTTAGCTTAACGGAGCTCCATACAGCTAAACAAACTAAGATGTTACAGAGAATACCGCGAATAAGCAACTCTATAAAAGGAGCACTCATCTTCGCTTCTGCTCCATGTGTTATAAAGTCTGCTACTCCGCCAACAGCTAAGCCAGAATAACTGAATAATAATGCTACAAGAATGGAGCCTATAAAGTTGCCTAAATAGCTAAATCCCCAAACCTTCCCAGTATCCTTCCACGTTACTTTTTTTTCGAGCATGCCTATCGTCATCACCATATTATTGCCAGTGAAAAGGTCTGCTCCCGCCATAATTACTAAGCTCAACGCAATTCCAAAGGAGATACCCATAATAATTTTTGTACCTGCAAAATTGGCAGGTGTGAGCATTCCGCCTATTGTAAAAATAAGAATAATCCCTAAGCCAACAAAAAAGCCAGCAAGCATTGCACCAACTAAATACTTACTTTTATTCGTATTAAGCGCATTAATCTTCGTTAATGCAGTATTACTAAAAGTTGTAATAACATCCTTCATTTTAATCACTCCTTTTATTGCTTTAATTAGTTCGTTCGGCCATTAATTGCTCTTTCATTCTTTCTAACAATACTTCCTTCAGCAATGAATCGTATTGTAATGGCGGACAAAGAATGACCTCATCCCGACTGTTGGCAACTGCGCTTTCCATCCTTTTTAACAGCGTACCTGTAAATAATAAATATGGCATTATATATATTTTGCTGTAATCTTGCTGAAGTTTATATAGCTCTTTAGCAAATGCCGGCTTCCCCGCAGTCAAAAAAGCTGTATATACTGGTGATTCCAGTCTCTGATAAATATTATTGCTTATTTCCATCAGCTTTAATATTGGTTCCGGGTCACTGCTGCCTCTGCCGACAATTAAAATAGTCCCTTCATTGTCAGTACGTTTTTCTGCTATACGCTTAATTACTAAATCTATCATCTTTGGATGAAGATCAAATGGCTTGGAAATATAAAAGCTTACGTCTGGAAATTCCGCTTTTATCAGTGCCAACTCTTCAGGAATATCTCTTTTAAAATGTGCTGCAGCAAATAATAAATTAGGTACGACTAAAATTTGCTTTGCTCCTGCCTTTATTACCTTTTTCATTGTTTCATAGATTGTCGGTGAAGCTAGTTCTAAAAACGCAATTTCTTGAACTGGTATGTTCATATCCTTTTTTACTTCTTCGATAAAATTTATATACTGGTTATTTCCTTCAGCTATAAGGCTGCCATGTCCAATGTATACAACTGCATCCATTCGTGATCACGCATCCATTCTTTTTTATCTAGTTCCTGCTGTACCTGCTCATCTATTCGTCTGAATCCCTTTTGCAATGCATATTTTTCTACAGATTGACCAATTGCTGCAAATGACATTTCTTTTGGATCTCTGTCGCTGTACTTATTCCATTCTTGCAAAAAGACATCGATTGACCGCTTATTTGGAAAGACAACTGTTTCCCAATTATCCTCTGTTAATAATCGTTCATTTATCTCATGATAGCGGGTATCTATTTCAATAGTATGACTTGGAAAAACACGCTGATTATCAGAGAATGTACTTGTTAATAGCCACCTATCGCCAATTAAAACTGCACTGCTATCGTCAAAGCGTGCCCTTGCACATCGCAGCCCTCTTTTTTCAAGCTCCAGTCGGGTTTTATCAGAGATATATTCTATCTGTCTAGGAAAATCACGAATATCATATCCCGCCATAAAAAGCTGCGAAAACAAAATGTCTATTCCTTCTTTAGAGGCAAAAATTAATCTGTCTGTATCCATTATCAGCTGTAATTCCTCATTCGTATAAGAATGAGGAGTTGTCTTTAAAGCAGGAAATGCATATGCCTCAGCACCATTATTTGTAAAGAATCTTTCCAAGGAGCTTTCCTCAGATGAGCTTTTGGCAACAATTAGTTTTCTTTGATAAAACGGTTTTTTCTCAAACCAAGCAATGGAGGACCGCAGCTTGACTACGTCTCCAACTATCGTTAAAGCTGGATTCTTAATTTCTGCTGCTGTTACTTTCTCTGCGATTGTACTTAATGTGCCTTCAACCACCCGCTGTTTTCCTAACGTTCCCCATTCAATAACAGCTGCCATTGTGTCATGAGAATACCCTTGTGCTAATAACTGCTTGCAGATTGTCGGCAAGCCTTGAACGCCCATATAATAAGCAAGTGTTTCTCCTGTTGCTTCCTGCTTAGGCTCACAAGCTAGTTCTTCATTTTTTTTACATTTATGACCAGTTCTAATAGTGAAACTAGTACTATAATCGCGATGTGTGACTGGAATACCTGCATAGCTGCTTGCGGCAATGCTTGATGTGATTCCAGGAACTATTTCAAACGGTATATTATATGCTGCTATCGCTTCTGCTTCTTCGCCAACTCTTCCAAAAACAGACGGATCACCGCCTTTTAACCTAACTACATATTTGCCCTTTAATGACTCGGCAATTAAAGTCTGATTAATTTTCTCTTGTCGCATAATATGGTTATTAGGCAGCTTTCCACAATATATAAAAGCACACTCATTTTTGGTATAGCGCAGTAATCGCGGATTAGCGAGACGGTCGTATAATACAACATCCGCTTTTCTTAAGCACTCCATCCCTTTATCCGTTATTAATCCAATATCTCCAGGTCCAGCTCCAACAAATGCTACATACCCCTTGTTTGTATCCATCATTTACACCATCACATAAATATCGTCGTCTTTTACTTCTATCTCGTATACTTCTACACAGCCATTGTCTGGTTTTTGGACAAGTCCAGTAACAAGAGAAATCTTCCAGTCATAAAGCGGGCAGAAGACATACTCTCCAGAGACAATCCCTTCTGCCAATGGACCATTTTTATACGGGCTGCGGTTCTCTATCGCTCTGACCTCTCCATTGGAAAGATGAAATAAAGCGATTGATTTTCCTTTTATTTGAACTTCTTTGCCGATTTGTTGCGGCAGTTCAGATTTCTTCATGATTTTCGTCCATTCTTTTGTTGCAGTCATCCTATTTCCCCCTCCAGTATAATCGAGAAGATTATCCTTTAATCACTTCAAACATATCTCGCTTCTTTTGGTCGCTCAGTACAGAAGACCATGCTTCTTCGTATGTTGCTCTTGCTTTATCAAAGCTAGCTACAAGCTTACTAACATTTTCTTCATTCAATAGTGTTTCTTTAACAACCGCCGCGCCTGTGCGTTCGACCCAAGGAGCTGTTCTTTCCCCATAAGTTGCATTTTCTCGGTAATATTGCACATATGCTTTTGCCATTGTTATGACTTCTTCTTCCGTTGTTACAGTTATTAAGCTGTCACATTCACGAACTTCCGTACCGCCATTTCCGCCAAAATACAGTTGATAGCCATTTTCTACACAAACAACGCCAAAGTCCTTTGTTAACACTTCTGCACAGTTCCGCGGACAGCCTGTAACACCCATTTTCATTTTATGCGGCGTATCCACCATCTCAATTGCTTGCTCTAATTTAATGCCAAGTCCAAGAGAATCCTGTGTACCAAATCGGCAAAATGCTGAACCGACACATGATTTTACGTTGCGCAGTGATTTAGAATAGGCATAACCAGACCGCATTCCTAAATCCTCCCAAACATGCGGCACATCCTCTTTCTTAACACCATATAAGCCAATCCGGCTGGCACCAGTGATTTTTACTAATGGAACATTGTACTTCTTCGCTGCTTCTCCCAATTTAATTAAATCTTCTGCAGTTGTTGTTCCACCATACATACGAGGAACAACCGAAAATGTCCCGTCATTTTGGATATTCCCTTCCATCTTCTCATTAACAAATCTTGATGCTTTGTCATCTTCATACTCTTCAGGGAACAGCATGCGCATATAATAGTTCAAGGCCGGACGACATTTTGAACAGCCTTCAGCACTTGCAAAATCAAGGACGATACGAACTTCCTTCGGTGATTTCATTTGCTTTTCTTTTATTTGTGCGACAACCTCGTCACGAGTAAGTGATGTACAGCTGCACATGCCTGTTTTTTGCAGTGAAGCATCAAAGCTGTCACCAAGTGTGTGTGCAAGGATGCTTTCGACCATTGGTTTACATTTACCGCAAGACCCGCCGGCTTTTGTACAGCCCTTCACTTCTTCAAAGGTTGTAAGTCCTTGTTCGAGGATAGAGTGGACAATGGTTCCTTTTGTTACACCATTACAGCCGCATACCGTATCCTCTGCACTCATGCTTGCAACTAAATCCTCTTCCCCGTCCTGACCAGCCTTGCTCAAAACAGAAGAACTTGTATACTCACTTATATCAGCTTGTTTTTTCAGCATATTGAACAAACGATTACCGTCAGAAGCATCTCCGTAAAGGACAACCCCAACAATTTTGTTATCTGTCACCAGGATTTTTTTGTATAATTTCGAAAATTGATCATGTACTATTATTGCTTGAGTATTTTCATCTTCATGAATTTTCCCGCCTGAGAACAAATCACAGCCTGCTACCTTTAGCTGAGTTGAAAGCACACTTCCTTGATAGCCCTTTCCCTGACCTCCTGTAATGTGCTCAGCAAGGGCAATTCCCTGCTCATAAAGCGGAGCAACCAAACCGTAAGCAATGCCATTATGCTCTGCACATTCTCCGACTGCGTAAATAGATGGTTCTGATGTAACCATATGATCGTTCACCACTATGCCCCGATTCACTTCTAAGCCAGCAACTCTCGCAATCGCAACATTTGGACGAATCCCCACAGCCATCACAACAAGATCACACTCTACAGATGTACCGTCTGTGAACTTTAAGCCTTGAACACGTTTCTCCCCATAAATCTCAGCAGTCTGCTTTTCCATTAAAAATTTCATGCCTTGTGCTTCTAAATCCTTCTTAAGAAGCTCTGCTGCTGCAGCATCGAGCTGCATCTCCATTAATGATGGCAATAAATGAACAACATGCACTTCCATGCCACGGTCAATTAACCCTCTTGCAGCTTCAAGTCCTAACAACCCGCCGCCGATGACAACAGCCTTTTTATAGTTTTGAGCTGCTTCCATCATCATCTCTGTATCCCCAATTGTTCGAAAACCAATAACACCGTCTAAATCACTTCCAGGTACGGGCAGAATAAAGGCACTAGAACCCGTTGCAATAATCAGCTCATCATATGCAATGATTTGCTGTTTATCTGTGATTACTTCCTTCTTGTCCTTATTAATGCGAACAACCTTTTCCCCAGTTAATAGATTAATATGATTGTCCTTATACCATTCATAATCGTTTATATTAATATCATTTATAGTCATTTTCCCCTGTAAAACATTTGATAACATAATGCGATTATAGTTTGGGTATGGTTCATCCCCAATAATCGTTATTTCAAAAGTATCCGCATTTCGTTTCAATATTTCTTCAATTGTTCGAACTCCTGCCATCCCGTTTCCAATTAGAACTAATTTCTTCATTGTCTTCCCCCTCCAAGGTTGGGCTAGAAAAGTATATTCATGTGAATTGTTTCACATGGCCTATCAATATGATTCTTATGGCAATAACTTTATCTGTACGTATGCTTATAGCCATAAGTTTAGTAAAAGAAGTGGTAAAAATACCTCTTTTATACATTCATTATATCTGCTTTACCGAGCAAACAAGTCTTGGAAATTCGACGATTTTATGACAACTAATATCTTGCTCTGATGTAGACTAAATAGCCAAACCCAATCTCTCTAAAAAAAGCTGTACATCTGTTGATATCAAGCGTTTTATTAGAAATTCACCATCAAAGTGACTTATAATAATAACGAAGGCTAAAATTCACAAAATTGCCATAAATTAAATTACACCTAATTGAAAGCGTTAACAAATTAATAGGGAGGTTTTAAAATTGAAGAGATTAGAAAACAAAGTAGCCATTATTACAGGAGGAGCAGGAGGTATTGGAAAAGAATCTGCAAAACGCTTTTTAGAAGAAGGCGCAAAGGTTGTTTTAGTAGATTTATTTCAAGACTCACTTGATCAGACAAAAGCCGAATTAGACAAATTAGGCGAGGTTATCACCATTCAAGCTGACGTATCTCAAGAAGAAGATGTAAAAAATTATGTGGACAAAACCGTCGAGAAGTTCGGAAAAATCGATGTTTTCTTCAACAATGCAGGAATTGAAGGAAAAGTCGCTCCAATAATAGACCAAAAAGTAGAAGATCTAGACAAGGTACTTGCCGTCAATGTACGCGGCGTATTCCTAGGACTAAAACACGTACTAGCTGTTATGAAAGAACAAGGATATGGCAGTGTCATTAATACCTCTTCTGTTGCCGGACTTAGCGGCAGCCCGAATGTAACACCATATATCGCATCAAAACACGCAGTCGTCGGCCTAACAAAAGCAACCGCAGTCGAAGTTGCGCCATACAAAATACGCGTCAACTCCATTCACCCATCACCAGTCAACACAAGAATGATGCGTTCCTTAGAAGAAGGCTTCGCACCAGGACAAGCTGAAGCAGCCAAAGCAGACATGGAAAAATCAATCCCACTAGGAAGATACGGAGAATCAGAAGACATTTCTAATCTGGTTCTATTCCTTGCATCTGATGAAAGTTCATTTATTACAGGAGTACAGTACCGTGTTGACGGCGGTATGGGTGCTTTGTGATTTAATTAAAAAAGTCAGTTCTTCTTTTGGAAGGACTGACTTTTTTATCTTATCATTTCCCTATAGTAAGTTGGCACTTTCATATGAAAGCAAGAGATTCTTAGTCGTTTCATGATAAATAGATTACGAATTACGAGCTCTACTTCCATACCTTCTCCCACAATAAAAACCAAACGAAAAAATAGAAATTACTATAATAATAACAATTCCATAGTCTTTAATTATCTTGAGCAGATTAGGTAAAACAGTTTTCATCATAAAAGGCAGTAACGCCCCTTTTGTGTGAAGATAGTAACCATATACAATAACCAATATTATTAAAATAATAAGCGACAACCGAACAATTCTAAAGAATACATTGTCACTCACCTTGCTCCACTCCCCAACTTCTCATTTTGGCTTACTTTTTATTATTTATCTTACAATAACAGTTCGATGAAAAATGCTCCTGTCCTTCTAAATCTGATTTAATTAATAAGCAAAAACCCGGATTCCTTATAAAATCCGGGTGATAAGATTATTTCAAAACCAACTCCACTACACATTCAACATGTGCTGTGTGCGGGAACATATCCACAGGCTGCATATACTCTACCTTATAATCCTTGCTCAAATAATCAATATCCTTCGCTAATGTCGACGGATTGCAGGATACGTAAATGAACTTCTTCGGTTTAACCTTTTTGATGGCATTAAGCAGCTTTTGGTCGCAGCCAGTTCTTGGCGGGTCGACTACTACTACGTCTGGGCGCCAGCCTTCTTCGACCCATTTTGGGAGCCAGTGCTCTGCTGTTCCTGTTACGTATGTGGCGTTTTTGATGCCGTGTTTATCAGCATTTTTTTGGGCATCAATGATGGCTGCATCGATTGTGTCCATGCCGCGGACTTCGCTTGCGCCATCAGCCAGCCATAAGCCGATTGTTCCGACACCGCAGTAGGCGTCAGCGATTTTTTCTTTGCCTGTCAGATTGGCAGCGTTTTTGACTTCGTCGTACAGCTTGATTGTTTGAGTCGGGTTAAGCTGGAAGAAGGCGCGGGCTGACAGTTCAAAGTTTAAGTCACCTAATGTTTCTTGAATGACCTCTTCTCCTCTTAGATGGATAGTCTTTTCACCAAATATGAGGGAAGTCTTGTTGCCGTTAATGTTTTGCACAAGTGACTTCACTTCAGGCAGACGACTTTGAATTTCTGCCATGATTTGTTTTTTGCGCGGTACTTCTTTTTGAGTTGTGATTAACACGACCTGTACTTCTCCTGATTGGAAGCCTGCTCTTGTCACGATTGTACGAACGATGCCTTTTTGTGTGCGTTCATCGTAAATTGGTACATTCAGCTCTTCTAAGATGTTGCGAACCTCTTCTGACACTTTGTTTGTCAGTGGGTGCTGAACCATACAGTTTTGGATTGGGACAAGGCGATGGGAGTCGATGCCATACAATCCTGCGATTACTTTGCCGTTTTTCTGCTGGCCGATTTGGAATTGGCTCTTATTGCGGTAATTCCAAGGGTCCTCCATACCGATTGTGGGACGGATATCTAAGTTTTCTATTTTCAGTTTTGTGTGTCTTTCTAATGACTGGATGACAATATCGCGCTTTTCTCTAAGCTGCTGGTCATATGCCAAATGCTGAAGCTGGCAGCCGCCGCATTGCTCGTAGATCGGGCATGGTGCTTTGACGCGAAATGGTGATGCCTTGCGGATTTTCTTTACCTTTGCCTCTGAGAACTTCGGCATAATTTTTGTCGCTTCCACGACTACCTCTTCGCCCGGAAGTGCGCCTTGAACGAAAACGACCTGCCGTTTGAAATAGCCGACACCCTCCCCATTGATTCCGAGTCTTTTAATTGTTAACGGGAAGGTTTGTCCTTGCTGTAACTTTGCCGTGCTTACTTGCTTTTTATCATTCATTCTATTGCTCCTATAAGTAGGTTTCTATTTTTTTATTCATTATAATCAGTTTAAACTGCAACCTTTATACTAATACTTCTTTATTGGATAATCCAGCTATCCTGCAAATAAAAATCCCTCAAATCTAAATCTTTGAGGGATTTTCTTCTTATTCTATTCTAGCTCTTTTCTTTTTAAAAAGAAACGCACATGCACCGATAACAATCATGGCAATACCTGCCATCAAATAATTGAAAGAGTTCGTGGCTGTATTAGGCAGTCCATGCCCTTCGCCTTTGACACTATCTTTATCACTATCATCTGTGACATTGCCCAATTCTTCATTTTCAGCTGTTTCCTTACTGCCATCTTCCCCGCTGTTGTTATCTTCAGGCTTATCTGTACCTGCTCCATCCTCTGGACTCGTTGTGTCATCTTCCTCAGGTTTATCTGTTTCCTCATCTGGAGTTGGTGTTACTGGCTCAGAAACTACTGGAATTGTGCCAGTGTTGTAATAATCTTTGATTATATCCTCACTCAATGCAACAGAGTCATATACGAGCACTTCATCCATAAGCCCTTTAAATGGAATATCCCAATAGTTTACCCCAAGTGCAAACAAGGCATTTTTGTCTGTGAAGACATTAAAGAAATCGGTGCCGCTGAATGCCTTTTCCCCATTGATATAGACATTAAGCGCCCCATTATCAACGGTAAAAGCGATATGCGACCATTCATTAGCTTGTATTTGAGTGCCTGCATCTGCATCATACCAGCCATCATTGTTTGACCAGATCATGCTGTTATTGCCGACACCATCATTGCCTTTCGGAACAAAGCTGATCCAGTTTACATCTGATTTTGCGCCAAAAAATGCCGTCGTATAGTTGGTCAGCTGTTCTGGATTAAGCCAGAAGGATACGCTGTATTTATTACTGGAGATAAGACCTTTCGGTAAAAGAACTCCTGATGCTCCGTCAAAAATTGCCCCCTGGCCCGTTTTCCCTTCCGTATAGGAAATTGCTCCACCAGTATTAGAAATGAGATTGCCTGTCGGCTGTCCATCTGCCTGTGTGCCAGTGCTGTCTGTTAAATTGCCTTCAAAGGCATAATGAGCTGCAAGCTTACCTTTTTCCTCTGGCAAAACTGTTATCTCAAAGGTTTTCTCTGCGACAGCTTCACCCTTTGTTATTGTTGCTGTCAATGTCACCGTTGCCGCTGCTCCATTAGTCGGTCTTGTTACCTTGCCGTCATTTGTAACAACATCGAGATTAGAGGAGCTCCAGCTAATTTGTGCACCGCGTAAGCCTTCTGTTATAAGCTTTAAGTTGCTGATAACTGCGGTTGTATCGCCCAATTCAAGGCCACTCTTAACTGCCTCGACAATTTCTTCATCTGTTTTGCTTTCTGCTTTGCTTCCCCAGACAGATACACCTTCACTTGATGTGGCTGTAAATGTCAGCACATTGGTTTTCGATGTTGGGTCCCACTGGCTTACAAACACGCCATTATACACCTTGCCGTCGATGTTAAGCTCTGCTTTGTTAGAACCCTTTTCCTTCCACGTTCCAGATACTTCACCGCTGATTGTTCCGTCACTGTTCAAGCTAATCAGCACGGATTTTTTGATTTCTGCAGAAATATCCTTACCATGGTTAATAAATTTGTAGTCTCCTGTAATGTCTGCAGCCGCTACATCCTGCAAGCTTTCTCCTGCATACTCATATGGAGAAACAACTGGCCATCCAGCTTCATTCATATACATTTTGTGAACTCGAATTTCATGCTGTTCCCCTCTTTCTGGGAAACGAGTATGGAATATCAAGTATTGCTCATTTGTGCTTTCATCATAATAAACCGAATTATGTCCTGGCGATACATAGCCTGTGCCAATGCCTGTCCCGCTTTCGCCTACCTCTCGTTTAAACAAGTAGCTGCCCATCAGCTTAACACCGTATGGCTCAATCGACTTGTCGTCGAACAACGGCAATGTCGGGTCTGCCTTTACATTTGTCATATCATTGCCTGCGGCATCATAATACGGTCCATCTGGAGTTTTCGAGCGGACAACCCTCATGTTATAGCCGCCAGTCGAATCTAACCCGCCGAATGACAAGTACATATAATAATAATCTGTTTCCTTGCTGTACTGGATATATGCACCTTCAATCCGGCTGTGGTTGCCGCCAAGCAGCTTTTTCCCGTAGCCTTGATTTGGTAGCTGCTTGCCTGTTTTCGGGTCCATTTCTAGGATGAAAATCCCGCCAGAATAAGATCCGTACACCATCCACAGCTTACCATTTTTATCGAAGAATACGTCAGGATCAACGGCATTCGGATGCTTTGTTGCATCATAAATGGAGCCGTCCTCACTCTCTTCATCCCACATGCCTGATTTCAAGATAATGCCTTGATCCTTATATGGTCCGTCAACACTGTCTGAAACAGCAACACCAAGTGCTGATCGTGGGGAATCTCCTTTACAGGCATTATAGTACATGTAATATTTTCCATCCTCGAGCTGGATAACATCTGCTGCCCACAGTGTATCAGACTCTGCCCAATCAAATGTTTCCTTCAACTCCTCGAGAACATTTTCAAACAGCGGATTGTCTGCAGACACGCTTGAGGAGATTTGCTCCCATTGCATGAAATCCTTTGTTTTTGCGGCAGCAAGATGCGAACCAAAAACATAGAACTGGCCATCTGCCTCAATTACAGACGGGTCATGGACAGAAGCCCTTTTAAAGACCGGGTCTGCTGCTGCCTTGACTACTGTTGTATCATTACTCAAAAGATACTGCGGAATTACAAGAACAACTGCTAAGAAAAACATCAATAAACGTCGAGATACATTCCTTTTCATTGCGCCATTCCTCCCTGCCGTGTCAGCTTTACGAAAGCAGCATATACCTGTTCCTTGTACACAAGGCATAAATAAATCCATGCTCCTGTCCATACAGCCAAAACGGTTCTCTATTTGTTGGCTACGAAAGCACATCCCCTCTTGTCCCACAAACTATGTAAACACTTTCATAACTTTGATTATCGTATTACACATATACGTACATGTCAATACACTTAAATGAATTGTATGTACATATTAATAAATATTAATTCATTACATATACGAACGAGTTTTCTGTAAATAGAACTTTCTTTCATATCACCATTAACTTAACTAAATAGACAAAAATGCCCTTAAGGTGTAAAATTACACAAAAAAAGGAGTGGGCTCACATGATAAAAAAATCAATATGGATTTTCATTATGCTGTTGGCAATCGGTGGTATTTCCGTTTATACATATGGAGAATGGCATGGATTTACTTGGATGGAAAACAAATCAAAGCAGGAAGTTTTACAATATTTAAAGGATACGGGAGAAAAGGAACAGGAAATGAAAAGCATAGTGCCTTCATATGACAATAAATCAGGCCATTATTATGTCACCGTTGTATTCAAGGATGAACAAGACTTACGTTATGAGTTCATCTATAGAAACAAAAAAACTGTCTTTATTGGCAGATATGATGACGGCAACAACACATACGACAAAGGCAAGCATCTTCAATAAAAAGAACAGCTCAAACCCTTGAGCTGTTCTACTCTTTATTTAGCAGGATGAAATGTCACACTTGCGGACTTTTTTGCTGCTGTCTCCTTGTCAATGCTTTCCTGAAGGGCAGCCATTTTCTTTAGGGATCGGATAGCTGTTTCAAGATGTTCTGCTGCAGGTCTTGCTGTAAATAAAAGATATTGTAAACCGTATCCAATATAATAAATCGGTGTCAACACCTTCTTAACATGCTTATTACGGATAATGTACAGCTCGTAAGCAAGGGACAGAACTACGAAAAGGACCACAATCCCATCTATTTGGTTCGAATACGGAATAAGCCAAACAATTAAACTGATAAGACTAATAAAAATCACCAAATTTAAGTGGCAGGCTTCACTTATACGGGACTGGCTTTTTACATTTTCTAGTGTAAGCTCCTCGTTTTTATTAAAGCAATTGGCAGCCATATGTTCTGCTGCATGGTATTTACCGAGCGGTGTGAGCTTGAAGATCATTAAGTATAAGATGATAAATATGATAACAGCTATTTCGATCTCCGTTGCACTTAAATTTCCTATCGACCAGCTTCCTTTGGACATGACAAAAAGAAATAAAAATCCAAAAACAAACAGTGATATAAAGGACTTCCATGTATCAAGGAATGTTCGGATAAAAAACCACATGCCTCTTACAATGGGAACTTTCTGCAAATATTTGTCGATATCAAAGTCATCGATTTCTTCCTCTTTCGCTTTAATTTGGTGTGTCGTCTTGATTTCGCCATTTTTACGGACTGAGATTACTTTGACATCATCAGACTGAAACTTAACGCCATTGATTAGCGCTTTTCCTCCATACTTCATAAAGGGTCTCCATTTTCCACAAGATTTTTTTCACTTCATTTATATAATATATTCCCCAATTGCACAATAAATGTGCTGCAATCATATGTTTGTGTCCTAATTTATAGACGTATAGGCATACATATTGGTTTCATGGATTTATTCAATGCTGCG
Organism: Niallia taxi; assembly: GCF_032818155.1. Classification (NCBI taxonomy): domain Bacteria; kingdom Bacillati; phylum Bacillota; class Bacilli; order Caryophanales; family Bacillaceae; genus Niallia; species Niallia taxi. The sequence continues at coordinate 3,761,471 of NZ_CP102589.1, forward strand.
CCATAAGTAAAGGGAAGCATAGCTTAAATAGGGCTCCCAAGCTGGGATTAATTGCTCCATCTCTTCTTTCGTCGGCTTTGCTTCAAGTCCAAGCAGTTTCTTTAATGCATTTTGGATGCCGATATCTGCAATCGGGAATAAATTCTGCCGTCCAAGTCCGAATAAAAGCACATTCTGAATCGTCCATTGGCCAATTCCTCTGTAGACGATTAATTCCTTCATAATCTCTTCATCTGTTCTATCATAAAGGCTCTCTAAGCTAAGCCTGCCTTCAGCAATTTCCTTCGATATATCAATAATATATTCTGCTTTTCTTGTGCTGAATTGCAGCTCTCTCAATTCCTCTACTGTTAGTGCTGCAACACGATCAGGACTCGGGTAAAACCATGCCCCGTTAACTTCTGTTCCGTATGCTTTCACAAATCTTTCTGTTAAGGTATACGCAAATTTAATATTAAGCTGCTGATGGATGATGCATTTTACGAGACAATTATATGGATGAAAATCGAGCACAAGTGGTGTTCCGAAATGACTGTTAAAGAGCTCCTTCAATTCTGTGCCTTGAAAATGCTCATGAACATCAATAAGTGAGCTTTCCCACTGAAAAATCCTTGTAAGCTCTCGAATAACTTCCTCTTCATGCTTTATTGGTATTCCTTCTAGCTGGAAGACAGGTCCTTCCGTTGTACCAATTGCTTTCACCTTGGCAACTATTTTTTCATTTTCTAAACCAATAGGCACCTTTACGGACCTTTCTGTGGCATCTACTTGATGTAATGGGTCTAACGCTAAGCGGCTTAACACAAGATCAAAATTATATGGACCTAAAACCGGGACAATACGCAATAGAATCACCTGTTCTGTTTTCCACTATTATAGCATGGATATATGTGGAAGTTCTATGAAACATCCTATACTTTTACAAAAAGAAAACAAGCCCACAGTAAAATGGGCTTGTTAGTTTATTTCTTCTGCTTTGCCATAAAATCATCAAGGTTTTTAAATGTATAGCCTCTTTTCTTCAAGTCTTTGATTGATTGCTCAAGGGCATCTGCATTATCTTTAGACACAGTATGAAGGAGCATAATGCAGCCTGGATGGGCCTGCTTCATAATATTATCATAGCTGTATTGCCAGCCTCTTTGCTGATCTGTTTTCCAATCGACAAACGCAAGTGACCAAAACACCTGTGTATATCCCAGCTCCTTGCCGAGCATCAATGTCCGCTCACTGAAAATACCGCGGGGCGGCCGTAAGTATTTCATGCCTTTTTTTCCAGTTATCGCTTCTGTTTCTTTCGCAACCTTCTCTAGCTCTTCCTTCAGTCTTTGATCAGAAACTTGTGTAAAGTCTGGGTGATGATAGGAATGATTTCCAATTATATGACCTTCGTCAGCCATTCGTTTCACTAAATCTGTGGCACTTTGCAAATAGTGTCCTGTCACAAAAAAAGTGGCCGGTACCTTTTCTTTTTTCAGTACATCAAGGATTTTTCCTGTATAGCCATTTTCATAACCATTATCAAATGTCAGGTACAAGACCTTCTCATCAGGACTGTCCTTATAAAAAGCTCCATATTTTCCTAATAGATCATCAAGCGGCTGCCCTGCTTCCGCTGGCTGCTCATTGCTTGATTTTTTGAAGCCCCAGTGCTGTGGCTGGTTGGATACGTTCGCCATTACTGGATGCTGAATGAGCAGAAACATAACGAAAAAAGCCGAAATTAATTTATACTGCTTCACCTTTCTCCCTCCTTTTAACAAATCTAAACTTATTATTTGTTAGAAGAAGGGAAAAATGATTGGTAAATTAAACAATCATTTATAAACAGGTTCTTTAAACTGAGTGAGCTTTTCTAATGATGATTTTTCAATATCCTCATGCAGGGAATTGCCATGAGAATCCATAGTCACAACGGCACGGAAGCCTTCCACCTGCAAATGCCACATTGCTTCTGGGATACCAAATTGCATAAGGTCCACTCCTTTAACTTCCTTTATGCAATCAGCATAATACTGGGCTGCACCGCCGATTGCATTTAAGTAGACGCCGCCATGCTCTGCTAAAGCATTTAAGGTTTTCGTGCCCATCCCGCCTTTGCCCATGACAGCACGGATGCCGAATTTCTTCATAATATCCCCTTGATATGGCTCCTCACGAATACTCGTTGTTGGTCCTGCCGCTTTCACATGCCATATGTCTTCATCATCTTTTAGCATTACTGGCCCGCAATGGTAGATAACTTGTCCGTTTAAATCAACAGGAGAATCGTTTGTGCTCAAGTATTTATGAATAGCATCTCTGCCGGTATACATCATTCCGCTGATTTCAACAACATCACCGACTTTCAGCCGACGGATTTCCTCCTCAGAGATTGGTGCATGAAGCTTAATGACTGTATCCTCGGCAGCTGATTTTTTTTTGTCGGTGAAGGTAATTTTCTCTCCATCCTGGTATTTCCATGCAATAATGCTGCCTGTATTTGCATCAAGCTTTATTCCTAATCTGCGAAATGCCCAGCAATTATATGCAACAGATACGAAAAAGCTTGCAGGAATGCGATTCATCACCCCAATTTTGCAGCCAAGCAAAGTCGTTTCTCCGCCAAACCCCATTGTACCGATTCCAAGCTTATTAGCATTTTCCATGATATATGCTTCCAGCTCTGCAAGCTCCGCATTTTCATTAACATCGTCAACAGTCCGGAAAAGCTGTTCCTTTGCTAAATCATATCCGCTTGAACGGTCTCCTCCTATTCCCACACCAATAAAGCCGGCACTGCAGCCTTGTCCTTGTGCTTGATAAACAGAGTGGAGAATGCATTTGCGAATCCCGTCCAAGTCCCTGCCAGCTCTTCCTAGCCCATCAAGCTCACAAGGCAAACTGTATTGAATATTTTTGTTTTCACAACCGCCGCCTTTTAAGATTAATCCAATATCTATGTAATCCTTTTCCCACTGCTCAAATTTAATGACAGGTGTTCCTGCTCCTAAATTATTGCCACTGTTTACTCCATGAAGCGAATCTACAGAATTAGGACGGAGCTTGCCTTTTTGTGTTGCCAATTCTATGCATTCATGAATTACTGCCTTTATTTCCAGTTGGTTTGTGCCAACAGGTGTCTTAATCTTAAATGTTGGAAGCCCTGTATCCTGACAAATTGGTGACACTTCCATATCGGCCATCCCGATGTTCTCTTGAATTGTTTCAAGGCTCATCGCCGATCTCGTTCCAGCACTTTCCCATTGCGCTGCTGATTTGATGGCGCGGCGGACATCCTTCGGCAGATTTGTAGATGTTTCTTCAATCAATTGATATATACTTGCCCTTAAAGCTTCGATATTCATTTATTTTTCCCCCTCAACCCTTTTTAAAGCATGTCTACCTTCCTAAATTATACTCTTACTCATAAATCTGCAACAGTAATTTGTAATCGTTTTCATAATTACAAAGTAAAAAAGCCCCTTAGCGGAGCTTTCTCATTATTCATCTCTATGTTTAAATTCATTACATTTCGATTCAATATCATCGATCATCTCAATCAAGCGGTCGATATCCTCAAGCTCCGCCTCTTCCGGATCAATAGCATCCAACACATCAAGAAACATATTTAATCTCGTTTTCAAAAAATCTACTTGTTCATTTTTGTTTGTAATAGAAGTGCCCAACAAAAATCTCTCCTTTCACTTTCATATCCATCGTACCGAAAATATCAGCTTCCGGCAATCTTTTTCCTTCTATACTTATGTTTGCACAATAACACATTTTTTACACCTGTCACCATTTTTGTTCCGAAAAAAAAGATCACCTACAGGTAATATAGGTGACGAGTTCGATTTTTTTTATGTTACACTATACTATACGTGCGTTTCGCATCATAATTATAAGGTAGCCTTTTCCCTTTCTATAAGGGAGTGGTCTTGTGCAACTACAGGGAGAAGCTCTGAATCATTGGATGAGTTAGTGTTCATTCCAATCTGGGACTTTGTCTCCTGTAATTTATGTTGGATAGACTGATATTGGCGCTTTGATTGAAAGTAAAGCTGCTTGAAATCTCCTGCTATTTCTTTTAAATCCTGTGTTCTTGCATTGATTGTGTTTTGAATATGCTGAAACATCGTTTGGCTGTCATTCATAACCTCTCGCATTGTATCACTTAAATAATGCAATTTTTCACTAGTATCTTGCTTTACTTGAGCAGGATTTTCTCTTAGCTCATGTACTAGCTGGTTGGTTGAATCCTTCCACTGCTGCACTTTCACCTTAGCATTTGTCCTTGTTGTACGATCCATGAGGGATAATGTTGTCCCGATGACACCGCCGATGACAATTCCAGCCAATAGTTTACTGTTTCCCTTGTTTTCATTAGACATCAGATCATCTCCCTTTTTTATATCAATACTTGTCTATTTCCCATATGATTGGAGATTTAAACAAGCAGATGCTTAATACGCAACTTTTTCAAAGGAGTAATATCATGATTTCTCAAAAAAATCCGATTGTAAATCCTAAGAACGACCCTTGGGAAGCTTATATGGATATAACCCAGCATGGAGGGATGACCCTCTCCAATATAGAATTTACAACCACAACTTTATGTAATATGCGCTGTGAGCATTGTGCAGTCGGTTACACCCTTCAGCCGAAGGACCCGAACGCCTTGCCAATTGATTTGTTGCTGAAAAGACTTGATGAAATACCACATCTTCGCTCTATGAGCATTACAGGCGGTGAGCCAATGATGAGTCGCAGGTCTGTGGAAAACTATGTTGTTCCGTTATTTAAATACGCCCACAGCAGGGGTGTAAAAACACAAATTAACTCTAACTTGACTCTTGATCTTGGCCGCTATGAGCCGATTATTCCTTATTTGGATGTCCTTCATATCTCCCATAACTGGGGCACAGAAGAAGAGTTTGCAGAAAGAGGCTTTGCGATGATGGCAAGAAAGCCGTCATATGAGCATAGAGGAAAGCTTTTCCAAAACATCATCACAAATAGCCGGGCATTGGTCGAGGCTGGTGTTGTCGTATCAGCGGAAACGATGCTGAACAAGCAAACACTGCCTTACTTAGAGCATATTCACCGCCAAATTGTTGACGAAATGAAATGTCAGCGCCATGAAATTCATCCTATGTACCCTTCTGACTTCGCTTCTACTATGGAAACTTTGTCACTAGAGGAAATGCGTCATAGCATTCATCATTTACTTGATATTAGAGATGAAAATGTATGGATGCTTTTTGGTACACTCCCGTTTTATCCATGCAGCAGCACAAAAGAAGATCAGGAGCTTTTAAAACGTTTATACGCAAGTAAAAACGTCACTGTCCGCAATGATCCAGACGGCCGTTCCCGTTTGAATGTTAACATCTTCTCAGGAGATGTTATCGTTACAGACTTCGGTGATACACCAGCCCTTGGAAATATTAAAACAGATAAGCTTCCTGACATTTTCGAGAAGTGGATGGCAACAGACCTTGCTTCCTCACTTAACTGCCATTGCCCAAGTGTGCAATGTCTTGGTCCGAACGTGCTTGTCAAAAACAGCTATTATCGTGATATCGACTTCACAAAAAACACAGCATTAATAACACGCTAAAATAAAAGCAGCGATGATTATCGCTGCTTTGTTTATTATCTCGGTTTTTCGCTTGCAAGGAATCCAAAGGAAACATGATCCTGAACAGGAATCCACGCCCCGATGCCTTGGGATGTAACGTTTTTGACGACAATCGACTTTTTACCACCCTTAAGCATTAAATACACTTCGCCGTATGTGACCTTTCCTTTTTCATTTACAGCAGGTGCATATCCGTATAAATAGCCTAGTCTTTTGGCTGGGATGTTATAAATTTGGTCTTTTTTCGTTCCAGTTCCTATCACTGTTTCAAAGGCAAGTGACAGCCCTGAATTTTGCATTGCTTTTAGCATCATCATTTTTTTGACTTCTTCTGCATTCGGTATTTTAGCTGTCAAACCGCCTCTGATGATTTTTTGAGATTCTTGTACATAATGGATTTGATATGGCGCCTTTCCACCTCTGTTGTCATAAAAATTCGTATTTATTTTTTGGTATTCCCAGTTTGGAGCTGTTTCTGTCGACTCGTAGTTTAATGGCCATTGACCAATATAAACAATCGCTTTATAACCAATTGCAAAAGGTGTGCTGTTAACAGTTGTCTCATTAAGCATGCGAATCAAGTCAGGGTTCTCTATTTTCACCTTTGAGGAATTAATAAGCGTCTGTGTCAGCTCACTTGGCTGCAGCTTCGGCAAGTCCTGAGAAGGATTTGGATAGGTGTTTTCCTTCGTGATATTCATGACTGAATTCGGGATAGCAACAAGCTTTGATTTTGGCATATCTTGCTTGTCCTTCGGTTTTTCTGCAAATGCTGGTGCAATATTAGGCAGCATCATTAGAAAAGCTAATAGAATAATACCAATGCGTTTCAAATTAAAGAACTCCTTTCAAACCTAACAGTAATGTTTACTGTTATTTTTTTCGGAGTTCGCCTAGATTATGCTACTTTAAGACAACAATTTTTTTTAGATGCTATTTAATCGCCAATTTATCCATTATCCCGCAGCAAATTGGATGGAACACTTGAATGGCAGGTCCGATTCCAATCGCAATAATGACTGTTCCAACTCCGATTGGTCCATTAACCATAAAGGCAAAAATCAATGCCAAAATCTCTCCGATTAGCTTGGATGCCATGATATTAAGACCAAAGCGTTCCTGAAGACTCACCATAAATTCGTCAATGGGATTCAAAGGAAAACTCGCTTGCAAATATAGAGAAATTCCCAGTCCGATAATAACAAGTCCACCAATTAACAGGAGCAGCTGATTCATAAACAGAAAATAATTGAAAACGTTTATAAGATGAGCCATCCAAAAATCAACAAAAAACCCGAGAATAAACACAGTGAACAATGACAGCAATGCAGGTTTTCTCCTTAGCAAAAGTGCATTAACGAAGATTAGCAGAATCCCGATTATGACAATCCAGCTGCCAATTGTTAAGCCAATTAATGCCGACAAGCCAACATTCAAGGCATCCCAAGGTCCTGCTCCCAAATTCGCTTTAATGGTCAATGTCGCCCCAAATGACAAAATCAACAGCCCAACAACATAAAAAAGGCTACGGTAAAACAAAGCCATATGATAACTCCTCCCTTCATTTAAGCTCGTCTTTTATACATATGCGCTAGTCCCAGAAAACTTGTACAAAAACCTTAAAATTAAATTAACTGAATATTTACATTAATCTAAATTTATATTATAATAGGCTTATCAAACAAAAGGAGGGCAGCTAATCACTTCGCTTAATACAAAAGGAGGATAGACCATTTTTGACAAAGGACAGTTTAGCATTAACCGTATCTATTAAAGAAAAGTTGGTGGTGGTCCGATGGAAGCGACTTGATTTTGTCCAAGGAACATAAGCAAACAATAATTATACTTATTTAGCCTAAATCAAAACGATAAAGGTGATGCCATCTATAAAAAGCCGTCCAGCTGTAAAGAAAGCTGGACGGCTTTATATTTTTTCTAAGGACAGTTTACAGCAGGTAGAACCCTACCCCCATAATCAAGTAGGCAGCAAGCAATGTTGCTCCTTCAAACCAGTTTGTTTCCCCATCATTTGAGATGATAATCATGAGTAAAACAGCAGATGCCATCGAAACCAACTCTGGCAAGCTGAAAACAAGTGACAGGTTTGTCGGGAACATAAGCGATAGCAATACGAGCAAAGGTGCTACAAACATTGCTACCTGCAAGGTGGAACCAATTGCAATCTCAACAGAAATGTCCATCTTGTTTTTATATGCCATAAGGACTGCAGAAGCATGTTCTGCTGCATTCCCAACAATCGCGACGATAATAATCCCGATAAACAGCTCTGACCATCCGAACGATTCTGCAACAATTTCAAATGTATGAACAAGATTTTCGGATATGTAGGCAACCGCCAATGTTGCAAGAGCGAGTATTAGTACACTTCTCTTTACACTCCACTCAGGCACCTCTTCATGGTGGCTTCCTGCTGCTCCACCCTCTTTATTATTTTCTGTTTGATATACTCCTCGATGTGTAACAAGCTTAAAGAATAGTGCTGCTAAGTATAACAAAATAAGAATAATGGAAATTCCAATACTTAATGTTAATGTTTCTGATTCGTTCATGGAAATAGAGAAAACCTCTGGAATAACAAATGCAACGATGACCGCAAACATCAGCAAGCCTGAATTATGTCTTGCATCAAACACATTATATGTTTGTACCTTGTATTTAAGACCGCCAATAAAAAAGGACAGTCCTGCAACAAGCAGCAGGTTTCCAAGAACGGAACCTGTCAAGGAAGCCAAAACAACCTCTGTCAGTCCCTCCCTCAAGGCAAAAATCGCAATGATTAATTCGACTGCATTTCCAAATGTGGCATTCAGCAAACCGCCAATTCTTGGTCCGGCGACAATCGCCAAGCTTTCTGTCGCTCTCCCCATAAAGCTTGAGAGGGCAATGATGGTCAAACAGTATACGATAAACATGAGAATGCTCGGCCAGTGCAGCAATGAGCCAATAACAGATATTGGAACCCCAATGAGGACTGCCAGGGCAAAAATTTTATTTACCACTTACCCCACTCCTTTTATTTTTAACATTAAAATCTTCCCTGACTTTATTTTTCCTAAACATCATTTTTTCAAACCTTTAACTTCTCACAGTTCACAGACCAGTATATTTCAGGTTTATCCAAACCATTCCGTAATATACCAACATTTTCTGCTTTTTTGATTAGGAATTAGGGTATATAAAATACAGATAAACCACCAATACTAACAAGGAATGGAAAGGAGTTTTTTTAATCATGAGTGAAGCATTAAAGACAAAGATACTGGAACTATTCGAAAATCAAAAAACTGGCACATTAGCGACAATACAGGACCAAAAACCATACAGCCGCTTTATGCTTTTCTTTCACGATGACCTGACACTTTATACAGCAACAAATAAAGAAACACATAAGGTTGATGACATTGGACAAGAACCAAATGTTCATATTCTTTTGGGTGCTCAAGATGCTAACCCTTCTGGTGCATATTGTGAAATCGAGGCAACAGCCTCTATTGAGGATTCAAAAGATAAAAAAGAAAAATATTGGGATGACTCGCTAAGCAAATGGCTTGGTGGTCCGGATGATCCCAATTATGTGCTATTACAGTTGAAGCCACAGAAAATTCGTTATTTTGCCGATTCTGCTTCAAAAGCAGAATTGCTTGAATTGTAAAACAAAAAAACAAGCTGCCGCTATTTCTAAAGCGGCAGCTTTCTTTATTTTAATGGAAATTTTTTATTGCCAATCCTTCTCTCCTTACGTTACCATTATTTAGGGATACTAAATTTTTTATACAGCTATAAGGAGCATTTACATAATGACTAACAAAAAGTTTGCAATACTGATCAGCATCGTCAGCATATCTGGCTTCAGCCAAGGGATGCTGCTTCCACTGATTGCTGTTATCTTTGAAGGTGACGGGCTGTCTTCGAGTTTAAATGGCTTGAATGCAGTAGGCTTATACATGGGCATCCTGCTCATTTCTCCTTTTATGGAATACCCGCTCCGAAAATACGGATATAAACCAGCGATTGTTTTTGGCGGGCTGCTCGTTATTTTATCATTAGCTATGTTTCCGCTATGGAAAACATTCTGGTTTTGGTTCTTTTTGCGTTTGCTTATCGGTATTGGAGATCATGCCCTCCATTTCGCAACACAAACATGGATTACAACTGTTTCCTCAGAAAAAAACAGAGGAAGGAATATTTCCTTGTATGGCGTGTTTTTTGGCATTGGATTTGCAGTTGGCCCCCTTATGACACCATTAGTGAAAATAAATGAGGCCATTCCTTTTATACTCTCATCAGCCTTATGCTTTGCTGCATGGATATTCACCTTGTTCTTGAAGAATGATTTTCCTGAGCAAACAGTTGAGACAAATTCATTTAAAGATACAATTTCTCGTTTTTCTTCCGCTTTAAAATATGCGTGGGCAGCCTTTCTTCCTCCCCTGGCATATGGTTTTTTGGAATCAAGCCTAAATTCCAGCTTTCCCGTTTACGGGCTGAGATTGGACTTCCAGCTTTCTGAAATCTCGATTTTATTAACATGCTTTTCCATTGGAGCGATTGTTTTTCAGTTCCCGCTTGGAATATTAAGCGATTCTTACGGACGAAGAAGAACATTAATTACCATTCTTTTAGTTGGCTTTGTCTGTTTCCTTTCAGCAAGCTTTGTGGAGCAAAGATTTATCGGGCTTGCCATTTGTCTGTTCATTGCTGGTATGGCAGTTGGGTCCACCTTTTCTCTTGGTGTCAGCTATATGACCGACCTAGTGCCGACAACATTGCTTCCAACTGGAAATTTGCTGTGTGGAATGGCATTCAGCATCGGCAGCTTAACAGGACCATATCTTGGTGGACTGTTTATTCAATATGTTGAAGATCTCAGCTATTTCCTTGTTATAAGTACAATGCTGTTGCTATTAGGTTTAATCATTTTTATTTCCGGAAAGCAAAAAGGTCAGAAGCAAGCAAATACAGTCCCAAATTAAGGCAAAAGTATACCAATTGCTGCTAGTTTATGTTAGGATTAAAATAACTAAATACGAATAAAGCACGAAGTCTGATTTTATCAGCGTGCTTATGAAATTTTGCTGTCACCTATACAGGTGGCAGCTTTCGTGTTTTTTAGGGGTAATGAAGCTGATTATCTTTCTCATTAATAATATAAAAAATTAGGAGGAATACCTATGTTGACGGAAACAAAACCAATCACACAACAAGCACCTGCACCTAAGTCACCCTTGTTAGAAAAGGTCCTGCCACATCTGGAACTGATTGCTGCAGGAATATGCGGGCTGTTGATTCTTACAGGCTGGCTGCTTGATCACTATCAATCAGAAGCACTATCCACTATCTCGTATATACTCGCATTTATAATCGGCGGCTTCGCTAAAGCAAAGGAAGGTATTGAAGAGACGATTGAAAACAAAGCATTAAATGTCGAGATGTTGATGGTGTTTGCTGCTATTGGCTCGGCAATTATTGGCTATTGGACAGAGGGAGCTGTACTGATCTTTATTTTCGCTGTAAGCGGGGCTCTCGAAACATATACAATGAATAAAAGTCATAAAGAAATATCTGCATTGATGAATCTTCAGCCTGAAAAGGCATGGAAGGTTATGGCTGATGGTTCAGTAGAGCTTATTCCTGTTGCTTCCCTTTCCATCAATGACCGAATTTTAATAAAGCCAGGCGAAAGGGTGCCAGCAGATGGAAGGATACTTTCAGGCGAAACGGCAATAGATGAAGCAGCTATAACTGGCGAATCACTGCCTGTAACGAAAAATATTACTGATGAAGTTTTCGCTGGGACAGTAAATATCAGCGGCTCTGTGACAGTTGAAATAACTAAAAATGCTGATGAAACACTTTTCCAAAAAATTATTGCACTTGTCCAGTCGGCTCAAAGTGAAAAGTCACCTGCCCAAGCATTTATAGAAAAGTTTGAAGGCACTTATGTAAAGGTAGTGTTAGCCATTGTTGTCATCATGATGTTCCTGCCTCATTTCGTATTAGGCTGGAGTTGGAATGAAACATTCTACAGAGCGATGATTCTCCTTGTTGTTGCTTCACCTTGCGCACTTGTGGCAAGCATCATGCCTGCGACTTTGTCTGCCATTTCTAACGGCGCACGAAACGGAATATTGTTTAAAGGCGGCGTCCATTTAGAAAATTTGGCAGCAGTCCAGGCAATTGCCTTTGACAAAACAGGAACACTTACAAAAGGAAATCCAACTGTAACTGATATTTATGTGAAGGAAGGCTATAAGAAGGAAACGGTACTCCTTTATGCAGCAAGCATTGAAAATCACTCGAATCATCCACTAGCCAAAGCAATCGTGGAGAGTGCAGCTGCAACCCTTCAAAAGCCGCTTTTGGCACTTGCTAATGTTCAAAACAGCTCTGGTTGGGGCGTCACTGCAAATATTGATGGCGTAGAGTGGAAAATCGGAAAAGCAGATTTTGTGGGGACAAGTGAAGCAAAAAGCTTTCATGCTTCAATTTATGACCAGCTATCGCTGGAAGGAAAAACAGTAGTTTTTATTGCAACAAACGACGAAATAATCGCATGTATCGGTTTAAAGGATATTGTCCGCAAAGAAACACAAGCAGCAATTCAGCTATTGAAGGATTATCAAATTCATACACTTATGCTGACTGGTGACAGTGAAAAGACAGCCCATGCTATTGCCAAGGAAAGCAGTGTCCATGAGTATATAGCAGAATGTCTGCCAGAACAAAAGGTTGACCATATAAAGGCATTAAAGAATCGATATGGTATGGTGGCTATGGTTGGTGATGGCATCAATGATGCACCTGCACTTGCCACTGCACAAGTAGGAATTGCAATGGGCGGAGGGACAGATGTGGCCCTTGAGACAGCAGACATTGTTCTTATGAAGAATGATCTACCAAAAATTGCTGAAGCGATAAAATTATCAAAACGCATGAATAGAATCGTCAAACAAAATGTTGTATTCTCTATCTCTGTCATTATGCTCCTGATTATTTCTAATCTCTTGCAAGCAGTTGATCTTCCCTTCGGCGTAATCGGCCATGAAGGCAGCACCATTCTTGTCATTCTCAACAGTCTTCGTCTACTGCGGAGCTAACAAAAAAGCAGCCACTATGTAAGTGGCTGCTCTTTTATTTAGTGATAACCGTTTTGTCCATTTGATGAACCGGATGTTTTATGTTTTGGCTTACTTTTGCTGTTTTGTTTAGTCTTTTTGCCCATTGCTATCACCCCGTTATAATAATTTCCCCAAGCTTATTTTATGTTTTCTGGTCATTATTATAAGAGGTAAAATGCGGTCTTTTTGCACATATGCTGGCAATTTAGCAAGGCTTCTTCTTACGGCTTGTGAATATCGCGTTGACAATTCCGCCAATGATGATAATAATTCCAGTTAAATAAAACCAGATCATTAGCACGATAATTGCACCAATCCCGCCATATGTTGCTGAATAGTTGCCGAAATTACCTACATAAAAGGAAAAGCCCAGTGATACAAGCACCCACCCTATTGATGCAAAAAGGGCACCAGGAATGGCACTTACACAAGTGATTTTCTTGTTTGGAGCTACCCAATATAATGCAAGGAAAACAATAAATAAGATGACAGGAGACACTAAAAAGCGCAGTGCTCTCCAAACACTTAAAAACTCATCCGATAAATTGAATTGGGAAAACAAAAACACACCTATCTGCTCTCCAAACACTGGCAGCAGCAATGCGATTACCACAACAGCAATCATACCTAGTGTTAATACAACAGACATGGCTCTTGCCACAATAAAGGAACGTGTTTCTTCTACTTCATATGCTTTATTGAGTGCCTTGATAATCGCATTCAACCCATTTGAAGCAGACCAAATTGTTGCAATGATACCAAAGGAAAGCAATGTCCCGTTTCTGCTGAGAACTTGCTCCAGGTTTGTTTCAATGATATCCATACTATCGCCTGGAGCAAATTGTGAAATCAAATTTAACAAATCATCCTTTGTGATTGGCAAATACGGCAATAATGTCATCATAAAAATGATCAGCGGAAAAATTGAAAGTAAAAAGTAATACGCGAGCTGTGCCGCAAGATCAAACACATCATCATTTTTTATTTTTACTGCTAATTGCTTCACAAAACTAGTTGCCTCTCCCATAAACCCCACCTGCCTATTTGTCGGTTTAGCTAATATTGTTCTTTTCCCCTACTTCCCGCAAGGACAAACCTGTTCTTTATAATATCCTCTTAGGACAGGCATTAGCTACAAAAGTCTAGGGTTTAGTGTGTATACTGAGGCAAGTACTGTGTGCTTGAAGTGCTTGATATGCTTGATGTTAATCCATGCGGCTTGTACTCCTCCTCATGTATACTGTCTGAAGTGAAAGCATCCTTCGTTTCCTTCACAATGCTTGCGATTGTCGGTGTAACCTCTTTTAGCTCCTCGACCTTTTCCATAATAAATGCAACATCGCTAGAAACCTTCTCAGCTGTTAGCTTTACCTTTTCAGATGTATCTGTGATACTTGAGCTCATTGAGTCAAAATCGGTGAAGGAGGATTTTAGATTCCTCATTTTGTACATAGAATTCTTCCTCGTTTGTTTATCAAGCATACTTAAAGAAGCTCCTATCAAACCGCCTAATAAAATCCCTTTCACTAAGCTAATCTGTGCCATATGCATCTTCCTTCCATTTAGAATTTAGATAATTACAAATGGTATTTATTCCTGATGCTTCTCAGCAATCCCCTACAACCATCTGTTACCATCTTGTATACCTCATCAAAGTTGCCAGTATAATAAGGGTCAGGTACTTCTTCATATACCCGATTTTCTGCAAAATCCATCAGTAAATGGACTTCAATTTCTTCGAGTTGTTCATTTAAAAGCCTGATATTTTCCCGATTGCTGTTATCCATCGCAATTAAATAGTCGAAGCTGTCCAAATCAGCTATTTGCAGCTGCCTTGCCAATATTCCTGTATCGCTAATCAAGTTCTTTTTCAATATTTCTCTTGTTCCTTGATGCGGCGGATTCCCTGTATGCCATCCGCCAGTACCTGCTGAATCGCATGTAATGTGGTCTTGCAGCTTTTCTTTTTTGACAAGATCCCGAAATATTGCCTCTGCCATTGGTGACCGACAAATATTTCCTAGGCAAATAAATAACACACGAACTTCCATCTTATTTTTCCTCCATTTCATAAGAACATACATTAATTCCTAACAGCATGTTTTGTTTTAGCTTATCTTAATTTGCTTCATTTTGAAAAGACAAATATGAATTGACATTTGTTCGTGCACATGAAAAGATAGAAAAAAAGTGGGACAAAAGATTTGCTTGATCTAAGATCCTGCAAAAAGGAGAGATTTTTGTGAACTTAGAAATTAAATCAACTGAAAATGTGGAATATATGATTGAACAAATAAAGGAAAAGCTGAAGGTGCTAAATTTTGGCGCAATCAAACCTACACATTTTGATGAAGAAATGTATGTGGAGTTAAAGGAAATTTATGAGCATATTATGAAAAGAGATTCTTTTAGCCCAAATGAAATGCAGGCATTAGCTGAGGAATTAGGAAACTTGCGTAAGAAATAATACAACACCTCTTTAAGAGGCTTTGATAAACAAATTTAAAGCAATGATAAATAATTTCATCTAACATTGAAACACTGGTGCGGGTTGCTATTGTACTTATACAGAAACAAACTCTAAATAAAAAAACTGAACTATTAATCGATAATAGTTCAGTTTTAACCACTGTTTTTGTTTACACTTTATTTCTCAAGAAGCTTTAAAGATTCTCTAGTAAATGCAGGAATATCCTCTGGTGTTCTGCTTGTCACAAGCTGGCCGCCGCAAACCACTACCTCTTCATCTTTATAAGTTGCGCCTGCATATTCCATGTCTACTTTAATAGACTTGTACCCAGTTGCATTTCTTCCTTCTAATGTTTTAGCTGTAATCAATAGCTGTGGTCCGTGACAGATTGCGAATACTGGTTTATTGCTGTCCATAAAGGATTTTGCGAATGCAACAGCACGATCATCTCCACGGAGCTGGTCAGGCGAAAATCCACCAGGAATAAACAACGCATCAAACTCATCTGGAGTAACATCATCGATACTTTTATCGATTTTTACTTCCGCTTCCTTTTGTTTGCCTGTCACTGTTTTTCCTGCTTCGAACTCAATTGTCACTACCTCGTGTCCAGCTTCCTTGAAGGACTTTGCCGGCTCCGTATACTCTGAATCCTCGAACATATTAGTTATTAATGTTGCAATTTTACTCATATAGGGAACATCTCCTTCTTTTTGATTTCAGAGATAAATTTCCCCAATTGGACAAGATAAAACATAAAAATGATAAATTTATTCATTACGCCTTGCAAAATCAACAAACCTGAACTTATCTGGTCTATGTCTCGATTCAGTATATTGGAAAAGGGTAGCGTTTTCAAAATAGATATAATTCTTCACGACAACAATCGCTTGAAATCCTTCTAAATCAAGGAGCCGATAATCCTCTTCTGTTGGAATCTCAACCGTAAATTCTTTTCTCGCAAAACCGATCTTCAGCTTCAAATCCTTTTCGATATAATCGAAGATCGAATGACTGCAGATTTCCTTTGTGAGTCCAGGAACAAATCTTTCCACAATATAGTCTTTATCAAGAATGATTTTTTCTTTATTTATTTCCCTGATACGTGATACTTCCCAAATGGATTCATCCTTTTTAAGATTCATTTCCTTTTGGAGAACTGCTGTAGGTACATTTTTAGCAAAGCTTTCAATATGAGTGACAGAGCTGCTGCCCATTTTTTCAGCTAATTCCTTAAAGCTCACAAGTCCTGATATTGGAAACTGCAGCTTTTGCATATCTAGTACTAGAGAACCTTTTCCGCGCAATTTTTGAATATACCCCTTCTGAGCAAGAATATTTAATGCTTTACGAATTGTTTCTCTTGATGTATCATACCGCTCCGCTAATTCATTTTCAGAAGGCAGTATACTGTTTGGTGCATATTTCCCATTTCTTATCGCTGTTTCAATTTCTTCAAATATTACTAAGTATTTATTCATCCCTTTTCACCAACGTTCAATTAGCCTTTTATTTCTTCGCCTCTATTCTACCTTTTTTATTATGGCTTGTCTAAAAACGAAAAAACGTAAAAAATTCAAAAAAGAGGTTTATATGGTAAAAAAACAGGGTATTGATTACGATAAGTATTTATAAATAGATATAACAAAAGGTCTTTGTTCATATATTTTCATAAATTAGTATCATTTAATGCGGTAAAATTGTATAATTTATGAATTTTTTTTGGTAGTATTAACAAAATCATCGAACAATTTGTTCTTTATATGGAACTTTTGTATTATATTTGTTATGATATTATTACATATAGTGATAAGGTGTGTGAGACTGTATGATCGGTGATCGTGTTAAAAAACTTCGCTTAGAAAAAAGAATGTCATTGTCAGAACTTGCTGAACAAGCAGGTGTTGCAAAATCTTATTTAAGTTCCTTGGAGCGCAATCTCCAGTCAAATCCATCCATACAGTTTTTAGAAAAAATTGCTTCTGTTTTTAATGTTCCAGTCGACCATCTTATAAATGAGCAGCAAAATAAAGATGATCTTGACACAGAGTGGCTGAAAATCGTAAAAGAAGCAATGGACTCTGGTGTTTCCAAAGCTGAATTCCGAGAGTTTCTTGAATATAATAAATGGAGAATTGAACAAAAAAAATAGAACTTTTACAGTTCACTTAAATAAGATAATTATAAGACACAAGCAATTGTGTCTTTTTCATTTATTCTTTAAAGCAGTCTGTAAAAGAAATATATAAATGAGCAGAAATAAATCTATGCTTACTTCATTATGTATCTGAATTTTAAAATAATTTTAGGTAAATACAAAAATTGCGCGCTAATTTTTCCTTTACATAAATTAATGAGGTTTTATTAATTAAGTACTATCTTGAATTAAGTAATCTTCTAATCGTTATTGATGAAATTACGCACATCTTTTATGTCCAGTCCTATTTTTTTTGCTTCCTTCATTAACTGAATCCATTCTGTGTCTAGTTCTTCTACAACTAATTTTTCCTCTATCACTTAATTCTGCCCCTCTCCCAAAAATACTTATTGTACTTTGGCAGTCCGGCTGTCATTGTTCAATAACTTTAGACCCGTGACTTTGCGTCCCAATCTTTCGAGTTGGTTTGCCCTGTTCTTTTATGAATTTTATTATATAACTTTTCTTTTTACATATGTGTATAAATTTGTAAGAAATTTTGAATTCCAACAAATTATTTTTCTACTTTTTTCTACATTTTTACATAATTCTAGTATACATTTGCCATTTTTTTGTATAATCATGTTGGTTTCTGTCGAAATATTCAACTAAGTTTATTTGTCTTTTTTTACATACTGATTTCTGTATGCTGATAAAACTTTCTTAAAAGAATAATTCACATGAATTTTTTCAAAGGTCATTGCATCAAAAAACGGGTACTTAGTGAGGTCATTATTGCAGACTGGACAAAACCATTCTCCTCTTTCACTGCTGCTGTATGAAGGCCGATTGCACTTATCACAGTTTTTTCTATACATATTCCACCTGCTTTACATATCCTTTTATTAGTCAGTTGAATGACTAATGACCATTAGTGCCAAAAATAGTTCTTTTTAAATGATTTTTTGTTCTTTTTATAGAACTCATGAATTTAGTATAGTTCAATTATCTCATTTTGGAAAATTCTAAAATCCGTTATTTTTTCTCTTTAACGAACGGTTTTCGTTCTTTTTCTCGAATTTACTCCGTTATTCTAGCTTTTTTTGTATTTTTTATTGAACAAAACGTTCGTTATAATGAAATCATGTTATATTACATAAGGAGATTTTTCTAATGGTTGGTACAGCACTGAAAAGATTGCGGTTAGAAAAAGGCTACTCGATCAATGAGCTATCTGACCGGGCAGGTGTCTCTAAGTCTTACTTGAGCTATATTGAACGGGGAATTCAGAAGAATCCTTCATTACAGGTCCTTTCAAAGCTTGCTTCTACCCTTGACACACACGTGGAAGAGTTACTCGAAACAAATCCAACTTCAACAGACAACTTGGATTCAGAATGGGTAAACTTAGTAGAGGAAGCCATTAAGGAAGGAATAACAAAAGATGAGTTTTCTTGCTACCTGGAGTTCATCAAATTCAAAAAGTCATCTGCAGATTGACGACACCGTTTAATGGATTCGCTTCCATAAAAAAAGACATATGGTGTTTCCTTTAAAGGAAACACCATATGTCTTGTGCCTGATCACTTTTTGTTTAATTCAACAGCAATCCTTGAGCCTACTTCAGCATTATTTTTTACTAATGCGATATTTGCTGTCAAGCTTGTGCCTTCAGTAAGTTCCTTCACCTTGCTGAGCAAGAAAGGTGTAACATTCTTACCGCTAATGCCGTTTTCCTTCGCTTCATTTAAAGCCGTTTCAATGATGTTTGTAATATATGATTCTTCCATAGCATCATCTTCAGGAATTGGATTTGCAATTACCACTCCACCTTTAAGACCAAGCTCCCATTTTGTACGGATCATGTCTGCTGCCAATTGTGGCTCATCAACAGTGAAGTTGACGTTAAATTGACTTGTTCTTGTATAGAAGGCAGGTAATGTTTCTGTACCATATCCAACAACAGGCACACCGAATGTCTCTAAATATTCAAGTGTTAATCCAATATCAAGGATTGACTTCGCACCTGCACATACAACAGCTACACTCGTTTGAGCTAATTCCTGTAAGTCTGCAGAAATATCCATTGTTCGCTCTGCTTCACGGTGAACCCCTCCGATTCCGCCTGTCACAAACACTTCTATTCCTGCAAGCTCAGCACAAATCATCGTTGCAGCAACAGTAGTTGCACCGTTTTTCTTATTTGCAATCAAATATGGCAAGTCTCTTCTGCTTGCTTTTTCAATATCATTGCTTTTTGCTAAAAATTCAATTTCATCATCAGAAAGTCCTATCTTAATTTTCCCATCAATAATGGCAATTGTTGCAGGAACTGCCCCATTTTTACGAATGATGTCTTCTACTTC
Organism: Niallia taxi; assembly: GCF_032818155.1. Lineage (NCBI taxonomy): Bacteria > Bacillati > Bacillota > Bacilli > Caryophanales > Bacillaceae > Niallia > Niallia taxi. The sequence goes on from NZ_CP102589.1 coordinate 3,781,206, forward strand.
TTTTGCTGTCTCCACATTTTGCGGATACGGCATTCCATGAGAAATAATCGTTGATTCTAATGCCACAATCGCCTTGTTGTTCTTCTTTGCTTCTAATACCTCGCTTGAGTATTCTAGCCATTCTGTTTTCATGAATTCATTTCTCCTTTAATCAAAGTATTTTTTGAAGGTGTCCTGCAGTTTTTTCTGGTTTAATAATGGATTAACTGTTTCGTGTGATTGAAGTGTCAACAGTGAGCATGCAATGCCAATCTTGCAGCAGTTTTCTGTATTCAACCCTTTCAAATAGGAATACATAATGCCAGCAACTAAAGAATCTCCCGCACCTGTCACGTCTTCAATTTCAATCGGAGGTGGCAAAATGACACCAGCTTCCCCTAGTTTTGTAAAGAAAATCAGACCCTTGTCTCCACGAGTTATTACTACTCGCTCGACGCCTTTTTTCATGATGATTTCAGCGGCCTTAAAGAAGTCACCTTCTTCGTAAATCCTCATATCAGATAATGCCTCTGCTTCATCCTTATTGGCAATCAGCCATGTTACTCCCCTCAGGTCGTTCGGCAGCTTTTTCACCTTTGGAGAAGAAACAGGTGTGACACAAAGCTGCAAATTTTCCTTCCTGCTTCTAACAATAACCTGCTCAAGAACGTCAGCTGGGAAGTTTGTATCTAAAATTATTAGTTCAGCTGAGGCAATATGACCCCAGCGCTTTTCAATTATGTCTTGTGTCATGCTGTCGTATATGGACATATCCGCCAAAGCGACTGTCATCTCTCCTTCTACATCAAGCAAAGCAGTGTATGTACCTGTAACGTAATCTTCTGATACTAGAGTTGGTTTCATATCAGCGTAAAGCTTCGTATAGTCAATTATCCAATCACCGCTATGGTCTGCTCCAACCATTGTTAACAGCGAGCTGTCCATTCCAAGGCGCCCAAGGTTTTCTGCAATATTGCGGGCTACCCCGCCACATGATTGACTCGTGCTGGCAGGATTTGAGGTTCCAAATTTAATCTTCTCCTCGACTTGAATTTTTCTATCTATATTAGCACCACCGATGCAAATAACTTCTCTTTTTTGTGGTAATACATAGGCCCTTCCTAGCAGTTTCCCTTCACGCGTTAGCGCAGAGATATATCCAGCAACTGCTGATCTTGATAATCCTGTTTTTTCCGCAAGTTCATTTTGCGTTAGAAACGGATTTTCTTGTATCAGCTGCAATATCGTAATCTCTTTTTCATTCATTTTTTCACCTCCACCTTCTTCAACATTTGTCTATATTATAAACTTATGTTTATTTCAGAACAAGCATTATTTTCTAACTTTTCACAAATATGCATTTTTCAAAAAAAAAGAAGACTATTTCTAGTCTTCTGTAACCGTTCTTGGCTGTATTAAAATTTCAACCCGCCTATTTTTCTCCCTGCCTTTTTCGGTTTTATTGCTGGCAATCGGCTTAAATTCACCATATCCTTTTGCACTAAAGGAACTTGGATTAAGCTTATCATTATTACGCAATAACAGCTTCATAAAGTTAATCGCTCTTGAGACACTTAAATCCCAGTTTGATTCGAACTCAGCATTCTTAATCGGTACATTATCTGTATGACCGCTGACAATGATGCTTCTCGGCGGGTCCATAATTAAAAGATTGGAAATCTCTGAAACTAGATGTTCATCCTTCTCTCTAATATTCGCGTTTCCTGATGTAAACAGGACATTATCCCTTATGGAGACAAGCAGACCTTCATCTGTCAAATAGGTTTCCAGTTTATCTTCTAAATTGTTTTTCTCTATATAACTATCTAATTTATCTTGAACACCTTGCAGTTCCTCTTGATCTTGCTTTTGCTGTGCTTCTGAGAGCTCTTCCTCTGACACATTTGTGTTCTTAGAGGATTCTTCCTCAGATGCGTCTCCCTTGGTTTTATTGTTTTCATCCAAGTCTGACTTTTCTTCTACTTCAGCAGGAGTAGGACTCGGATATTCAAAGATACCAGTTCCAGCTTGAAATTCCTGATTAAAAACTTCTGCCAATGCAGCAAACTTTTTCTGATCAACAGAGCTCATCGCATATAAAACGATAAACAATGCCAGCAGCAATGTCAGCAAGTCAGCGTATGGAACAAGCCATGATTCATCTACATGCTCCTCATGATGCTCCTTCTTTTTTCTTTTCTTACTCATTTCCACTCACACTGCCTTCCATTTCCTCAAGGAATTTCTTCCTTTCAGATATCGGCAAATAGGATGCTAGTTTTTGTTCAATAACACGTGGTGCTTCTCCTTCTAAAATAGACAGGATTCCTTCAATCATCAAGTATTTTTGTTTTGCTTCGATTTTTGACTTTCTTTTCAGCTTGTTAGCAAATGGATGCCATAATACGTAACCTGTAAAAATACCAAGCATTGTCGCAACGAATGCTGCTGATATAGCATGACCAAGACCTTCTGAATCGTCCATATAACCTAATGCGGCAATAAGCCCGATAACAGCTCCAAGTACTCCAAGTGTCGGAGCATAAGTTCCTGCTTGAGTAAAGATTAATGCAGAAGCTTGATGGCGATCTTCCATTGCTTCAATTTCTTCTGATAGAACATCACGAATATATTCAGCGCTTTGACCATCTACTGACATGGACAAGCCATTTTTCAAAAACGGATCTTCCACTTCATCTGTTTTTGATTCTAATGCCAACAAACCTTCTTTACGAGCTAATTGAGCCCATTCAGAAAACATGCGGATAAGCTCCTTCGTGTCTGGAACCTTTTGTTCTTTAAAGATAACTCCAAATAATTTAGGAACTTTTTTAATTTCACTTGTAGGGAAGGCAATAACTACTGCTGCTATAGTCCCTAAAATGATAATCAGAAGGGCAGCTGGGTTTGCAAGAACAGAAGGGCTTACCCCTTTAAAAACCATTCCGACCCCTACTGCAATAATTGCTAATATAATACCAATTAATGATGTTTTATCCATAAAAACCACCTATCATACAGTTTATTCTTTTATCTTTTATTGCTATTACTTTTTTGTTTTATTACAGTTTAATGACTTTCTCTTCCTTTTCTTCGACATTTCTCAGCAAGTTTTTAGGAAAAAATTGATTTTTATTTATATGAAATTTGTGAACGTTTTTTGAACATGAATAAATTTGCTAAAAAAAAGCAAAATATAACCCTTTTAACCATGAATATTTAATAATTTCTGCTAGCTGCTAAACAATGGATCTTGGGATTTTAAATAAAGTATAGGTATACAATTAGTTCATTCCATTGCGCTGCGGTCACTCGCCTTCCCTTAGCAGTCGAATATAAAAAAACTGAGCTATTAATCGAAAATCGATAAATAGTTCAGTTTCACAACAGCTTTCTAACTATGAATAAACTTGAGTAAGTATTGTTACTAAATAACCAGGCTATTTGCTCAGCTTATCCTCTACTTTTTGCTGGTAGCCTCCAATTAGTTTTGAATGGCTGGTCCCTGTTCTTTTTTTCATTATTTGATGGAATTGAATTAGCTTTTGATTGTATTTGGTTTGTAATTTTGCAGTTTCAGCTTTATCCGTGCACGCCTTGATAAGATCCTCGATTGTAAGCAATTCTTGCTTTAGTTCATTTTCTTCGATTGAATATCCGCTGTTTTTCAAAATTCGGTAAGCCATGCGCAATTCCTGTGGTACAGCTGCCAAACTGTCTTTAGGCAAGGGCTTTCCGAATCCAGGAAGATTATTAAATTCTCCTTCTTGATAGGCTCTTTTTATCTTATCTTCCGAAACGATTGAAGAGAAATCCATCTATGCACATCCTTTCCTTTTTTATTAGTATAGCCTAGCAAAGGAGGAAATTCCTCGTTTATACCCGTATTTCCGATTAAAAATATGCCGTTTAGAAGAATAGAAATCTTTCTTTATCAGGACACTATTACAGTAAGAAAGGGGTGTAATAATGGCTAGAGGAAAACATTTCGAACATAAGAAAAAGCATCACCCAGGTCCACTCCCAGAAGGTGTAAGAAAACATACACATGCAGAAGATGCACCTGAAGATGAAGAATTTATCGTGACACAAGAAGCTTTTAAAAATCGCATAGAAGAAGAATGACTGCATGGAAAGACGGCTTACATGCCGGCTTTCCTCTCCATAACTATCCTCCGTTTATCCATTCCCGAACAACAAATGGTATAATATTGTTGATAAGACCTGAAGGCTGCAGGCGACTTGCCTGTTAAGATAAAACAGGTGCTGGAAGGAGTAATTATGAAATCACTTGTACTTTGTGAAAAACCGAGCGTGGCAAGAGAAATTGCCAGAGTCCTCGGATGCAATAAAACATCCAAAAGCTATATAGAATCAGACAAATATATTGTGACATGGGCATTAGGTCATCTTATTGAATTGAAGATGCCTGAGCATTATGATCCTAAATATAAAAATTGGAATTTAGACGACTTACCAATCATTCCTGAAAAGATGGATCTTAAAGTCATGAAGCAAACAAGCCACCAGTATAAAGCAATTGAACAGCTTGCTAAAAGAAAAGATGTTCATGAATGCATCATCGCAACAGATGCTGGGCGTGAAGGTGAGCTAGTTGCAAGATGGATATTGGATAAAATACGTTTCCAAAAGCCAATGAAGCGACTGTGGATTTCTTCACAGACAGACAAGGCGATTCTCGATGGGTTCCGTAAATTAAAATCGAGCAAAGAGTTTGACCCATTATATGCATCAGCAGTTTGCCGGGCCCAAGCAGATTGGCTAATTGGGTTAAATGTCACACGTGCATTAACGACTAAGTTTAATGACCCCCTTTCTGCCGGAAGAGTACAGACACCTACTTTATCCCTTGTAATTGAAAGAGAAAAACAAATTCAATCCTTTGTACCGAAAGAATACTGGACAATCAGTGCCAAAATCGGTGAATCAACTGCATATTTTGAAAAAAATGGAGAAAAACGCATTTTTTCTAAGGAACAAGTCGAAGCAATTATTAACAGCACGAAAAATGAGCGTGCGAAGGTCACTTCTATGACACGGAAGGAAAAAACAGAGCATCACCCTCTTCCATATGATTTGACAGAGCTTCAGCGTGATGCAAACAAAATTTTCGGCTTTTCTGCAAAAAAGACATTAAATGTTATGCAAAAGCTGTATGAACAGCATAAATTGGTGACATATCCAAGAACAGACTCCCGCTACTTGACGACAGATATGAAGGATACAATGTTCGATAGGCTTCAAAGCGTGTCTGTAGCTTACAAGGAAGAAGCACAAAAGCTGCTTGTCAAAAAAGGCAAAATGGAAGCAGCAAATATATTTAATAATGACAAGGTTTCGGATCACCATGCTATCATTCCAACAGAACAGCCTGTGTTCCTTCACAAGCTTGATAATGATGAAAAGAAAATATACGATTTAATTGTTAAGAGATTTCTTGCACTCTTTTATCCAAAGCATAAATATGAAGTGATTGCGACAACATTAACAATTGGCGGGCACAGCTTTGTTATTCACGATACAAATGTAATAGAGCCTGGCTTTAAAGCTTTAACGGGCACAAAAGCTGTAAGCAACACACTTCTCAGCTCCTTAAAGCAAGGTCAGGAAGTCGGCGTCAGCTCTGTAAAGAGTGAGCAAAAATGGACAGAGCCGCCACTTCGTTATAGTGAGGCAGATATACTAGGTAAAATGGAGAAATTCGGCTTAGGTACACCTGCAACAAGAGCTGAAATTATCGAGCGCCTTGTTACAACAGAGGTTGTAGAAAGACAAAATGGACGCTTCCATTCGACTCAAAAAGGAAAACAGCTTCTTGAACTGGTTAATGATGATTTGACTTCACCTGAGCTGACAGCAACATGGGAGCAAAAGCTTGAGGACATTGCTAAAGGTAAAGCTAATCCAGATAAATTTATGCAGGAAATTAAACAGCAGACAAAGCAGTTTATTCTTGAAATAAAAAACAGCGATAAGGCTTACAAAGTCCAGAATCTTACTGGTTCAAAATGTCCAGAATGCGGCTCTTTCCTGAAAGAAAAAAACACGAAAAACGGCAAGCTTCTCGTCTGCTCCAGCATGGACTGCAATTTCAGCAAACGGAAGGATCCTAAGCTTTCCAATAAACGCTGCCCGCAATGCCATAAAAAGATGGAAATCCATGACGGAAAAGCGGGTACCTACTTCCAATGCCGTAGCTGTAATGTTGTTGAAAAGGCAGCAGATCGCAAGAAAACAGTCAGCAAAAAAGAAGAACGTAAGCTTGTCCAGAAATACACGAAGGATGAAGGCTTCGGCAACAGTCTTGGTGATTTACTAAAAGCAGCTATGAATAAAGAGGACGATAAATAATAAAAAGCAGACCTAATGGTCTGCTTTTTCTAATGTGAAATTCTGTCCACATGATGAAGATGTTTTCTGCCTGTTGCAACAGAGGCCATCGCCAGCAAGACAAAAATTGCTCCGACTATAAATGGCACATGAGGAGAATACACCTCTGCCAATTTATTTGCAAGCCACGGACCTACTGCACCGCCAAAGAAGCGGACAAAGCTATATGCTGCCGAAGCTGTTGCTCTCTCAACAGGAGCAACTTCCATAACTGCTGTCGTTATAAGTGTATTGTTTGTTCCTAAGAAAAGCCCTGCCACAATAACAGCAATAATAATTACTTCCTTGCTGTCCGTCCAGATGCCCATTGCGAGCAGCGTTAAAGCAAATAAAATCAGCATGGCAGTCATTGACTTAATCGTACCAAATCTTTCCTGCAGTCTTGGTGCAATGAAAACAGAAGTAACAGCTAGACATAAGCCCCAGCCTAAGAAGACATAACCTAAACCATGTTCATCCAACTCCATTACAAAAGGAGAATATGCCATCAATGTGAAAAATCCTATATTGTATAAAAAGGCCGTTAATCCTAAACGGAATAATCCAGGATATTTAAGTGCCTTAATTGGGTCTAAAACAGAGCTTTTCACCTTTGGCTTTTCTAATTTAGGCATTTTCAGCAATAATGCTAAAAAGGCAATAATCATTAAAACACTTACACCGAAAAATGGTCCTCTCCACGAAATGGAGCCAAGCTCCCCACCAAGAAGTGGACCTACGGAAATACCTAAGCCAATTGCAGCCTCATAAAGAATAATGGCTTTTGCCGTTCCACCTGTTGATAAACCAACAATTGCAGATAGGGCAGTAGCAATAAATAATGCATTTCCTAAGCCCCAACCGCCGCGGAAGCCGACAATCTGCCAGATACCATCAGAAGTTCCGGCTAAGCCTGCAAATACGATTGTAAATAAAATACCTGTCAGCAGTGTCCATTTTATCCCAATCCTGCTTGATACAACTCCAGTAATTAACATCGCAATCCCTGTGATTAAGTTATAGCTTGAAAACAATAAAGACACCTGGCTTGGTGTCGCATCCAATTGCACAGCAATTGCAGGCAAAATCGGATCAACAAGTCCTAGTCCCATAAAGGAAATAATCGTTGCAAAAAAGATTACCCAAATGACTAGCGGCTGTTTATTTGGTGATTCCAATGAAGTAACAGTCTCCCTGCTCATTAATATCATCCTTCTTTTTATTAATTAATCGATTTAATAATCCATGTAAAAGTATAGACCTTATTAACGTTTACGTCAACGTCAATGTTTGCCATTGTATCACTTGCTCTTTTCTTTTCATTATGCCAAAGTTATTAATAAATATGACGTATTACATGCTGCCTTTATTGGAGCAACGTAAAAAGGAGCAACAATTATGGAATGGCTGAAAATTGATGACGTGGCAAAAAGGAGCGGATTGACTAAACGGACAATTCGTTATTATGAGCAAATAGGACTTATCCCTTCCCCAGAAAGAAGTGACGGGGGTTATCGTTTATATACAGAAGAACATGTGACACTATTACAGAAAATCACCAACGCAAAGGATGTACTTGGCTTCTCCCTTCAAGAACTGCAGGAGTTCATTGCCTTAAGTGATGCATTGGAGCTGCAGAAAATAGATTATCGGCAAGTAAAAGGAACAAGCCTGCAAAGAGAAAAGCTGGAAAAAATACTAGAAACGACATTAGAGCAATTGAGGCTGATTGAGTTAAAGAAGCAAAATATCCTTAAAGTTGAGGAGGATATTGTTTCCTTGAAGAATCGGGCGGAGGCTGCTTTAAAAAGATGGGCAGAAGAAGACGCCAAATAACAGAAAGCCAGCATTCCTCATGCTGGCTTTCTGTTATTTCCTTTTTGCAAACTGTCTAAGTAATTCCTCAACAGTTAAAAAATCTGTACTTGGTACATTCCACTCCGCCTGCTTCAATATAGCGGAATTTCCGATGCTGACGGAAAACATCGGTGTTTTCATTATTCCTTTAAGCCCTGCCTCTCCATCTTCCACAGCTGCACAGCTATCATATGAAATGCCAAGGCAGTCTGCTGCTGTTAGGAATATTTCCGGATCTGGCTTTCCTTTTGTCAGCTTATGGGGATCAACAATGCACTCAAACCAGTCCTTTATACCGAATTTCTCCAACAGAAATGGAGCATTAGAGCTTGAAGAAGCAATCCCCATCTTAATGCCGGACTTTTTAAGATTGAACAGGAATTCATACATGCCTGGAAGCATGTCTCCTTTTGTGAATTCAGCAATAAGCTCCCTATAGTACTCCCCTTTTTTATTTCCTAGCAGCAGTTTCTCCTCCTCTGTAACATCCCTGCTGCATCTGTTTGAAAGCTCGTCCATTAATACCTTCCGAGGTATCCCTTGAAAGCGCAGGTTGTCTTCCGTTGTAAATGGAACCCCAAGCTCATCAGCAATTCTTTTTGTTGCTTCATAATAATGCTGGACAGTATCGGCTATTACACCATCAAAATCAAAAATAACAGCTTTTAAAGTTCGTTTCATGATTTCCTCCGTCACGTAATAATCTATATATTATAGCAAAAACTTAGAGGTGATGCCGTCTCTCGCGAAAATCAGAACTAAGCTGCTGCAGTTATTATCTGAACATAACTTTATTGCAAATAAATCTTCTACTATTATGACAAATCAGTTTATTTATGAGCGTAAACAAGCTACAATGAATAAAAGGATTTGCCACATCAGACATTATATTGATAAAGCAGAACGACTCTTGCATGCAAATTGCCGGATATCGTATCTGCTCTTAAAAGGCAATCGTTACATATCATGCTCTTTAGCAAAGGAGAATAACAATGAGTACATTTCAGCAAAACTTAGAAAAATACGCAGAACTTGCAGTGAAGGTCGGAGTTAATATCCAGCCGGAACAAACGCTTGTAGTTAATACAACAATCGATGCAGCAGAGTTTGTCCGCCTAGTCGTTCGTAAAGCATATGAAGCAGGTGCAAAAAATGTTGTTGTTAATTGGACAGACGATACTGTTACAAGAACAAAATACGAGCTTGCACCTGCTGAGGCATTTTTGGAATATCCGGAATGGAGAGCAAAAGAAACAGAAGAGCTTGCTAAAGCTGGTGCTGCATTCATGTCCGTCCTATCGTCAAGTCCTGATTTGCTTAAAGGCATTGCAACAGAAAAAATCGCTAACTTCCAAAAGGCTTCTGGAAAAGCATTGAGCGCCTTCCGTAAATATGTACAATCAGATAAGGTCAGCTGGACTGTTATCGGTGTCCCTTCTGTTGCATGGGCGAATACTGTATTTGCAAATGAACCGGAAGAAAAACGCGTTGACCTTCTTTGGGACGCTATCTTCAAAGCATCCAGAGTGGATCAAGAGCAACCAATTGAGGCATGGAAGCAGCATGACAAAAATCTTCATGAAAAAGTTGATTACTTAAACAACAAAGCTTATAAAAAGCTACATTACAAAGCTCCTGGCACAGACTTGACAATTGAGCTGCCAGAAAACCATCTATGGTGCGGGGCTGGAAGTATTAATGAAAAGGGCTTTGAATTTATGGCAAATATGCCAACAGAAGAAGTTTTCACAGTACCTCACAAAACAGGTGTTAACGGCACTGTTGCAAGCACAAAGCCATTAAGCTATGGAGGAAACATCATCGACAACTTCTCCGTTATATTTAAAGACGGTAGAATTGTTGATGTTAACGCAGAGCAAGGCGAAGAGATTCTGCGTCAGCTTGTTGAAACAGATGAAGGCTCTCATTACTTAGGAGAAGTCGCACTTGTACCGCATCGCTCGCCTATTTCTGAGTCCAATATTCTTTATTACAATACATTGTTTGACGAAAACGCATCGAATCATTTAGCGATTGGAAGCGCGTATGCTTTCTGCATTAAAGGTGGAAAAACAATGTCCAGCGAAGAATTGGCTGCTGCAGGCTTGAACGAAAGTATTACACATGTCGACTTCATGATTGGGTCTGATAAAATGGATATCGATGGCATTACAGCAGACGGAAAAACAGAAGCTGTCTTCCGCAATGGAGACTGGGCTTTCTAATAACCAAAACAACCCTGGGAGATAAGTCTGCCAGGGTTGTTATTTTATTTACTGTCTTTTTTTACAAGCTGAATTTGCTCTAATTGCTGACTGCTGTCCAAAATGAATTTCATTTCATAATGGTTAGCAGTATAAGTAGCAATGTAGCCATCATGCTCCTTGTTTGCTGAAAATGTATCCGGCTTGCCTAATATCTCATTGATTATAGACATATTTATTTTAAGGCGCATGCCAGGAATCGTGATCGAAGTTACCTGCTTTGTCTTACCATCATAGTAGTATGTGACCTCCGGGTAAGTTACCATCATTGTTCCATCACTTTGCTTCGTATCTGTATACTCTTTATTCGACTTTGTTATTTCGCTTATGCTTGTACCAATTGGATACTGGCTGCCTAACAGCATCCCCTGTTCAGCAATTGTTAAAGCATCTTTTGAGAGAGTAAGATTTTTAAATGGCAAATAGTACTCTTCCTCCTCAAGCCATCTCTCCATTTCCTTTTCTTTATCAATATAAGTTGTGTCCGTCTCTTTAAGCTGCAGACGCTCTGAACTCAACGTCCATGTAGTCACTTCATACAAATCGGAATTCTTTTTTTCTGCAGTCTGCAGATAGTTTTGCTGGATACTTTTAATTTTGCGCTTTAATACTGGAATTTCCTTCTTAGTAAGAGACGTAAGCTCTCCGTCCTTCATCACATACAGTGATGCAACAGTATTATCCTTTGCCTTTGTTTGATAGACTGCAATAATACTATGCTTATTGACGGTGTATGTGCTGATATTTTTATTTTTTATATTAAATACGAGCGGATCCCGCAGTTTAATCGCTTGTTTAAGCTCTTTTTTATCATCTTCTGACTCTGCCGTTAAATAAAGAGAAAATTCCCCTTCTACAATAGAATCATCTTTATCTCCGAGAAAGCTATCCTCTTTAAGTGGATATTTCTCCGTTTCATCGCCAACTAAATATGCTTCGTATACTTCATTATCCTCCTTAAGAGTTAAAGAGGATATTGCATTTTCCATGATCCACTCTACCTGTGTTTCAGCAAGTTTCGCCGAAGCCTCATTCTCATCGGTCTTTTTTGAACTTAGTTGAATTGCCCCCACGACAACCAAAACAGCACATAATAAAAGCATGCCAATATATATATATAGTTTCATTATATTCTCCTGATTATAAAAACACGTAATTTGCCTATCTTTTTAAGCGTACTTATTAATATTAACAAAATGGCTAGTTTTCTACAAATCAAGGTTTTTCCAGTTTTCGCTTACTTATTATTTGGAAAAATCAGCATAAGGCAGCAGCCCTTTTTGGACTGGCTCCTTTTTATGTTATTCTATAGTTAGTTCTGGTCAGAAAAACGATATATGGAAAGGGTTGATATTTTATGTATCAATATCATCTTGCCATCACCGGAAAGGTTCAAGGCGTAGGCTTTCGCTACTTTGTACAAATGAAGGCAATGGAATATAATGTTCACGGCTGGGTCAAAAACAGAGACAACGGTTCTGTTGAAGCCGTCATTTCAGGACCAAAAGAAACGCTTGATTTATTTATTGCTGACATCAAAAAGGGAAACAGATTTGCCGCAGTACAGAATGTGGAAGTCGCTGAGCAGCAAGCCGAGACGTTTCGCTCATTCAGTATTCGTTACTGATTCTAGTTTAGAAGCAACAAAAATTAGTTTGATTAAAGTTAGGAGTTTTAGTATGTGGAAAGAATTTAAAGCCTTTGCTGTCAAAGGCAATGTCATCGATCTAGCAATCGGTGTAATTATTGGCGGGGCATTCAGCAAAATTGTCAGCTCCCTTGTGAATGATATTATCATGCCGATAGTCGGAGTTCTCCTTGGGGGTGTTAATTTAACAAGCCTTAAATTAACCTACGGCAAGGCAACTGTCCTTTATGGACAATTTATCCAAACAATATTAGACTTTTTTATTGTCGCCTTTTCTATCTTTATGGTTATCAAGCTGATTACCAAGTTCAAAAAGAAAAAAGAAGCAGAAATTGTCGAAGAAAAAGCACCTTCCATTGATGCTAAGGAAGAATTATTGATGGAAATTCGCGATCTTTTGAAAAAAGACCATGTCAGACAAGAAGAAAATTAATTTATTTTGAAACATTAACTATGTTTCATACGTAAAGAGATTAAAATATAAACAATGGAGTGACTTTATGTACGCGCATAGTGTTAACACAAATCATCTACCTGCTGTTTTAAGAGCATTTGCCTTATCCTTAGGGATTGCAACTGTTGGAACATTAGCAGGTAACTTTATTCCAGCTTCACTCTTTTTACCATTAGCAATATTAGAGGTTGTGATGCTTGTTATTGCCTTCTTTCTTAGAAGAGGGAAATCAATGTCCTATTCCTTCCTTTATGCCTTTACGTTTATTTCGGGAATAACGACATATCCAATCGTTTCCCATTATATATCCACTATCGGCGCTAATGTCGTCATAATGGCTTTAGGAACAACAACAGTCGTATTTGCTGGACTTGCAATATTTGCAACGACAACAAAACGTGACCTTTCCTTCCTCGGCGGAATGCTAATGGCAGCATTACTTGCCTTGATTGTGATCTCTATATTTAATATTTTCTGGCCTTTAGGCACCACTGCCATGCTTGTCTACTCCTTTATCGGAGTGCTTGTGTTCAGCGGATATGTACTTTTTGACTTTAACCGTATGAAGCATTACGGAGTGTCAGCAGAGCAGGTACCATTAATGGCTTTAAACCTTTATCTAGACTTTGTGAACCTGTTCATCAACATCTTAAGAATCTTTGGAATCCTTTCAAGTAAGGATTAACCTAAATGCTGCCTGTTAACTCAGGCAGCATTTGTTATTTCAGCAATCTTCCTTTCACATGGCGAATGAATTCGGCTGGATCATCCTTAATAATAAACGAGAAAACTCCTTTATTTGTGTGCAAGTACAGCATTTGATAAAGATTATTTGTTTTTTTTACAGATATGTCATAAACAATCTCTAACTGAAAAACAGTTTCCTCAGCCATAATTCTGTCACTGCAAAGAATCAGGCTTTGTTTTATCTCTTGGACGACCTGCCTATTAAATTCAATCCTTCTTGTGACAACATAATAAGCCAGTTCTGCCATTATTACCTCCTGCTCATTTATGCATATTGTCTGTCAATAATGAATCATAAATACTTGTTAGTAAGTACATTCCTTTTTTTATGTCTTGTTCATTTAGAAAGGAATAGCTGAGTCTTATATATGGAATATCCCGTTCTAAAGGGTCACAAATCTGCCCAGGAACATAAGAGACAGAGTTTGCAAGCGCCATAGCCTTAAGCTTGTTTTTATCTATTGTCTCGTCTATATGCACCCAAAGATTCAGCCCACCCCCAGGACTATCCCATTGGAAGGAATGGTCCTGAAGTGCCTCTTCCATCTTTTCCTTCCTTATCTGCAATGCTATTCTCAGCTTTTCCATATGTGTACGCACCCTGTCAGATGTTAGATAAAACAAAAAGGCTTTCTGGCTTAGCAGCGGTGTCCCATTATCAGCAAGTGCCTTTCCTTTAATCAGCCATTTCATCAGACTTGGATGTGCCACCATTGCACAAATTCTTAATCCTGGAGCCATATATTTGCAGAAACTTCGCAAGTAAATAATATACCCACCCGTATCATAGGAGTAAATAGGCGGTGGCGGAGTTTCGTGAAAGTAGATTTCACGGAAGGCATCATCCTCGAGAATGATACATTGATATTTTTCAGCAAGCTCTGCCAGCTGTTTTCGCTGCTCAACTGGCACAGTATAGCCTGTAGGATTCTGATATGTCGGATTTGTGTAAAACAGCTTTGGCTTATACTTCTTCATAAAGTATTCCACTTCTTCTAGACAAAAACCTGCTGCTGTTATAGACACAGGTATAAGTTTTGCCCCTCTGTTTGCGAATATATCAGCCGCACCACTGTAAGTCGGGCTTTCTATCAGCACATAATCGTGTGCTTGAACAAATACCTTGGCAATGATATCAATCCCTTGCTGTGCTCCAGATGTGATTACTATTGATTCCTCTGGTATGTATAAACGGTCGTACTTTTGAAAGTAGGCTGACATACCTGCTATTAGCTCTTCATCACCTTTAACATTTGCATAAGTTCCAAGCAAAAGCGGATATTTTTCAAAAATCTCCTTAGCATGCTGAGAAAGGTACCTATTAGGCAATAATGTCGGATCAACAACGGATGCTGAAAATTTATAAGTGACTGGCTCACGATGGATATCGGAGAGATGACTGTTATGAATATAAGAACGAATTGCTGGCTGCTCCTCTGATATATTGCTTATATGGTCACTATCTTTTCTGTAATAGCCTGTTTTATCCTTTGCATAAACATGCCCTTGCTCTTTTAAAAGCTGGTATGCCTTCAAGATAGTCAAACGATGAACACCAAGAAGCTCGGCAAGGCTTCGTACAGAAGGAAGCCTTTTATCTTTTGGCCACTCCCCTGTTTGGATACGTGTTAGCATATATTCATATACTTGCTTGTAAAGTGCCGTTTGTTCAGATTTCATAACCATATTGATCCCTCCTTTATCCATTATTGTACCATTTCCTTAAATCTGTTCTATGTGAAATTATCTGGTCTGTCCTACCTGTTTTACAATAACGGCAGGAGGGATTTCATAATGACCATTTTCTTGTATAGTTTAATGTGTTTTATTTTTGGAACTACTTTTTTAGCAATCAAGGTTGGAGTTGACGAAGGCTTTCCACCCTTTCTGTCTGCAGGAATCCGTTTTTTGGCTGCAGGCGCAATTCTGTATTTAATTTTGCTTGCCCGCAAAAAAACATCCTGGAAGCTTCTTTGGCGTAAAGAGCTAATGTTCACAGGGTTTACCTTGACCTTTATAACCTTTGCTTGCCTTTATTGGGCAGAACAATTTGTTTCCTCAGGCATTGCAGCAGTGCTGTCAGCTTCTGCACCAATTATCATTATCCTCATCCAAACTGCCTTTATGGGAATAAAAATTGATAAGGCAAGCATTGTTGGTATCATACTAGGATTTATTGGAGTTTTCTTCCTATTTCTGCCAGGTCTATCCATCACTTGGAATACTTTCTGGATTATCGGGTGCGGAATTATCCTTTTTGGTCAATTTGGCTATGCAACAGGTTCAATTTGGTCTGGGAAAACGATTAGTACATTTAAAAAGGAAAGTCCAATGGCATTGAATGCTGTGCAAATGATATACGGAGGACTGTTTCTGCTGCTTTTATCTCTATTCGCAGGGGAACCTGCGCCTAATATAACCATACCGGGACTTTTGTCGATTCTTTATTTGACTGTAGCAGGGTCCATGATTGCCCATACTATCTATTATTATCTTGTCGCAAAAACAAATGCCTTTCTTCCTTCGACATGGTTATATGTTTCACCTTTAATCGCGTTAACAATAGGTCACTTTTTTTATAACGAAGCTGTTCATCCGGTCATGCTTGTTGGTGTTTTACTGATTTTATCAAGCCTTATTTTAGTAAACCTTGGAAAGATACTGCAATTTGTGTCCATAAAAAAAATGGCATCCTCTAAATGAGGACGCCATTTTTCAAGGGCTTTCGTCTAAATAAGACAAAGAAAGACGGATAAGACAAGATTCTAGAAATATCATCATTTCCTGGAAAATAATTTAGCTATTCGACAGCATTTCCTATAAATCACACTTCTAGATATCTGTTCACTTGGACTTATATTTCCGAGCAAGCTCCTGTGTCTCTGCTTTTCTGTTTCTTCTCATCTGGGCACGAACTTTACCTGATTCAAACAAACTGATTTCTTCTTCCGTTTGTGGGACAACCTGCGGCACTGCTGTTGGTTTGCCGTGTTCATCTATGGCAACCATTGTCAAAAAGCTGAGAGCACAAAGATGTTTTTCTCCTGAAAGCAAGTCTTCAGATGTCACCTTTACGAACACCTCCATAGAGGAGGTTCCTGTATAGGTTACAAAGGCTTCTAAACAAACTGAATTGCCCTCTTGAATTGGATGAAGGAAATCAACTGAATCAGTTGAAGCTGTCACAATATGCTTTCTTGCATGTTTCATGGCAGCAATAGCAGCCGTATCATCAATATATGCCATTAATTTCCCTCCGAACAATGTGCCATAAGTGTTCGTATCTGTTGGGAAAACAATGCTCGTTTTAACAACGAGCGACTCACTGCAATATTTAGAACCTACCATATATCCTCCTTAGGATTGCTTTCTAAGATTACTTCCTATAAATATTATATGTAATTTCCTAATTGCCGTCTATTAGACCACATGCTATTGAAAGAAAGAATTTTTCTTTTTTGCCTTTAGAAGATCACCCATCCATCCCCTTGTTTTTAAATAAGCATAAATAATTACAGTAGTCAGCACGATTAAGGCAAGCGAAATGGCATAGCCATATTTCCAATCAAGCTCAGGCATATATTTAAAGTTCATACCCCACAATGCTCCAAGTGCCATAATAGGAGTACAAAGGGCCGTAAACACTGTCAATGTCTTCATAATTTCATTTCCTCGATGCTGGGAAACAACCTCTTCAAAGTGGACGAGATTATTTAATTCTTTTTCATACTCATCAACTAAAGTAAGTCCTCTCTGAATCCGCTTAGAAACTCGCTTATAATCTCTGCCATCTGTGGCATCCTCTCCAAAGGCTTCCTCAATGGCAAACTTCAGCTCTAAAAAGGGCATCATGACGTTTTTCCAAATAAGTATTTCATGCCTTGACTGATAAATTTTATCTAAGGTTTTTGTACTATTCTTCTCTTTCACATCCCATATTAATTCATCTAGCTTTTCCTCGTATGTATCAATATGGTAAAGAATATCTGTCATAATGTTGCCAAGAATCACCATAAACCCATCAACTGGGGATATGGCATTTTGGGCAGATTGAATAATATTTGACCTTTTGTTTAAATGGAGGCTGTTATCATGATAATCCAATGTGATGAGATAATCGCCACACAGATAGAAGTAAAACAGCTCATAATCTCCTCTTTCCTCAATTTTCCGATTATAGATAAGTGAACCACTCAAAGATTCCTTGCCGATTGTTGATGTATCCATCTCCAAATAGTTCCCTTTTTTTTCATTGATGATTTTGTGCCAATCTTCAATGGGAATGTCCAGTTCTGCTTTTAATTGGTCGATCTCTTCAATCTTTTCAAGTGCATACCAAATCCATTTGCCCATGTGATGCTTTTTCAAAAAGATCACTCCGATCGCTTTTTTACTTTTATTTTCCCCTATTTCAAGGAAAAAAAACTTAAAACGACACGCAGGTTTCTAATCTGTCAGTCTTGGGTAAATAAAACTAAGCAATATTTTTTGGACAAACTATTCGGAGGGATGAATTATGAAAACGATGCGAACATTAGCGGTTGTCGGTGCAGGCGTTGGGGGTTATCTTCTATTTTCCTCAAAAGGAAAAGAAATGATGCAGCGGGTCACTCAGATGTTACACTCCAAAAAGGATGAATCACCTATCATGAAGGCCGGAAATCCCGATCCGCAAGATATCGGTGATAACAATATGGTTAGTGAAGGTGCTATGTATTCAGTAAACTACTATAATAAGCAGAGACCAGAGTAAGAAAAAAGGTCTCCACATTAAATGGAGACCAGTTTATTTACTTTTGGACGCAATTGCTCTTTTGCTCTTTTCATGCGTGTTTTAACCGTTGAAAGGGGCGTTTTTGTTTTGTCGCTAATTTCTAGCAATGTATTGTTATGATAATAGAATAATAGAAGAGGCTCCTTGTACATTTGCGGCAGCTCTTCTAATGTATCAATCATTTCTTCATGCGCACATTTGTTTATAATTGTATCCTCTGGCGGTAAGGAAACGGATGTCTCCCGTACATATGTATATACCGTTTCCTCCCAGAATTTCTTCGATGTCTTTTCTTTTCTCCAATAATCACGGCATTTATTTATCGCTATTTTATATAACCAGCTTTTTGCTTTACTGTAATCTTCGAAGGAAGAAAACGATAGATATGAAGATATAAGTACTTCCTGATAAATATCTTCGGCTAGTTCTTTATGTTTGACCAATGAAAGGATATAAGCAAATATCGCATTTCCATGTTCTTTAATTATCTCTTCATAACAGGCTTCATTACAATCACCTGTGCAGTTATTAATTAGGGGTTCCATCATTATCCTCCTTCCCCTAGGACGCTTCTACACAATAAACGAAACCGCACCTATTAACCCCTACACTTTTTTAAAAAGTTTTTTATATTTTTATTGATGTGCTTGTTTGCCTGGTGAAAGCCAAATGGAAAAGCCGATTTTTTTGCAAATAGTTAAATAATGCAGCAGTGCTAGAATGACAGCACCTAAATTCATGCCTATTGCAATGCCACCCATCTGTAAATGGCTTAAGGAGCCAAGATAATAGATAGCTGTATACGAAAAAATAGTAGCCCAAACCGAGTGGAATACCGCATCCTTTAAGAGTCCGAGGCCAATAAGGAAAGCCTGCATTGGAATCGTGAAATAGTGCAAGAAGAAATACGGCCATAATAATTGCACAATGGAAGCAGCTTGAGATGAGTGAAAGAATTTCATTGTCAGCGGCTCTGCATAAAAGTAAAAAATGGCAATAGCAACTGACCCGTACCCAAGGGTTATCAGCATCACTTGCTTAAGCAGATGCTGTAAATGTGAGTAATTCCTTTCAGCATAAGCCTTTGACACGGTCGGAATAAGCATTGTCATAAAGGAATGCGCAATGAATGCCGGAAAAAAGCCTATAGTCAAGGCAATCCCTGCAAGCATCCCATACTGCTCTGTCGCATTTGCTGCAGTTATACCAGATGCAACCAATGCGCCTTTTATTAAAAAGGGCTGTATAGCATGGGACAATGCATGAAAAATCCGTAAGCCTGTCGTCGGAATGGAGACAGACAAAAGATCCTTCCAAATTGCCTTGCCACCCATTCGCTCATTTTCACCTTTTCTAATACGTTGATACTGAACGAAAAACATATGAAGCAAATACAAAAATACTACTAAATCACTGCCAACAATGGTACAAAATGCGATTAAAACAGATGTTTCCAAATCAAAGGAAAACCATTGAAAAAGAAAAACAAGCATTCCTAGTTGAACAATTTTCCGCAGGAAATTAGATGCTGCTATTTTTCCCATTTGCTGTTTGCCCATAAAGAAGCCTCTTGCAATCGACGTAAAGGAAATAACCGGCAGCAGCAAAAGAACGAGCCATTTTAAGATTGGGTGATAGTCCTGGAATATTGGAATAAACGGAATGACGAAACCAGCGACTATCGTCAGCACAATTGTAAAGATGATTGTCCATTTTATTACTTGTTGAAGCATACTGTGATGATAGACTGAATCCTTTTCAGCAATAAACTTCGAAATAGAGACAGGAAGCTCAAAGCTCGCCAGCAGCACAATAAGGAATATTGTCGGCAGAACTGTCATGAAAAGTCCAAGTCCCTGTTCCCCCAATTCCCTCGCCATAACCATGTTAATCAAAAACTCAATACATTCACCAAAAAACGCCGTAACAATCAATAAAAACGTACCTTTATAAAATGAGCTCATCGATCTCTCCTTACAAAAAAAATAGATTATTTTCTTTTGCTTTTAAACCATCATATGAGACAAGTTATAAAAATATATTTATTTGTTTTAAATTGACGTTAATCAAACGTTTGTTTAAATAAGACAAACCCAATAACGACAAGGCTTTATAACAATTGAAATAAAAAAAATCCGCAAGGTTTCCCTGCGGATGCTTCTACTCAACAAGCCGATATTTAAATGCATAAATGACTGCCTGCGTCCTGTCCTGCACTTGTAGCTTGCTTAAAATATTACTAACATGTGTTTTGACTGTTTTGATGGCAATAAACAAAACATCGGCAATTTCCTGATTGCTTTTCCCTTCAGCCATTAGCAGCAGTATTTCCATCTCTCTTGCTGTTAGGTCATCATGAAGCAAGATTTTCGGCTTCTCTCTCATTTTCATCATCATTTTATCAGTGACCTCTGGTTCGAGTACAATCTGACCATTAAAGGTGGAACGGACTGCCTCAGCTATTTCACTTGCCTTCGACGTTTTCAGCATATAACTGGTCGCTCCTGCCTGCAAAGCTGGATATACCTTCTCATCATCCAGGAAGCTCGTTACAATAATAATTTTCGCTTCAGGCCAGGCTTCAACAATATGCTTTGTTGCTTCAATCCCATCCATTTCATCCATGACCAAATCCATTAAAATGATATCAGGGCGCAATTCTAAAGCCATTTCAATTGCTGTTTTTCCATTGTCAGCTTCACCGACGACTTCAATATCCGACTGTGCCGATAAATAGGAGGACACGCCTATCCGCACCATCTCGTGATCATCAACAAACAGAACTCTAATCATGCTTTCGCCTCCACATCTAAAATCATTGGCACCTTCACTTCAAGCCGTGTCCCTTTTTGCTGCAGACTGACTATTTTCAGCTGACCGCCAATTTCCGCTGCCCGCTCCTGCATGTTCTGCAGTCCATATGAGCCGGTTTTGCTTTCTTCCACATCGAATCCAATCCCATCATCCATGACCCTTAAGATAACATATTGTTCTCTATGTAAAAGCTGCACATCAAAATTACTTGCTTTTGCATGCCTAAGTGTATTTGAAACAGATTCCTGCAGTATACGGAATAAATGGTCTTCAATTCCTTTATCTAGGCTAAATTCCTCTAGCTTCCATGTTATTTTCATTTCTACTTTATGGACAAGCTCTGATAAAAGCTCCATTATTCCTTCTTTTAACGTTTTATCCTTAAGAGCTGCAGGTCTCAAGTGCAGCAGCAATGCTCTCATTTCAAGCTGTGACTGGTGGATTGTCTCTTCTACTAGCTTTAACTGCTTTGACTCGATCGGATCACCTTCAGGCTGCCTTCTTTCATTGATTGCAGACAATAGCATGGAAGCAGCAAAAAGCTGCTGACTGACAGAATCGTGAAGCTCTCTTGCAAGCCGATTCCGCTCATCAGCAATGACTGCTTGCACTCTGGAATGCTGATCCTCTGCTTGCTCTGTCACAAGCTTTTGTGATAGTCTAATTTGTTCCTTAAGTTTGTTTTGTACATTCGTTATTTTTGCCCCTAAAGAATGAATTTCCTCATAAAAGCCAGAGCTCTCTCGTTCCAATTCCTTATTTTTGTCTCCGCTGTGGATGATGCCATCAAGTGCATTAAACTGCTTCCTCCATGAATACCCGCTCAACACACCAAAAAAAAGGCCTATTGCCACATCCGCACTAACTAGAAATAGAACAAATGGGATATCAAGGACTTGCTTTTCCCAAATATCATTCCAGCTATCTGGCGGGAACACAAGCAGGAAGGCACCTGATGTGAACAGAAGCAGAATTAATGCAATACTCATTCCCCAGAGAATTTGCCTTTGGATTATGCTCATATTCTTTTCACCTCAAGATTTCCTACAAGGAAAGAGGTGATAATCTTCACTCTTGTCTCAGCCTGGTCAAAACCAGTGCTGCTTCTCATAATATTCATATTGAATGCATTGACCGCATTCTCTTCATCAAATATATACGCAGAACCGAGCAGGACAGAATGATTGATGCTGACCTCTAAATCATAAGGAATGTATATCTTCACATTGCCGACTAGATTTCGCACTGCAATTACTGTCTCTCCTTGCGGCAAAACTGTATAGCTTAAATCGATGATTGTGTCACTTGCACCTGTTTGAATATTGATATCCTTCCATTCGTAAACATGATCAGGTGTTTCATTCCGCTGAAACAGGCGATTGCGAAACATTGGCTCCTTTTTAATAATGACCTCATCAGCATCTCCTGCTTCCTTATGCTTGATGATCGGCTTGATTACTTCTTTATTGTTCTTTTTCTGGATATACTGCACAAACCAGTAAAAAAGAAGACTGAACAGCAGGAATTTTACTGTAAACATATTGAGTACACTGATTAAAAGCACAAGCAAACCAGCCCAAAACATCAGCTTGCCTATTTTCCTTTTCCTTCCCTTTTTACCGTAATACATTAGTCCAATCGAAACTAAAAAGGAAAAAATCAACCCTGGATGCAACACAAAAATCTCTAATAGAAGCAGGAATCCAGCGATGATGACAATCCATCCTGCAAAGTCCTTCTTTATTCTCTGAAACAACGGAATTCCTCCTTCCATTCATGCTGGCTACGCCCTTCCGGCTATTGATAATAGCGTATTATCCATACTCGGAAAGGCGTATAAAAAAACCTACGCCTTTTAAGAATATCATTTTTTTCAGGAAGTGAAAGTTTCATCTTTCTTTTCCTCAATCTTTTTTTCTAAAGCAGCTATTTTTTCATCAATTGTATGCTGATAGTACTTGTTAGTTATCTTTTTCTCCAAACCGTCGATATATGTTTCCATTTCATCGAACTTAGCTGTTCCGGCAGAATCCCCTTGTTTATCGGTAATTTTATTCATTGTGTAAGAAGCTCTAGTCATGTTTTCTTTCCCCATCAGCTCAAGACGACGAATGTTCATGTCCTTCAGTTTATGCTTCATTTCTGCATATTTTGCTTCTAGCTCACTTGTCTGCTTATCCGTGATTTTCAGTGATTCAGTTAAACGGACAATTCTTTCCTCATAATGATTTTGTTCTGTTTGAGCAAAAGAGAACAGCTCCTCTTCACCAGCCTGTGAAGCGATTTCTGCTTGCTTTTTACGTTTTGCAGCAAGTTCCTCAGCCTCTTTAAGCTCTTTTGTGAATGCTTCTTTTAATACATATTGTCGTTTCACAAGCTCTTTTACTTTTTCTGTTTCTTTTTCACATTCTCTTAAATATTGGTTAAGAAGCGCTAGGGGGTTTTTATTTTCCTTTTTGTCGAGCACTTCATTTATATCTGCCATTACTGCATTTTTAATTCTTTCTAATAGGTTTGCCATGATTTTTTTCCTCTTTTCTGTTTAGTTTTTATTTATTTAGTTCAGACCATTGCTTTTCAAAATTCTGGAACGGATCATCTGAGTTTGATTTCTGTGTAACTGCACCTGATTTTTTCCACTTTTTAAACACTAACAACAGGACGTATGCTGCAACAAGGGCAATGATTGCTGGAAGATTGCTTGCTGTGATGCACAGTAACACGATACCTAAAGCACCCCAGCCTATTTTTGCCCCAGTTGTACCTGCCTTCATAAATTGCTTGAACACAAGGTACAGCAATACTCCGCTAATAACTAATCCTACTAAAGGACCTAAATGTGACAGCAGGACAATTGCTGCTGTCGCTCCTATAAGAAATAAACCAAATTTTTTCATCAATCAATCTCTCCTTTCTTATACTCCTATCATAGCTTTCGACATGATTTTTCATAACGTGCTTCCGCTTGATTTCTTTCTAAGACTTGAGGCTTAGTGAATGCTCAGCATTTTAAGGCATACGAAAAAAAGACCTTCATGCAGAAGGTCTTTATATGTAACACCTTATAAACTCAATCCTTTTCACCCCACGAGTCTGCTGTAAATCGCCCTTGCTCTTGTCCGCTCGCTTGTACCATGAATAATGGCACGGCCGTCCTTAAAGAGAACAATGCGATGCTCTTCATATTCACATGCAAGCAAATATGGATTTACTATCATATTTCGAACGACATGCTGTATATTTTGGGACAATGCCTTTAGATCATAAATATGGGAAACTCCAGGGCGAATTTGGATAGCATCTCTGCCACATAGTATGTCTGTCTTTGTTTGATTACCAGCTTCTAAATATGGGAAGGCCCTCTGACTGCATGTAGGACAATGAGAATCCTTCAGCTTTGCTGCGTGAATTTCCGCTTTTTGCATATTCCAAATATCATAGGATATAAGCAAAGGTTCTACGGCCTTTCCTGTAAGTAATTTCAAGGCATAAGCCGTTTGAAATGCTGCCACAAGCTGGACAATTGGGCTGATAACTCCAACACTGTCACATGTCTCTGTTTGTGCAGGAAGATGCTTAATAATGCAGTGCAGGCAAGGTGTAGTGCCTGGAATGACGGGATATGTTAAGCCGTAGCTGCCAACACACGCACCAAATATATATGGTTTATTCATTTTTACGGCTGCATCATTAATGATGAGTCTTGTTTCAAAGTTATCCATGCCATCAATGATGATGGAAGAATCCTTGATGATTGTTTCAATGTTTTGACCTGTTATATCCTCTATACGACAGTCTATTGAAACATCGCTGTTAATTTTCTCTAACCTCTGTTTTGCAGCTATAGCCTTTGGCAGCTTTAAGGCTGCATCTTCCTCGGTATACAGCTGCTGTCTTTGAAGGTTGCTATATTCGACATAATCTCTATCTATAATAGTCAGCTTCTTGATGCCTGCTCTTGTCAGCATTTCCGCTGTAGAAGAACCAAGTGCGCCGACACCTAAAATAACCGCATGACTTTCTTTCATTTTTTTTTGGCCAGCAGCTCCGATAAACAGCTCCTGTTTGGCATACTTTCTAATCATGATGTTACCAATCCGCTTAATGGGCTGCTCGCTTCGCCGTATTCCTTAATATCCATTCGGCCAGCTTCAAAGCCTAGTCTACCTGCTTCAATTGCCAGACTCATACCCTTTGCCATTTTAACAGGATCATTTGCATTCGAAACTGCCGTGTTCAGCAGGACGCCATCTGCCCCAAGCTCCATTGCAAAGGCTGCGTCCTTAGGAGAACCAACACCTGCATCTACAATAACAGGAATAGCTGATTGCTCAATTATCAGGCGGATATTTAACGGGTTAATGATTCCTCTTCCAGAGCCAATCGGAGCTGCACCCGGCATCACAGCATGTACCCCTAATTCCTCAAGTCGCCTAGCCAAAACCACATCGTCAGACGTATACGGCAAAACAGTGAACCCTAACTCCAGCAGCTTTTCTGACGCCTTCAATGTTTCAATCGGATCTGGCAGCAATGATTTGCTACAGCCTATAATTTCGACCTTAACCATGTCGCAAAGACCTGAAGCCTTTGCAAGCTTTGCAATCCGGACTGCTTCGTCCGCATTTTTTGCTCCTGCTGTATTAGGCAGCAGCGAATATTTTGTTAAATCCAATTGCTCAAGAAAATTAGGCTGAGATTCCTCAAACACATTCATTCTTCTAACTGCAAAAGTCAATATCTCGGCACCTGAGACCGCTACAGCCTCTTTCTGAACTTCATATGATGGATATTTACCTGTCCCAAGCAGTAATCTTGATTGAAATGTGCGATTTCCTATCTTCAACATAATTATCCTCCTCCTACAAAATGAATAAGCTCTAATATATCCCTATTAACAAGGGTTGTAGATTGATAGTTTTTTTTGTCAATAATTTCTCTGTTTAGCTCTGCTATAACTATTCTGTCCTTAAGTCCATACCACACTAATAAATCTTGCAATGTCACAATCTCTTCCGGTATATCCGCGGATTTCCCATTCAATTGAATAATCATTGCAGCACACCCTTTCTTTCTGCAGCTTTTTCTGCCCTATCAAGCTTGAAGGCAGTAACCCAATCCTTGTTAACGCTTCTTTCCATTAATAAATCCCTGATCATCATCCCTGTTGCCGGTGCCATTAATATACCGTTTCGTTGATGTCCCGCTGCAAAATAAAGACCGCGTGTTTCAGGATGTTCACCGATAAACGGCCTTTTATCAAAGGATTGCGGCCTTAATCCTGCCCAAAACCTATGTGGCCGCATTGTCGAAATTTCAGGCATGAGGCTTTTGGCCTTCTCCATTATTTCCTGGATTCCTCCGAAGGTCGGCAATTCATTCCAATCATTCCATTTCTGCGTTGCTCCGATAACCAACTGATTGTTATTCCTTGGCACGATGTAACTCTTCTCATGAAATAATGTTTTCGTTAAAGGCATTTTGTCATTTATGACAGATAGACATTCTCCTTTTACGGGAACTAAGGCATGCTGCAAGCCAGCCTCCGAAAAAAACTTATTTGACCACACTCCGCAAGCAATGATTACATTTTCCGCATAAAAGCTGTTGTTCGTTGTCTTTATTAGAAATCCTGTACCCTGTTTGACTACTTCAAGCACCATCGTATGTTCAAAGATTTGTGCACCGTTTTTTAGGGCGCCCTTACAAAATCCATTGCAAGCAGACAATGGGGTTACATGAACATCGTCTTTCATATAGACAGCACCGAGTATTTCCTGACTGGCATGCTTTTCAGCCTTATACACCTCTACCTTTGAAAGCCATTGGACGGAGGGCAGCTTCATAACAGCTTCAAGCTTTCTTTTCTCCTCTTCTGAAAACACAAGATTTAAAATGCCGCCTTTTTTTAGCTCAATATCTATACCGCAGGTTTCCTTTAATTGCTTAGATAGACTGTCATATTGACAATGGCTGTCAGCAACAAACGAATATACATCCTTAAACTCCTCCCATTCAGAATGGGCACCGAGCATTCCTGCTGCAGCACTCGTCGTTTTTCCGCCAACTTCATTTGCTTCAATTACAGCGGTTTGAATGTTTTCGGCTGATAGATAATAGGCAATCGCATTGCCTATTATACCGCCGCCAATAACAGCAGCTTCAAATTTTTGTATTTGCATACGCTTTGCACCTTTCATAATAGTTTTGTGCGGCAAGCTGCGGATTTTTCGCCCCAAAAATTCCTGACATAATTGCAATGCCATCCGCTCCGCAATTATTTATTTCACTTACAAGCTCCTCTGTAATTCCACCGATTGCATACACAGGAATGCTGACTTGCTTCTTTATCTCATGCAATATTTTAATTCCATTTGGAGGAATCCCTCTTTTACTTTTCGTATGGAAGCAATGTCCGTATAGGAGATAATCAGCTCCCTCCCTTTCTGCGTCTAATGCTGATTGAAGGCTATGCACAGATCTCCCTGCAAGACCGCAGGCTGTTTTCCTTCTGACCGCCTCAATTGCCATACCCTTTTCAGGTAGGTGTACATGAAGCATATTGGCCAGCAGCAAAATTTCTGCCCTTCCATTAATGATTATTTTTCTTTTATCTGCTCCTTTTGCCAGCAGCTGTTTGCAAAGGCAATAAATTTCTAACATCGATTTCGACTTCTCCCTTATATGCACATAATCAACATATGGAAGAATTTGCAGGATGATTTCACATGTTTTTTCAACTGAAAAGGAATCATTCGTTATCGCGGCAAGCTTCATTTTAAACCACCTTTACCTATATACTTACTCAACTTTAAAGTTTAGCCATCCCTCCAATTCTGCCTCTTTCCAATAAAAAAACCACTTTCCCGCATAGGAAAGTGGTTTGTCATTTTGTACAATACTGTAAAAAGTGCACAACAAAACAATCTGCCACTTTCCTACGCAGGTGCGAACCTGTTCAGGTTATGAGGGTTTTAAAGTAGCTACTTTATTCTCAGCCCTTATCAAGGGATCCCCTAGTGATGATTTTCATTTTCGTTTTCTTTTGTACTTAAAGGATATCATATTTACCTTATATTTCAAGCGATTATCTTAAATTTTAAGAATCATCTATTTATTTCGTTATTTCTCCACTTCGTCAAGGAAGCTATCTGATCTGATTCCTGTCCTTCTTAGAATGAAATCAAAATTCACATTAACCTTTGCTTCCGCAAAGTAGCTATTCCAGTCTTCCTTGATTTTTGAAAACTGATTATTATGCTGCCTTCTCATTATTTCTCCAAATCCGAATATATCAAGCCCGTATTCATTTTGCATTTTTGCGACAGTTTTTTGTATTTTGTCAGCGGCTGATTTGCTGACAAGATCTTCATATTTCTTAAAAGTCTCTATTTTATCCAATGATTTATAGCATTGTGTTCCTTCAATATATCCCTCTGCTTTAACGTTAATATTAAATTCGGGCCTTACTCCGTCCATCTTCGTTTGTACATCTGTTGTGGAATGAATAATTCTAACAGCACTATATTCATCTTCACCGCATTGTACTGTTAATGTCGTATTTTTGAATTTGTCCGTTATCCATAAATAAACCCTAGTGTCGTCTAATGGCAGAAAACCCGCCAGCTTCTTCTTGTTAAAGAAGCCAAGAGAATCTACTAAAACGATCGCTTCTGGCGTTACATTATTCATATTCTCTACAGTGGCACCGACCTTTTTATCACCTTCGACAACTACTGCATTTAAGACAGCCTCTTTCCCCTCTAAGGTGACATCATTGATAAAATCATTTATCCGCATGTCCGGATCTCCACCCCAGTCTTGGAACATATTCTCAAGCTGTGTGGACAGCTTCAGTGAGGATGACTTACGGTATAGATTTGTGACCTTCAACACATCTGACGCCTTACTGTCTTTAGCAATGAGAATTTTAAAATCATCGCGCAGCTCTCTGTTCCTCTCTAAGTAATCAATAAAATCAATCATGCCTGATTTTGCCACGTCTTCACCAATAACAAGCAGCTTCATATGAGAAAAAACAAGATACTGTGCATAATATTGGCTGAACTGATGGCTGACCTCCGATAAGGTTTCTCCTTCAATCGTTTCTACTAACGAGGGAGCATTTCCTCCGCTCGTCCGTGAATTCAGCTCTGCGGCATTCAAGGCTTCAACGGTAACCTCATATTTCCCGTCGTCACCTTTATCAATAGCCATCCCAGAAACCAGCTTTATCTCTGAAAGCTCCTTCCGATCCCAGCATCCACCCAAAAGGAATACAACTAAAACAGAGATTAACATCTTTCCAAAAAGCTTCAATCTCCACTGCCTCCTTTCGACTGCTTAGGAGGAGATGGAGATCCTTGAGGCTTTTGCTTATCTAGGGTGGTAGGACTTAAATAAGCTGGCCGCTTGTTTTGGAACCAAATCGGTGTACGGATAAAGATATCCTTTTGGTCCTCGACTATAAATGGTGCAACTGGAGCTAGATAAGGAACACCTACAGACCGAAGCGAGCTAAGATGTGCCACCATGAATATCAACACGAGTAATACACCATACAATCCTAGTATGGAAGCGACTATAATAAGAACAAATCGGATAAGCCGTGAAGCATTCGCAAAGCTGTAGTTCGGAAACACAAAGTTGGCAATTGCCGTAATTGCCACAATGATGACCATGATATTAGAAATAATTCCCGCTTCTGCTGCAGCCTGACCGATAACTAACGCACCTACGATTGATACTGTCTGCCCAACGGCCCTTGGCATGCGGACACCGGCTTCCCTTAGTATTTCAAAGGTTATTTCCATAATAAAGACCTCAATTACCGCAGGGAACGGCACACCCTCCCGCTGGGCGATAACACTTAACAGCAAGGTTGTCGGCAATAACTCTGGGTGAAAGGTCAAGACTCCTACATATGCAGAAGGCATAAGCAGCCCGATCATAAAGGACAAATACCTTATCATCCTGATAAAACTGCTCATAAAGTAGTTTTGGTAATTATCTTCAGATGATATAAAGAAATCTGTCAATACAGCAGGAACGAGCAAAATAAAGGGTGTTCCATCTGTAATAATGGCAATTTTCCCATCCAAAAGCGCAGAGCTGACAGAGTCTGGTCGCTCTGTATTCAAGGCTAAAGGAAAAACAGTCGCCGATTTATCTTGAATAAGCTCCTCTATATTTGCAGACTCAAAAATAGCAGAAATATTGATATCTTTTATCCGCTTCCGAACCTCTTCCAAAATCTTTTCATTAACAATTCCTTTGACGGAGCCAATGTATACACTTGTTCTTGTTTCATTACCTACCTTGAACTTTTCAAATTGTAGATTATGATTTTTGATTCTTTTTCGGATCAAGTTAATGTTCGTAGAAATATCTTCGACAAAGGCATCCTTCGGTCCTCTAACAACTGTTTGTGTTGTTGGCTCTGAGACCGTTCTTCCTTCACTGTTGATAAAGCTTATAGTGAGTGCTGCCGGAACGCCTTTTATGATAACAGCAATCCTTCCCTCAAGAATAGTCTCCGTCATTTCACTTAGTGTATGGATGAGCTTATAACCTGAGACTCCAAAGGCTTTTTTTCCAAAGGCTTGCAGTTCATCGACACTGGTAATTCTTATATCTTGTTCAACAGGACTTTCCAGGGTTTGTCCAAGCATATCTTTAAGGAAGTCTGTATTGATAACCGTATCCAAATAGAAAATAATTGCTTCAGATTTACCAACAAGTATATCATCTGCCTTTAAATCTGCAGTATGTCCAAAAATCTTTTTAATTTCATCCTTTATCGTTTCAAAGCTGATGTTTTTCATTTCAATTTCTTGTGCTTTGCTTGGTGTGGAATTGGAAGGAATTTGTTTTTTCGAGTTAATATTCATCAGTTTTTTCAAAAACTTGTTCATGCTTTTACCTCCTTGCCTGCACTTCGGTCTTTTCTCCATTTCTTAAACAATAATGTGACAAGTATTAATATAGGAACTCCATATTCCATCGGCAAATGCAGGACAAAAATATCCACATAAAGACCCTCCCGAATATGGTCCGAAAAGTCAGTGCTGATGAAAATGGAAAACATCGATACGATGCATGCAATAGGAATGGAAAAAAAGCGATACGGTTTATTAAACACATATTCCAGCCCTTTAAGACCGCCATAAATAAAAACAGAGCTTTTAATTAATATCCCAAGCATAATAATGAAGACGACTAATGCATCAATTCTTTCAATAAATTCCCCGATGCTAACTAGCCTTGCCGCACTAAGTAAAGGAAAGTTTGAACGGAGAGCGATGTTCTCCCCTAATGATGTAATTATCAGGAAAACAGACAGCAGCAAGAGCATGCTGGCAATAATAACGCCGAAAATACTAATGACTCTGCTGTATTTAAAATTTGTCACATCGGCAAGCACCACTGTAAATGCAATCATCTCTCCATAAGGAAAGACAGATATCGATGGTACGATTGCTTTCACTATCGGTTTCCAGCCATTAGCAGCAACCGGTTCTAAATTGGAAATTTCAATATTGCCGCTTCCGTACAAGAAAATAAAAAGCATCAACATGAAGGCAAATGTATACGGTGTGAAAATTTCCGAGGTTCGTCCAAGTACCTCAATACCCATATAAAGAATGTAGCCTATTACAAGCGCAAGCAAGGCAACGGTGACCTCGATCGGCGTTAAGGGTAATATTGCCGCTGAAATCATTTCTCCAAAGTCCCTTATTACCCGACAGGCAATATAAAGAAAGTAACAAATATAACCAAGCGACATGACGATTGCTACAGGTCTGGAAAAGCAAATTTCCAATATTTCAAAGAAATTTTTTCCGGGCTGCAAGGACAGCAAAAAATAATAAGCAGATATAATAAGCAGACCAATAAAAAGCCCAGCTATTATGACAATCCAAGCATCACGCTTTGCTTCCATACCTACCCCGACTACAATAGCGCTGCCGAGCAGGAAATTTATAACTAATGTAATTAATTGGCTTAATGATATGTTTTCCTTTAGCATACGCTCAACACCTTATATCTTAATGCACAGCAAGATTTACATATTCCTTTCTTTCATCTGCTTGCTATGATGTTTTCCCCTCCATTTCTTGAACAGGAGGATTACCGTCAAAAGAAGTGGCAGTCCGAACTGGAGCGGCACATGCAATAAAAACGGGTTGGAGAATAGCCCTTCATCTAAATGATCCGAATACCCTTTTGCAATAAAAATCGAGAAAAGTGAAACCACACATGATATAGGGATTGCAAAAAAACGAAACGGAATAGTGAAAATATACTCTAATCCTTTTAATCCACCATATATGTAAATAGAGCTCTTCACTAATGTTCCTAATACCATCGTGAAGACAACAATAGCATCAACACGCTGAATAAATTCTCCAATTGAAATCAGCCTTGCTGCACTCAACAGTGGAAAATTAGAACGAAGGGCAATATTTTGACCCAATGATAAAATAATCAACACTGATGATGCTATGAGAAGAAGGCTGGAACAAATCACACTGAACATCACAACCCTGCTGCTTAAATCTAATCTCGTCACACTCGGAAGAATGAATGTTAAGAAAAGCAGCTGACCATATGGGCGGATGAGCTCATATGGAAAAATCACCTTCCATAAAGGTTCCAATCCCTCTCCCAACATAGGCTTAATATTTGATAAATCTAAATTTTTCCCTGAATATAAAAACACACATAATAAGACCATAAATATGATGGCATATGGTGTAAAAATTTCAGATGTTCTGGCAAGCACCTCTAGCCCTAAATAAAGCACATATCCAATAACAAGAAGCAGTGTAAATACGCTGAATTCAATCGGAGTAGTCGGAAGAACTGTAGCAGAAATCAATTCTCCGAAGTCCCTGATGATACGACACGCATAGTACAAGAAGTACATCGAGTAGACCAAGCTTAAGCAGATTGCTATCGGCCTTTTAAAGCAATACTCAAACATCTCGTACAGGTTTTTTCCCGGCAAGAGCGAGCTTAAATATAAATAAAATGCTGTAATCAGTATCCCAAGTGCAAATGCAATTATGAGGGCAATCCAAGCATCCTCTTTTGCGTCTAATGCAAGCCCAAAAACAATGGAGCTACCAATTTGGAAATTGAATACAATTGCTGCTAATTGGCTTAAAGAAATATTCTCTTTCAGCATCGGACTCCACTTCCTTTAGTTTTTAGCTTGTGATTTATTGCCTTGCAGCTTCTTTTTCAGCCTTCTAAAATCAACTACTACTGACCAGATAAAGCCAAAGCCAGCTGTTAATACAATGGTGATTGCTCCTGCTCCAACCTCTGCCTTGTAAATGTTCAGAAAGCAGTTTTTTAAGCTGTCATGAAAAACAAATAAATCAAGTATGAGTGTAAGGCTCCCCATCATGCCAATCATTAATAAATAAACAAATGTAACCATATATCATTTCACCTGCAAATAGTAATATTCTTGTCTTATCTTGTGAAAATTCTCCAATATTATGTAGAAAATATTTGCAGGGATAAAAATAAAAAATGCCGCTGAAAATTTCGCGGCATTTTTTATGGAAAAACTGCAAAAAAAGCCGCTAATTATTTAGCGGCTTTTCAATGGTCTATTAATTATTTAACTTCTGAAATTTCACCTTTAAAGAAAACTTTGCGTTCTAGCGGGATATTGAGTTCTTTCAGCATTTGCTTTAATTCTCTTTCTTCCCTGTCTGTTACTAAGCTGATGACTGTTCCTTCCTTGCCGAATCTGCCTGTCCGACCGGAACGGTGGATATACTGTGTTTTGTCTTTGGCAAAGTCAAAGTGGACAACATGTGTTATATTTTGGATATCTAATCCGCGTGCTGCAACGTCTGTTGCAAGCAGCATAGATGTTTTGCCTGAACGGAATAGCCTTGTATATTTTTGTCTGTCCATTTTGTTAAGATCGCTATGAAGTCTGCTTGTTTGAATTTCCTTAAAGGCAAGTTTTTCGTGGAGTACATCCAATGTACCGATATCCTTAACAAAAACAAGCACTTTCGCATTCTCCAAACGAGAGATTTTCTCCATCAGCTTGATTTTGTCTCGATGCTCTGCCTGGAAATAGATATGATTTACATCTGCAGCTTCAATACTCGTATCTTTTTTAACAGTAATAACAGCAGGTTCTTGGAGCAATTCCTTGCCAAGCGATGCTGTTCTTTCTGTCAGTGTTGCTGAGAACATAACAACCTGTCTTTCTTCTTTCTGTGTTGCTTTAATGATTTGACGAAGATAGTCAATATGTTCAGGAACTAGCAGCTGATCTGCTTCATCAAGCACAATCGTTCTAACTTCATGCATTTTAAGCTTCTTTTGCTTAATAAGCTCCAAGGCTCTACCAGGTGTACAAATGGCGAGATGAGGACTTTTCTTCAGCTTCTCCAACTGTCTTTTTACATTGGCTCCACCGATGAAGGAAGCAGAACGGATTCCGCTGTTTTCTCCCCATTTTTGAACCTCACCAAGTATCTGCATAACCAGTTCTTGGGAAGATGCTAGAATTATCGCCTGCATAGCTCTTGATTCAGCATCGATTTTATTTAAAACTGGCAGTAGGTATGCCAGCGTTTTTCCAGTACCTGTCGGTGATTCAGCGATGATATCTTTTCCAGCTAATATTTCAGGTATCGCCTGTTCTTGAATGTTTGTCGGTTTTTGAAAGCTTGCTTTCGCCCAATTTTCTGCTACGAAAGGTTTCATCTTATTTAAAAGGTCTTGATTACTCATTTCATTCTCCTTCTTTACACAGCTTACGCTTTTGCTCTTCACTAGGAAGAAATAGCTTTTTGCACATATGGCTGTTTCATTGCCTAATATCTACTTATTATAGATTATTCTCCTAAAAATAGATATGCAATCATGCTAGCTGTTAAACAATGAAAAAAGACTGTCGGCAAATTGCTGGCGACAGTCCTGTTAAAATTTATTAAACAAGGGTTTGGGCATCTCCGACTGTTTGGTAAATATCCACCCTGTCCTTAATCTTTTTCATTTTGACATCCAGTTCATGTGCAGCATCTGCTGCTTCCTTCAGCTCTGCAAGCAAATATTCTGGAATGCCTTTATCAAATTTATAATATATTTTATGTTCAAGGCTCGCCCAGAAGTCCATCGCAATTGTTCTTATTTGCACTTCCACAAATACTTCTTCCATTCCATTGCTTAAAAATACTGGAACTTTGATGATTAAATGCAAACTCTTGTAACCGTTTGGTTTTGGATTTTTAATATAATCCTTTACTTCAATAATTTTCAAATCGCTTTGTCTTTTGAGCATTTCATATAAATCATAAATATCCGATATGAATGAGCAGGTGATGCGGACGCCGGCAATATCGTGAATATGCTCCTTCGCATTTTCAACCGTGATGCCAAGACCTTTCCTGTTAAGCTTCACCATAATTCCCCTTGGATCTTTAATCCGGGATTTAATATGTTCAATCGGGTTATGATTGTGGATAAATTGAAATTCTTCATTTAATATTTTAAGTTTCGTATTAACTTCCTCTAAAGCAAAACGGTAGACAATCAGGTTGTTTTTCCACTCTATTAGTTCATTGGAAAGGTCATCTAAATTCCATTCGCTTATAGGTAGAAGTCCTTCATTCTTGTTAGTACGATCCATAAATCAATAAGTCTCCTTTGGTTTTCTTATAACCTTTTCTGCATTGACTCCTATGTTTTTCAAAAGCTCGATAATCTGATCGATCGTTTTCATTTTAACCATTCACCTCTTCGCCAATGTTAAGGATGACAGGCATCTAACCCTATTATAAAGAAAAATGACCGGTCAGTCAATCTCCTTCACTTGGCAATTTAAGGACGGGTTTCCCCGTTTTCGCCAGTATCCGGGCTGAATTGATTCTGATTCAACTGAGAATAAAAACCTTTTTTCTGCAAGAGCTCGTCATGTGTCCCACGTTCGATGACTTCACCATTATTCAAGACTAGGATACAATCAGCATGCTTAATTGTGTTAAGTCTATGGGCAACAACAAAGGAGGTTTTCCCTCTCATGAGCACCTGCAGCGCTTCTTGAATCTTCACCTCTGTTATCGTATCAATGCTGCTCGTTGCCTCATCAAGAATGAGAATCTCAGGATCAGCAAGTATTGCTCTTGCAATGGACAGCAGCTGCTTTTGACCTTGGCTTATGCTGTTGCCGTCTGCTTGCAGCACAGTTTCATAGCCGTCTGGCAGGCTGTCAATAAAGCTTTGTGCATTGGCAAGCTGTGCTGCTTGCTCCACTTCTTTGTCAGAAGCATCTAATCTTCCATAACGAATGTTTTCGCGAATAGTTCCGCCAAATAAATAGGCATCCTGAAGAACAAAGCCCATATGTTTGCGTAAACTTTCCCTTTTTATTGAAGTAATATCCTTGCCATCAAGCTTGATGACTCCACCAGTGGCATCATAGAATCTGGACAGCAGATTAATGACCGTTGTTTTTCCCGCTCCTGTTGGGCCAACAAGAGCAATTGTTTCACCAGGCTTAGCATGGAAGCTAACACCCTCAAGTATTCCTTTATCTTCTTCATAAGCAAATGACACATTAGAAAAGACAACATCCCCTGATACTTGATCAAGTGAGACTGCTTTTTCTTCATCCTTATCCTCGCTGTGCTCATCAAGCACTTCAAACACTCTTTCTGCCCCGGCAATGGCCGACAACAATGTGTTGAACTGGTTGGAAAGATCATTTAAAGGACGAGTGAACTGTCTTGAGTACTCAACAAATATGACGATAATTCCTATAGAAATGTTTCCTGTTTTTAAAATAATTAGGCCGCCGACGCCAACTATTAGGGCAAAACTAATATTATTGAGCATATTCATCAGCTTGGGGATAAACCCTGAATAAACCTGTGCCCAATAGCTGACGTTCTTCAAGCTTTCACTTTTATCCACAAGCTCCATAATCATTTTATCTTCTAATGAGAAGGTTTTAACAATACGCTGACCTGAAATGGACTCTTCAATAAAACCATTTAGCTCCCCTAATTTTTGCTGTTGCTGCTTAAAAAGCTGGCCTGTTCTGGCTGTAATCCATTTCATGCCCCAATACATGGCAGGTATGATAATTAAGCTCAAGAAAGTTAGAAGCGGACTGAGCCAAAGCATGATGGAAATCGTCCCTATGAGTGTCAGTACGCTTGAAAAAATCTGGATAACAGAGCTGTTAAGTGTTGAGCTAACATTTTCAATATCATTTGTGACCCTGCTCATCAGTTCTCCATGCTGTTTTTTATCAAAATAGGCAATTGCAAGCTCATGAAATTGGGCAAACAAGTCTGTTCGGAGCTTATAGACAGTTGATTGAGAAATGCCGATCATCCAGTAATTCTGCAAGAATAGGCTGACAGAATAAATGAAATAGATAATGCCCAATAGCAGCAGCATCGTGCCAAGCCCGCTAAATTCTTTATTAACAATATAATTATCAATGGATATCCCTACTATATATGGGCCAAGCAGTCCTAAAAAGCAGCTGACTGCGACAAGAAAAAGCACGAGAATAAGAAGACCTTTCTGAACAGCCATGTATTGCCATAATCGGTACAATGTCTTTCCCATATTACGTGGTTTTGCTTTAACCTTTTTCTTTACTGCCTTTGTATCTAAATCTGGCTTCGGATAATGAAAGGCTTCTGTAAATGTCTTATACATGGCTTGCCTCCTCCTTACCTAGCTGTGATTCTACTATTTTCTGGTACAATTTATTTTCCTTCAGCAGCTGATCATGAGGGGCATATGCAAGGATTTTGCCTTCCTCCATAAGCAGAATTCTGTTTGCCTTTCGGGCAGTTGAGATTTTTTGAGTTATTAACAGTGCCGTTGCATTGTATGTGGATATTGCTTGAAGCAGCTCTTTTTCTGTCTGCAAATCTAAAGCACTAGTACTATCATCTAAAAGGAGGATTTTCGGTTTCCTTACAAGTGCCCTCGCAATGGATAGCCTTTGTCTTTGACCACCAGATAAATTTATTCCCTTTTGTCCGATTCTAGTATCATACTTCATTGGAAGCTTCATAATCGTATCGTGTATTTGCGCGTCCTTAGCTGCCTTTACAATTTCATTGTCTGTGGCAAAAGGATTTCCCCAACGAATATTTTCTTTAATTGTTCCAGTAAACAATAAGGAAACCTGTGGAACATAGCCAATTTGCTTTCTTATGGAGTCAAGATTGTACTCTCTAATGTCTGTGCCATCAATATAAACTGCTCCCTTTGTCGGTTCATATAATCTTGGAATAAGCTGAAATAAAGTTGTTTTCCCTGCTCCCGTTATTCCCATAACAGCAACCACTTCATTTGGCTGGACAGTAAAGCTAATACCGGCAAGCACACTGTATTCAGTATTTGGATAAGCAAAAGCAACATCTTTGAATTCTAATTTCCCGTTTATTTCAAGCTGTTTTGAGGCATTTCCATGTCCGCTGCTATCCTTTTCTTCTATGTCGAATACTTCCTGCAGCCTGTCTGCAGATGCCTTACAACGGGATACAACCATAATCAGCATGGTTATGACAGATAAAGAAGAGGTTATTCTTAAGGAATAGTTTATGATTGCCACAACATCCCCAACCTGTGTTTGCCCTGCTGCAATTTGACCTGACCCTAACCAAAGAATAGCAATAATACATAAATTCATAATGAACAAAAGGAGTGGAACGGTAATTTCCATTAACCTTAGTGCCTTTTCTGTATTTCTTCTTAAGTCATCACTGGCAAAAATAAATCTGTCTGTTTCAAACCGTTTTCGAACATATGCCTTAATCAGCTTTACGGCTGTTAAGTTTTCAAGCATAACATTGTTCACAAAGTCCAATTTCCCTTGTACTTTTTTAAACATCCTTCCGCCTTTGCGAATAACCCAAATAAACATTAGGATAATCACAGGAATTGTCACTGCAAGCAAAAGAGCTAGTCTTGCATTGACAACGAAGGACATGATGATTCCTCCAATTATTAATAATGGTGACCTTAACAGAAAACGCAGACCCATAAAAATCATATTCTGCAGCTGTGTAATATCATTTGTCAGCCTTGTTATTAAGGAAGAGCTGGCAAACTTGCTGCTGTTGGCAAATGTGAAGTATTGAATGATTGAGTAAAGCTCTTTTCGGAGACTGTAGCCAAAATTTTGGCTGACATGAGCGGAATAAAAAGTGTTAATAATGCCTGCAGCAAAAGCAAGCAGTGAAATGCCGACAAGGATGCTTCCCCAAAGAATAACTGTTTCTGTGTTTTCCTGTGCAAGACCATCATCAATAATTTTTGCCATGATAAGTGGCTGGACCAGCTCTACTGCAAGTTCTGTCAGCATTAGAATTAGTGCAATGGCGATGCTGACTTGATATGTCCAAAGCCTTTTAAAAATTTTTGTCATTTTTCTCCTCCTGCCTTTTGCACATATAAATTAGCATTTACGATTTCTTTAGGAAAACTAAATTTTGATATTATCATACCTCTTTTTCCATAAATAGAAAACATGGTTTGAGCATTGTCATAGTACTTTTTTTAAGGAGGAGAGAAAACTATTAATGCAAAAAAAGACTGTAGAAACCATTCTACAGTCTTTTCCTTAACTCTTAATTAAGTTTCAATTATTCTGCTCCTGTCATTGTCCACTTATACAGCTCATTATGGAAGCCAAATACCTTTGGACCGCCGACTGCAACGTCTTTTGAAATTGCTCCGAAGTCAAAGTCTGAATAAAGGGTGAATACTGGCAATTCCTTGCTCCAAATTGCTTGAAGCTCGTTGTAAATCTCTTTACGCTTCTCTGTATCTGGCTCTTGTTTACCAGCAAGCAGAAGCTTATCAACCTCAGGATTACTGTAGTTTGTATAGTTGCTTGTAGCATTGCTTCCGTAAACAGTTGTTACGTCAGGATCGATTGTGTTCGTGAAGCCCATCAACAGCAAATCGAATTCGCCTGCTTTAGCTTTTGACATAATAGTTGGAAAATCATATGTTGTTGTATTAAGTTTTAAGCCAATTGCTTCTAGATTTTGAGCAATGATGTCAGCTGATTGCTCACGGACTTTATTTCCGATAGGTACAACAAAGTCAATTGTTTTGTCAAAGTCCCATCCAGCTTCCTCAAGCAGTTGTTTTGCCTTTTCAGGATCATAAGTGTATGTTGCTAAATCCTTATCCAAGTATGGACTGATGGATGTATATGGTCCGTCGACAATCTCCCCCTCGCCCTTCAACAGCTGATCAACAATTTTTTCACGGTCAATCGCATAAGCAAATGCTTGGCGGACTTTTTCATCCGTGATTTTTTCTGTGTTGAACATCATGTTTTGATAACCATACGTTTTTTCTGTTTTTGTTGTTACATTTTCAAAACCCTTCACTGTATCAAAATCCTGTACAGCAATCTTACCAATACCACCGGCAGCATTCATTTGAATTTCGCCTGTTTGAAGCTGTGCAACAAGATTTGCTGCAGGCATAATTTTCACGAACATTTTATCGAGTTGTACTTCACCTAAATAGTAATTATCATTCTTTTTATATTCTACATATTGGTCTTTAGCATATTGTACGAACTTGAATGGTCCATTTGTTACAGTTGGTTTTTGCATGAATGGATCCTTTTGTAAGTCTTCTGGAGCTACATCCTTTAATACATGCTCTGGAAGAATCATAAACTTAGAGCCAAGCTGTTCTTTTACCATGTTTGGATCAACTGGCGTTTTTGTTTTAAATTGGATTGTTTTGTCGTCAACAATTGTTAATGATGGTATCTCCGTAACGCCTTCCGGGAATTTCCCACTTTCGTTCAATCCGTCAATAATCGTCAAATATGTTCCTATTGCTGTTTCTGTTTTAGGGTTTGCAACAAGATTCATTGTAAATGCAACGTCATTTGCAGTTACTGGTGTGCCGTCAGACCATTCTGCTTTCTCATTCAACTTAATTGTGAATGTTTGATTATCTTCTGTTTCAAATGAATCTGCAAGCTTAGGAGTAAACTCCAGTGGCCCTGTCATTTCCAAAAATGTATCGAACATAAATTTTTCCAGCCATGAAGCCGCAATATCGGATGAGTTAATAGGGTTGAAGCTGACTGGAGCATTTACTAGTCCAATATACATTGTATTGCCTTTAGATCCCCCTGAGTTTGTTCCAGTGTTTGCCACACCAGAACAAGCTGTCAATAAAAGCAGGAGCGCAATCGTGAATAAGCCTAATCCTTTTCTGAATACATTCTTCATCTGTTTTCCCCCATTTATCTATAGAATGTGAATCATATATTCTCATCACTTACTTCAAGCTTTTTGGATCCATTGCATCACGCAGTCCGTCACCCATGAAGTTAATGGATAGAACGGAAAGTAAAATCATGATACCTGGAGGAATCCACAGCCATGGCTGTGATGCCAATACCGTAATTGATTGTGCTTCAGTCAACATATTTCCCCAGCTTGCTGTTGGCGGCTGAACCCCCATGCCGAGAAAGCTTAAGGAAGCCTCCATAATAATCGCAGAAGCAATACCGAATGTTGCATTTACTAGAATTGGAGCAATACAGTTTGGCAGTATGTGCTGGAACACGATTTTTGGTGTTGAAAATCCTAACGCGACTCCTGCCTTAACATAGTCCATTTCCTTAATGGAAAGAACGCTCCCTCTCACAAGCCTTGCAATGGACGGCCAGCCTAGCAGGCCTAAAACAAGGATAACGTTAATTAGCTTCGGTCCCATGATGCTTACCAAAACAAGGATAACCATTAAATATGGGAAAGACATGAATACATCTGTTAAGCGCATAATAACCATATCTACCCATTTACCAAAGTATCCGGCAATTGCTCCTAACACTGTGCCAATGGCAACATAAATGGCAACAGCGCCAACACCTACGGATAAGGAGACTCTAGCAGCATATATAAGTCTGCTGAATAAATCTCTGCCTACCTCGTCTGTTCCAAGTAAATGCTCTGAAGAAGGTGCTGCAGCGAACTCCCCTTCGACAGCATATGGATTATGGGGAGCGATAAGCGGAGCAAAGAGTGCCATCAGCACAATTAAACTGAAAATGATCATCCCGACAACTGCCAGCTTATGTTTAAAAAAACGTTTCGTTATTAGCTTTAAATAGCTTTCTTCATTGCCCAACTCCTCTTTAACAGCAACAGGCATCTGATTAATCGGCAATTCTGTACCAAGTTTTGCGTTTGGTATACTCATTCTACTTCCTCCCCCCCTAGCTATATTTGATGCGTGGATCGACAACAGAATAAAGAATATCTGTCAGCAAATTAGAGAACAACACCGCGAATGCTGCCAAGAA
The DNA here is from genome assembly GCF_032818155.1 of Niallia taxi. Taxonomy (NCBI): domain Bacteria; kingdom Bacillati; phylum Bacillota; class Bacilli; order Caryophanales; family Bacillaceae; genus Niallia; species Niallia taxi. Next base: position 3,823,485 of record NZ_CP102589.1, read on the forward strand.
GTTAATCGCCATCAATGTTGGATAGTCCCTGGAACTAATGGACTGTATCGTTAATTGACCTAAACCGGGCCATTGAAAAATCTGTTCTGTGACAACTGCACCGCCGATTAACACTGGTATTTCCATACCTATAATCGTAATAATGGGAATAAGAGCATTTTTCAAAGCATGCTTATTTGTGACAACAAACTCTTTTAGTCCTTTCGCTCTAGCTGTCCGCAAATAATCCTGCCCAAGCACTTCTAGCATGCTGCTTCTTACATAACGGACCGTGCTTCCTGCTATCCCTGTTCCTAATATGGCTGCCGGAAGCAGCAAATGTATAAATGTATCCATAAAGCCGCCCGTACTTCCTAATGTGAACATTCCACCAGTAGGGAGTATGCCCAGCACTAATGAAAATAAGTAGATTGCGCCAAGACCGAGGAAAAAGCTTGGGATGGAAACACCTAAAAAGGAAAATGTTGTTGTCAAATAATCAATCCAAGAATACTGTTTTGAGGCACTGAGAATTCCAATTGGAATCGCAATAATATAAGCAATGACAAGTGCTGCCCCCATCAGGAGTAATGTTGGACCAACTCTGTTCATGATTAAGTCAAGAACGGGTTCATATGTTGTATAGGAAAAGCCAAAATCACCGTGAAGCAGGTTGCCAAGCCATCGGATATATTGGACATATATTGGATCGTTCAATCCGAGCGCTTCCTTTTTTGCTTCTGCATCTGCTTCTGTGGCATCCGGATTAAGGTACATGTCAACAGGGTTACCGGGTGCCATATTAATGATGAAAAAATTAAAAATTGTAACCCCAAACAATACTGGAATGGCAATTAATACTCTTCTGATAATGTACTGTAGCATTTATGAGCTCCCTCCCTTGTTTATGATAGTGGAAAATGACAGGCTACCGTATGGTTATCCCCGCTCAAAACAGGCTCCTTTTCTTTACAAATACTTGCCGCAAATGGACATCTCGTATGGAATCTGCAGCCTTTAGGAGGATTTGCCGGACTTGGTACATCACCTTCAACTACAATGCGCTCTCTATTTCGTAAATGCGGGTTTGGAATCGGATAGGCGCTTAATAATGCTTGTGTATATGGATGCTTTGGTTTCGAGAATATATCTGCCGTTTTACCAAGCTCAACGATTTTCCCAAGGTACATGACAGCGATTCTGTCACTAATATATTTGACTGCACCAAGACCGTGGGCAATGAACAGATACGTTAAATTGAATTCCTTTTGCAAATCCTTGAGCAGGTTCAGCACTTGTGCCTGGATAGAAACATCCAGTGCAGACACAGGCTCATCACAAACAATCAATTTCGGATTCAGCATTAGCGCCCGGGCTATTCCAATTCTTTGTCGCTGTCCACCTGAAAACTCATGCGGGTATCTGCCTTTATGAAACTTTGTTAATCCAACTGTCTCTAGCATTTGATCGACCTTTTTGCTGACCTCTTCCTTAGAGGCAAGCTTATGTGCCAAAAGCGGCTCTGCCAAAAGGTCCCCAATTCTTTTACGCGGATTTAGAGAGGAATAGGGATCTTGGAAAATGATTTGCATTTGTGTCCTGATTTTCCGCAATTCTCCTTTACTTAAGTCCGCCATATCTTTTCCTTCAAACAGCACACTCCCTTCAGTAGGAGGGTCCAGCTTTACAATTGCTCTGCCTGTCGTAGATTTGCCGCAGCCTGATTCCCCAACAAGTGAAATTGTTTCACCTGGATAGATAGAAAAATCTAGTCCGTCTACTGCTTTTACGTGACCTACTGTTTTAGATAAAACTCCTTTTTTGATTGGATAATATTTTTTGAGATTTTTAATTTCCAAAAGAGGCTCACTTAATTGTCCTAATATTCCGTCTTTTTTAGGTAAAGTTATCATGCTCATACGTTTACCTCGCTTCCACTAGTATGTGTTCTTGTCTTGCTGCCTACTTCCTCATAAAGCCAGCATCTCACTTTATGATTACTGTTGCCATCAACAGCTAAATGGGGAGGTCTGTCAGTTACGCATTTTTCCGTGGCATACGGACATCTTGTATGAAAGCGGCACCCCTTTGGCATTTGCTGCAATGTCGGTACGGAACCTGGAATCGAATAAAGCTTTTGGTCTGAATCGTATTCCAAATGTGGTATGGATTCAATCAAGCCCTTCGTATAAGGATGCTTCGGTTCATCAAATAATGTAAACACATCAGCCTCTTCTACAACCTGCCCTGCATACATGACAATTACTTTATCAGCCATTTCAGCGATAACGCCTAAGTCATGGGTGATCATCATAATAGATGTATTTGATTCCTTTTTTAAGCTTTTCATCAATTCAAGGATTTGAGCTTGGATTGTTACATCAAGGGCTGTTGTCGGCTCATCTGCAATCAGCAGCTTCGGCTTGCACGACAACGCCATTGCAATCATAACCCTCTGTCTCATCCCCCCTGAAAGAGAATGGGGATATTCATCAATGATTACTTCTGCTCTTGGTATTCCCACCTTCTGAAGCATTTCGACCGCATACTTCTTTGCTTCTTTTGCACTGTAATCCATATGCAGACGAATCAATTCAACCATTTGGTTTCCTATTGTGAAGACAGGATTTAAGGATGTCATCGGCTCCTGAAAGATCATGGATATTTCATTGCCGCGGACCTTTCGCATTTCTGCTTCCGAGACCTGTGCCAAGTCCTTGCCATTCAGCTTAATAGAGCCTTTCTTTATAAAACCATGTGTTCCTAGAAGTCTCATGATAGATAAAGAAGTAACACTTTTTCCGCAGCCAGATTCACCCACAATTCCGATTGTCTCACCAGGCTCCAACTGGAAAGTCACTTCTTCGACAGAAATGACTTCCCCCTTATCTGTTTTAAAAGCCGTTTGCAGTTTATCTACTTCTAAGATATTGTTCCCCATTCTTCCCCCTCCAGTTTTAGTTCATTTATATAGTAGAAGATTCTACTAATGCACCAGCCTTTTCTGGATTGATATAATAATCGACAAGACTCAAGAAAATCTTAGCTGTATCGAGCATCGCTCTCTCATCAAATGTAAACATTGGATGATGATGCGGATAAACAGCACCAATTTCTTCATTTCTGGCACCAACTGAAAAGAAAGTTCCTGGTCTATGCTGAAGATAATAGGCAAAATCTTCGCCGCCCATCCCTGGCTTAATAATTTCCACAAGCTTCTGTTCTGGTAAATTTGCTTTAACGCATTCTACTAGAATATCAGTCTCTTCCTTCGTATTCACAGTCGAAGGATAGCCCCTTGTATAGTTAAATTCATAGGTAGCATGAAACGCCTTGCACACTCCACTAATTAGCTCATCCATTTCTTTTTCAATAAGATCACGAACATCGTCGTCAAAAGTTCGGACTGTGCCTGTCAATTCTGCAGTGTCAGCAATAACATTTCCTGCGTTTCCGGCATGGAATGACCCGATTGAAATGACAGCTGGTTTTTGCGGATTAACACGGCGGCTGACAATATGCTTCAATTGGTTAGCGATTTGCGCCCCAATTGCAATGGAATCAATAGTTTGGTGTGGTGATGCTCCGTGACCACCCTTGCCTTGAAGCTTTAATTCAAAAGTATCACTTGCAGCAGATGTAGGGCCAACTCCGTATAGCACCTCTCCGAGAGCATTTCCTGAAGCAAGATGTGCTCCAAACACAACGTCTACTCCATCCAAGCATCCGTCTTCAATCATTGTGATTGCGCCTCCTGGCGGGAGTTCCTCTGCATGCTGATGGAGAAGAACAATATTGCCAGCAAGATGTTCCTTATTGTCATTCAGCACCTTAGCTACAGCAAGCAATGTTGCTGTATGGCCATCATGTCCACATGCATGCATAACGCCATCGATTTTTGATTTGAAAGGAACTTCCTTCTCATCCTGGATTGGTAATGCATCAAAGTCTGCTCTTAACGCAATGGTTTTTCCCGGCTTTGATCCATAGATTTTCCCAACAACTCCATTTCCTCCAACATTCCTTCGTACTTCGATTCCGAAGCTCTCCAGCAGATCTCCAATCATCTTGCTCGTGTTCGCTTCTTGAAAGGAAAGCTCAGGATTTTCGTGCAAATGCCGTCTCCATTCCACCATAGAATCATACATTGCTTCTATTTCCTCATACCATTTGCTTAACATTGCAGATCACTCCCATCCATTATTTTTGATCTTTGCTTGATATTGATTTTCTTATTGAACGGCTTCGGCCACCTCTTCTTCCGATTTCACAGCAATATAGTGGTCAACAATACTCAAAAATGCTTTACCTGCATAAATCATCGCTTTCTCATCAAAATCAAACATTGGATGGTGGTGCGGGTAGCTTTGCTCCCCTTCTACTCTTGCACCAGTGTGAAAGAACATACCTGGCTTTTCTAAAAGATAGTAGGAAAAATCCTCTGCGCCCATGATTGGTGAAGACCTGACTATCATCTCTTTATCTAAGCTGTCTGCAATTGCCTTTTCAAAAACAGCCACTTCCTCTTCATGATTAAATACTGCAGGATAACCCTTTATGTAATTCACTTCACAAGTTGCCTGCATACTTTCGCAAATCCCTTCTGCCATCAAGCGTATTTCTTCTTCCATAAATACACGCAGATCCTTATCAAGTGTTCTTACCGTTCCAGTCAATGTTGCCTTTGACGCGATAACATTTTTGGCATTACCGCTGTGGAAGGAACCGACTGACAGCACAACCGGATTTAACGGGTCCACTCTGCGGCTTGCAATAAATTGCAGCTGTGTGACAAGGGCAGTTCCAACAGCAATGGCATCGACTGTCTCATGTGGTGAAGAGCCATGTCCCCCTTTGCCTGTTACCGTTATTTCAAATGCATCAGCTGCCGCTTGTGAATAGCCTGGTTTGCAATAATATTTTCCTAATTCACTCAAGCTGGAAAGATGCGCTCCAAATACTACATCGACTCCTTCTAGGCAGTCATCCTCAATCATTGCTTTTGCTCCTCCTGGCGAAAGCTCCTCTGCATGCTGGTGCAGCAGCACAACATTGCCTGCGATACTTTCCCTGTTATCCTGAAGTACCTTGGCTACAGCAAGCAATGTGGCAGTATGTCCATCATGTCCACAAGCATGCATGACTCCGTCTACCTTTGATTTATAGGAAACTTCCTTTTCATCCTGGATTGGCAGTGCATCGAAATCTGCTCGGAGCGCAATTGTTTTTCCTGGTTTAGCACCATAAATCTTGCCAACTACACCTCTTCCACCTACATTGCGTCTCACTTCAATTCCAAATCCCTCTAGGATATCCGCAATCATCTTCGGGGTTTCTACCTCTTGAAACGAAAGTTCTGGATACTGATGCATATGTCTTCTCCACTCCACCATCTGATCAAACATACCTTCTAGTTCTTCATGCCAATTTTGTAACATACGTTCCCTCCTAATATAATGAAGAATTTCCACATCTTTCCCTAAAGGTTGTTATAACTTTTAACATTATTATATTTAATCGTTAAAAAAGGATAATTACGCAATTTTCACAGATGAATGACTTATCTCTTTTCCTTTAAATACTGATTTTCTCCTTTCTTATTTGCTATTATTTTTGCTATTTCTTATAAATTAACTTCAAAACTAGGATTAGTATACTAAGTTTTTTTAATTATCATAATTAACAGAATTAATAGTTAATTATTCTTTTTAGACATATTTTTCACTTTTTCTTCTTTTATCAATGTTGTTTCCGCTTTCAATTTTAAACGGTTAATCCAATTGTGTTAGATAATCTGACATTCAAAGTCTTTTAAATTTTTTTCCTGACAATTCTCTTGTCCGAATATAACCAGCTTCTATATTTGAAAAAATAGATGCTTGGACAAAGCTAGAGCTTCCTCGTCTTCGCCTGCAGGGTCGTGATTTCCCTTAGTAGTCGAGTGTCCTTTTATCCTACCACTAAAATTTTCAATTGTTGTTTTTAGACCGAAAACAAAAAACCGAACTATTAATCAATAAATGATAAATAGTTCGGTTGAATTAGACTTACATATGTTCAGCCTCTACTGGAAAAATTCTTCATATAGTGCTTTAACAGCTTTTTTCGCAAATTGTTCCTTTACACCAAACATCATGCTGACTTCTGATGAGCCTTGGTTAATCATCTCGATATTGACTCCAGCCTCTGCCAAAGCTTTGGCTGCGCGAGATGTTGTGCCAACATTATGGCGCATTCCTTCCCCAACAACCATAATTAATGAAAGGTCATGCTCTATGACAGCTTCTTCAGCATTAAGTTCTTCCTTTATCCTTGCAAGCAGTTCGCCTTCATCAATATGTATTAATTGATCTTGGCGCAATATGATTGTCAGGTCATCAATACCTGAAGGCATATGCTCATACGAAATCCCATATTCCTCCAAAATAGAAAGGATTCTTCTTGCAAATCCAATTTCTTTATTCATTAAATATTTACTGATATATATGGAACAAAAACCTTTATCATTTGCAATTCCGACAACTGGTCCATTATCATTACTGCGTTTTGCTGCGATTTTTGTGCCTGGAACAAGAGGATTATTAGTATTTTTCACATGGACTGGAATGCCGGCCCGATAAGCAGGAATCAATGCTTCCGCATGGAAGACGGAAAACCCTGCATAGGATAACTCGCGCATTTCCCTGTATGTGAGCATACTAATCTCTTTTGGCTTGGAGACAATCGTTGGATTTACAGTATAGACTGCATCAACATCCGTGAAATTCTCATAAACAGATGCCTTCACACCGTTCGCTACTATCGCACCAGTAATATCAGAGCCGCTTCTGGAAAAAGTCACAACCTCACCTGATTTGCTATAACCAAAAAAACCTGGGAACACAACGATGTCCTCATACTCTCTTAAAAGCTGTAAACGATCATAAGACTCAGGAAGCACCTGGGCATTGCCAGGCTCATCAGTCACAATCAGTCCGGCCTCCTGTGGATTAACATACACTGCTTTCAAGCCTCTGGCAGTTAAGAAAGCTGCGACCAATTTAGCATTATTGTCTTCCCCGCTTGCCTTGACTGCCTCCATAAAGGAATGAGCATTCTCTTTATTTCCATCTAACAGCTCAAGAAAACCCTGTTTAATTTGCGTAATAATGTCACTTGAAAGATCAAGTTCTCTGGCAATATCCGCATATCTTGCAATCACCTGCGCAACTTCTTCTAAAGGATCCTTGCCTGCTAATACCTTTTCTCCGCAGCTAATTAGCAGGTCTGTCACTTTTGTATCCTGCTCATTCCTTTTTCCTGGAGCAGAAACTACCACCACTCTCCGCTCCTTGTCATCCTTTAATATTTGCAATACCTTTTCTAATTGCTGTCCTGATGCTAAAGAACTTCCACCAAACTTTACTACCTTCATGCCGCCATCTCCCATTACGTCAATTAATATTAATGCTTGTATTATTTCCCCATGCTTACATTCCCATAAACTGCAGAACTTTTCCAATAATATGTTTTTTTAATTTTCCATTATTTTATGCTAAACATATTATTACTTTTTTACATGTAAGATGCAAGATATTTCTTCATTAGAAATACATTTGTGCATGAAGAGAGGACAAAAATATTTTTTTTTAAAAGGTACTGATGGACTAGCACATTACCATTATTTTTGTAAAGCAAAAGGCTTCCTTCTTTGGAGGAATTGCGTTAAGATAATATTTAGAAAAACGAAATGTTTTCGGAAAGAAGTGTTATTTTTGGACGATTATCAACAGTATTCAAAACGCAACTTGTCGATCATGTGGTTCGCAAATTTTTTTATAAGCGGAAGCATGACAATGGTTTTGCCCTTTCTATCCCTTTATATTGAGTCAATGGGGAACTTTTCAGAGAAGTATGTTCAGCATTGGTCTGGCCTCTGTTTTTCTGTCACATTCATCGCAGCCTTTTTGTTTTCTCCAATTTGGGGGAAGATTGGGGATAAGTTTGGAAGGAAAAAAATCTTAATCGCATTAGGCTTCGGCCTCGGTCTCTCCATTTTCTTAATGAGCTTTGTCACTTCTGTATGGCAACTATTTGCACTCCGCTTTTTTACAGGCTTCTTTACAGGATTTATTCCTATGTCACAGGCATTTATCGCTACACAAACCCCTAAAAAAACTGCTGGGAAGGTACTCGGTACCCTGCAGACCGGCAGTATTACAGGTTCCCTTATCGGTCCTTTACTTGGAGGTGCGATAGCTGACAGCATTGGTTACTCTGATACATTCCGCTATACTTCATTTGCCATACTTCTGTCAGTAATATTGGTCTTCACAACGAAGGAATTTATTCTCCCTGTCGCCAAAGGCATTAAACAGCATTATTCTACCAGAGAGGTACTTGGGTATATCTTAAAAAATCCTATATTTATAACAGTATTGCTTATTTCGGCAGTTATCCAAATTGCCCATTTCAGCATCCAGCCAATTCTGTCTTTATATGTAAGTGAACTGCATGGCACAGAAAGCATTGCTTTATTTTCTGGCATTGCCTTTTCAGCAGCAGGCTTAGGAAACTTACTCATGGCACGAAAGTGGGGAGAGCTTGGCGATCGAAAAGGCTATTTGAAGCTGCTGGTGATCTTGCTATTTATAGCAGGCATTGTCTATTTCCCAGGCGGGTTCGTTACTGACTATTGGCAGCTTTTGATTATTCGGTTTCTGCTCGGTGTGTCCATTGGCGGACTTATCCCAGTTAGAATTGCCTATATCAGACATGAAGTTCCGATTACTATGCAAGGTGAAGTAATGGGATACGAAACAAGTCTCCGCTTTCTCGGAAATATAATTGGTCCAACCTTCGGCGGGTTAATTGCAGGGCATTATGGCTTTTCAGCTGTGTTCTTCACGACAAGCAGCCTGCTGCTTATCTGCGGTGTATTCTTAGTAACGATGATGCATCGACACCCAAAATATGTAAAACATTCCATATCATAAATAAACGGAAAGTCTCTTCTTTCATTAAGTAATGTTATATAATAAAGGTATACTTTAGTGCATTTAGGGAGTGCTGCATTTAGTATACCTTTATATTTTTTTAGGAGGAATAAAACGATGGCAAAATCTATTGCAAAGAAAAAGCGCGAAAAACAGCTGCGTGAAACTGGATTTAATGTTGCTATAAAAAGAGGCGACTGGGGCTCGATTAACCCGATGACTAAAACGACAAAAACGAAGCTTGAGCTGCTTAACAGCAGAGCGAAGAAGCATAAAAAGAACCATTCATCCGGCGATTTGGAGAATGGTTCTTTTTTATTCCGGATAATAAATCAGGACAAAAATAGTCGCCAATTCATCCCCTGTATTAATGTACATATGGTCCCGATTGGATGTGAAGGATAGTGCGTCTCCTTTTTCCAAATTATACTTATCTTCGCCAATAACAATTGCGACATTTCCCTCTCCAACAAAGACATATTCCTCCCCTGCATGCTTTTCAGAAAAATGCTCTGTTTTTGCATCCAATTCTACCGTATACACCTCAAATTTTTTTTCAGGATGATATGGAAAAAGAGAAAACAGCCGATAATGATTGGAATCATCCTTAAATGGCTCTATGTCTTTGAAACGAACTTTTTTAACAGTTGTAGCATTTTCTGTCATGAAATAGGAAAAGGAAACCTGCAGTCCCATTGCTATTTTCCATAATGTCGAAACTGTCGGATTTGATTTTCCCTTTTCTATTTGAGCAAGCATTGCTTTACTAACCCCTGTCAGCTCAGCAGCTTTATCAAGACTATATCCTCTACTCTTACGAAGACTTTCAAGATTTTTTCCAATTACATTTGAAATAGAATCCATTTTCCACTCCTTAAAATTGTCATTGATTAATTATTCAGGCTTTTATATACTGTACATTATAACATACATTTATATAACATATTAAACATTTAGGAGGTTATCATCCTGGAAACTTCGAAGGTTTATGTACGGAAAGAAGATGATTCCTTCACCTTTTTGAACGGAGTTAAAGATTGCATCCCAACATTGTTAGGCTATATCAGCATTGGTTTGGCAATGGGAGTTGTTGGCGTATCTTCTGGCCTAGACATTTTTGCTGTGTTTTTAATGTCACTCCTTGTTTATGCTGGATCTGCACAATTTATCATTTGTGCAATGATTGCTGCTGGGAGTCCTATTGGAGCGATTGTGCTGACAACCTTTATCGTTAATTTAAGACATTTACTTCTTAGCTCCGCTTTAGCACCAAGGTTTACCCAATATTCTTTATTAAAAAACATCGGCATCGGCAGCTTAGTAACAGATGAATCTTTTGGAGTGGCCATTACAAAAATCTCCAAAAATATTCCTATAACAGATCGCTGGATGAATGGTCTCAATATTACAGCCTATACTGTCTGGATTATCTCCTGTACGGTCGGAGCATACGCAGGAAAATGGTTTCCGGATCCTAAAACATTCGGCCTTGATTATGCATTAACTGCCATGTTTGTTGCACTATTAATTCTCCAGCTGCAGACTGTCCAACGAACCAAATTAAAGCATTACCTATTTTTAATGGCTGTTATGGTCGTATTAATGGTGCTGCTTTCAGCTATCATGTCGAGCAGCCTTGCAGTCATTGTGGCGACAATTATTACAGCAACGATTGGAGTGGTAACTGATAATGAGCACAACAACTGAATACCTCCTGCTGCTTGTTGGCTGTATGCTTGTAACGCTTATTCCGCGAGTATTGCCGTTTATCGTTGTCAGAAGCTTTGCTGTTCCAAAGCCTGTGGAAAAATGGCTGTCTTACTTACCAGTTTGTATATTTACAGGTCTTATTGTCGAAAATTTAATCACAGCATCCAATACAGGCATGCAAATAAACTGGAATGTTTTACTGGCGACAATTCCGACACTTTTGATTGCAATATGGACGAAAAGTTTGCTGACAACAGTCCTTGTCGGAGTAGTCTTAATGGCTTTAATCCGCTTCTTTTTCTAACAGAATTTTTAAATACACTCCTTAAAAAGACTATTCTAGGACTTTCGTTTCTTTTCTAGGAAGTTTATAATAAAATATTGGATATATTATTGATATAATCAAAAGAAGAATTTTTTTTGCTTTATCATTTATGCAAAAATGTGCTAATGTCTTAAATCTTGGCACATTTATCTTTATACATAGGAGAAAGGTGGTCATATAGTGGAGAACAATTCAAATTTTATCAAGAATATTATGAAGGAAGATTTGGAAACAGGGAAGCATAACACGGTTATCACTCGTTTCCCTCCAGAACCGAATGGCTATTTGCATATCGGCCATGCTAAATCAATCTTCATTAATTTTGGACTAGCAGCTGAATTTAACGGGAAAACGAATTTACGTTTCGATGACACAAATCCTCTTAAGGAAGACATTGAATATGTTAATGCTATTAAAGAAGATGTAGAATGGCTTGGTTACAAATGGGAGAACCTGCTTTTTGCATCTGATTACTTTGAGGAAATGTACAAACGTGCTGTATTGCTTATTAACAAAGGGCTGGCATATGTTGACGACTTGAATGCAGATCAAATTCGCGAATACCGTGGAACATTGACAGAACCAGGAAAAAACAGTCCTTACAGAGAGCGTACAATCGAAGAAAACTTAGCGCTTTTCCAAGCTATGCGTGAAGGCAAATTCGGTAACGGTGAAAAAGTACTAAGAGCAAAAATTGATATGGCATCACCAAATATCAATTTACGTGACCCAGTTATTTACCGCATTTCTCATGCCTCACACCATAATACTGGGGACAAGTGGTGCATTTATCCAATGTACAGCTTTGCACACCCATTAGAGGATGCTATTGAAGGGGTAACACACTCGCTGTGTACGACTGAATTCGAAGACCAACGCCCGCTTTATGACTGGGTTATTAGAGAATGTGAAATGGAAAGCACACCACAGCAAATTGAGTTTGGCCGCTTGAATATCACAAATACTGTTATGAGTAAGCGTAAACTGAAGCTTTTAGTTGATGAGAAGTTTGTGGATGGCTGGGATGATCCACGCATGCCAACAATTTCTGGCTTGAGAAGACGAGGCGTAACACCTGAAGCAATTCATGAATTCAGTAAAGAGCTTGGTATTTCCAAAGGATCAGGGGCAGTAGATTCTGCCATGCTGGATCATTTTGTCAGAGAAGACTTGAAACTGAAGGCTCCTCGGACAATGGGTGTTCTTAATCCATTAAAAGTGGTTATCACAAACTATCCTGAAGGCCAAGTTGAAATGCTGGATGCAGAAATTAACCCTGAAAATCCGGAGATGGGCATACGTCAAATTCCTTTCTCCCGTGAGATTTACATCGAACAGGAAGATTTCATGGAAGATCCTCCAAAAAAATACTTCCGTCTATTCCCTGGCAATGAAGTCCGCCTAAAACATGCTTACTTCATTAAATGCGAGGAAGTTATTAAGGATGACCAAGGCAATGTAATTGAGCTGCGTTGTACCTATGACCAAGAAACAAAAAGCGGATCTGGCTTTACAGGCAGAAAAGTAAAAGGCACATTACACTGGGTCGAAGCTACCAATGCAATTCCTGCTGAATTCCGTTTGTATGAACCACTTATTTTAGACGATGAAGCTGAAGAAATGGCAGAAGGAGAAACCTTCCTTGACTATGTTAATGAGAAGTCTCTTGAAATTGTCCAAGGCTTCATCGAACCGAATATGAAGGATGTACAAGCATACGATAAGTTCCAATTCTTCAGACACGGCTATTTCAGTGTTGATCCTAAATACACAACAGCAGAAAAGCCAGTGTTTAACCGAATTGTTTCATTGAAGAGCTCCTTTAAGCTTTAAGATAGACTAGAACAGCTTCTTAATGGAACTGCCCTAGGTGCAGTTATCTCATTAGACAGCTTCTAGGGCATGAGTTTGGTGTTGTACCAAATTCATGCCCTTTTCCTGCTACTCCACCAAACAGCTTTAACCAGGAATTAAGGTAATTGCTACCTTAAGTGAAACTAAAAAGGCACCTCCAAAGATTAGACTTAAGTCTAATCAATTGGAGGTGCCTTTCAACTTTATGCAACTTTTATAACTATATTTTAATGCTTGCTATAAGACAGCTTTCCTGGACTAGTAAGCCAGTCATATTGAAGCAGACGCAGCTCGAACAATCTTAACGGATCATGGAACATTTCCGGATTATTCTTCAACCGTTCCAGTAATTCCTGATATTCGTGAATCTCGACATTCTTATCCTCTATCGTCTTTTGAAGAACATCATATGGATTGCTAAAGAAGATATGGATATCTCCTGCAAGCCCATTCTCATAAAAGTCAAACTGTAATAGAAACGCGTCGACAATATTTTGAGCAACCTCTGTAAAATCCTCTGTCTCAAGATATTTATGGTATCTTGTATGAAGCATCTTTTTATTTTGTGGAATACTGCCAAACAGCTTACCAGCACTCTTCAGCAATACTTGTGATGGCTTCAAGCGAAGTAAAATATTCGCTTTGTCAATTTTGATGCTGTTTGTGAGCCTGCGTGCATCTCTTTTCCAATCATCCAAAATGGAAAAATCACATTGAAGTGCCAGTTGGTCCTCTTCATATAATCCATTAAAGCCTTCACATAGTTCATTCAAGAAATGCTGGCTTTCATTCAACTGCTCTTGGGATAGCCTAATCCACTCATTTATCCTGTCGTACACCTTTGGCAGCAATGTTTTGTGGACATATTGGTCGATTTCACTATTCATTTTATCATTAAGCTCAATATGGATTTTTCCGAAATCGCTGTCCTCCTTAACGAAGTCCTTGCAATCTCTTAATATTTTTGGAATTTCCGTCATAATTTCCCTTGTAGTAGTGTCTTTAATATCTTCAAAGGAATTTACGATAGTACGCGTTTTTTCCACTTCTATATCTGAAAGCTGGTTATTTGCACCTGAAAGCTTGCTGACAATCTCCTCATACATCCGCAATGTTGTATAAAGACTTTCCTCCATTTCCAATCTTTTCTCAAAAAGGCTGGACAGCAAATCCTGTACAATCGCAATGCTTTTAACTGTACGCTCTTCGGCAAGATTCCTTTCTGCAAAGTGCCTTCTGTAAAAGCTGCTAATATCATTAAGCTGGATACTGCGATCATTTTCTTTTGAGTAAAGGAAAACAGCACTGTTTGGAAAATATTGATCAATTGCTGCTGTTGCCTTTTGCAGTCTTTTGGTTGCTACCTTTTCATTTTCCGCTTCATCTGCATAAATTAAGAATTGAATTGTCAAATGAGGAGCCTTCTCCTTCCAATCTAGCAATCTTTCATAATCACTCGACTGAAAAAGCGATCTTTCATTTATAACAAAAAGGAGACTGTCTGCCAACAAGGCATAATCTGCATACTTTTCTTGATGCGGGAATGGCAATGTTGTGATAGCCCAATTATTTTCATGTAAGAAAGCGGACGGAGCATATAAATGGAATATTCTTGTATCTCCTCCATACCTTGCATGTGAAAGCTGTTCCTCATAAAAATCAGATAATGTGTCAATTGGACGAACACCTTCTTCTGTCACTTCCGCCATTTCTAAATAATCTTGATCTTGAATAGAAATCAGACTGTTTGTATCCTCAGACAGCAATGTTTCCCCAACTAGCTCATTAATGCAAGAATTTACACCACTGCCAGGCGAGCCAATTATGAGCAGCTGATGGCTTTCAGAAGGAATTTGCTCCACTACCTTTTGCGAGAACTTCTTATCAATAATAATGTCATTGTTTTGCGCCCAGTTTGAAATTGATTCCAGTAATTGCACTATTTCTGTCAAGTCAACAGCGGCCTCTGCATTATTGATTAAATGCTCAGAATTGCTGATGATATCCGTCGCAAGCGTTCCAGGGAACATTTCATTCCAAGCCAGAACAGCAGATGCAGCTGTTATCAAACGATTGTTAGTTGCTGTTACTAATAAATTGCTTAAAATAGCAGGAACAAGCCCTCTAATTTCCTTTATCGGATAAGCAGAGCTTATTAGATGTAAATAGGCGTTTTCCAGCACCTCAGGAAGCTCTTTCCACTCTTCCGCTTCCTCCCAATGAAGCTGTTGAAACAGCTGATTGAAGTCTCTCAGCCATGCTAAGTAAAAAGGGCTGTTTTCATAATTTGCCCAAATTGCTGTACTCAGTTTTTCGAATAGCCTTTGATCTAGCTCCGAAACACTTCCGATGCTCTCCATAAAATAACCGGGCTCATGCTCTGCGATAACACCGATTTTAGCATATTGAATTAAAGCTTCATACCATTTTAATGAATTGGTTCTGTCTCCTTCATTAACAGCCAGTTCAATCGCATCTTCCCAGTTTTCATTTTCCTCGAAATAAGCCTTTGCAAGCATCGTCATATTGGCATAATCAGGATTTGTTGCAAGCAAGCTTTTGATTGTATGCTGCGCCATATCATGATTGCCTTTTTCAATATATAAGGCAAACAGCTGCATGGAAATTTCTGTATTTAACAATTCTGAATCAGACAATACAGCCTTATATATGCTTTCCGCTGTCGATAACTCACCAAGCTCCATATAAGCATCAGCCAAGTTTTTCTTGGCCCAAGGTTCAAGCTCGTTTGCAATATTCTCCCACTTGAATATCGCTGATTCATAGTCATGGACAAGAAAATATAATTCCCCCTGTGCAAAGCGGATAGAGGTAAGGTCAGGAACATTTTTCCGTTGCTCAGCAATATACAATTGACCGAGCACCTCAATAGGCGGCTCTTCTCTATCCATCGTCAATCCTTCATAATATGATTTATTAATTAATTTCTTTTCTAATGTCATAACTTCCCCCTGTTATTCATTAAGAATGTTGATAAGTTATTTTTCTTCATCCTCATAATCACGTTTTTTAGCTATCATCTATCCAACTGTAATATTATGCAAATAAAACAGCATTCATAACTAGTGTCTTTGTCCATACTTCCCTTTATTGTAGCAAAGACATCTGTTTCGTACATTTCGGCAATTGTTCATTTATGTTACAAAACATTTACTTATATTTATAACAATAGATTACTA